>JBAYOD010000019.1:0-24369 GCA_041678445.1 Burkholderiaceae bacterium | reverse complement strand
AGAACGGGCTGGGCATCGTGATCTTCCGGCCCGGCTGGCACGAAGGCGTGGTCGGGCTGGTGGCCAGCCGGGTCAAGGACCGGCGGCACCGGCCAACGATCGCCCTGGCGCCGTCGGCGAACGACCCGGACGTACTGCGCGGCTCGGGTCGCTCGATCCCCGGCGTGCACCTGCGCGATGTGCTCGACCTCGTCGACAAGCGCGAACCGGGTCTGCTGCTGCGCTTCGGCGGCCATGCGATGGCCGCCGGCCTGACCATGCCTGCCGAGGGCCTGCCCCGGCTCGCCGCCGCCTTCGAGGCGGCCCTGGCCGAGCTCGCCGACCCGGCCAGCTTCACCCGGGTGCTGGCCACCGACGGCAGCCTGAGCACCGAGGAGATCGGCCTGGAGCTGCTCGAACAGATCGAGTCGCAGGTCTGGGGCCAGGGCTTCCCGGAGCCGCTGTTCGCCGACCACTTCGCCGTCGAACGGCAGACGGTGGTCGGTGAACGCCACCTGAAGCTCGCTCTCCGGCTGGGCACGCACCGCCTCGACGCGATCGCCTTCGGCCGCACCGATCCGCTGCCGGCGCAGGCACAACTCGCCTACCGCCTGCTGCGCGACGACTGGCAGGGCCGTGCGCGGGTCCAGCTGGTGATCGAAGCCTCCGCCACACCGGCGGCCAGCTTATAATTTCGGGTTCTCCACGAAAATCAGTCAAAGGATCACCCCATATGGACGCCGAGCGCCTGAATCAGATCGATGCCCTGATCAGTGACCTGCACGAGCGGGCCGTCGAACTACGGAGGTATCTTTGACTTCGATCGCAAGAAGAACCGCCTCGAAGTCCTGAACCGCGAATTCGAAACCGCCGACATCTGGAACGACCCGGACCGCGCCCAGGCGCTCGGCCGGGAAAAGAAAGGGCTCGAGAACGTCGTCGGACGGCTGATCGACGTCGACCTGAAGCTGACCGACAGTCGCGAGCTGTTCGAGATGGCGCACGAAGAGCACGACGACGAGATGCTGACGGCAGTCGAAGCCGACGTGCAGGCCGTCGAGACGATCGTCGAAGACCTGGAATTCCGCCGGATGTTCTCCAACCCGGCCGACCCGAGCAACTGCTTCGTCGAGATCCAGGCCGGGGCCGGCGGCACCGAGGCCCAGGACTGGGCCGCGATGCTGCTGCGCCAGTACCTGCGCTACTGCGAACGCAAGGACTTCGAAACCGAGGTCCTCGAGGAATCCGAAGGCGATGTCGCCGGGATCAAGGGCGCCACCGTCAAGGTGTCCGGCGAGTATGCCTATGGCTACCTGCGCACCGAAACCGGCATCCACCGGCTGGTGCGCAAGTCGCCCTTCGACTCCAGCGGCGGACGCCACACCTCGTTCGCGTCGGTCTTCGTCTACCCGGAAGTCGACGACTCCTTCGAGATCGAGATCAATCCGGCCGACCTGCGCATCGACGTCTACCGCGCCTCGGGCGCCGGCGGCCAGCACGTGAACAAGACCGAGTCGGCGGTGCGCATCACGCACAATCCGACCGGCATCGTCGTGCAGTGCCAGAACGACCGCTCGCAGCACTCGAACAAGGATGCCGCGATGAAGATGCTGCGCGCCCGGCTCTACGATCACGAGATGCGCAAGCGGCGTGCCGAGCAGGACAAGATCGAGGCCGGCAAGGCCGACATCGGCTGGGGTCACCAGATCCGTTCCTACGTGCTCGACAACTCGCGGATCAAGGATCTGCGCACCAACGTCGAGATCAGCAACACGCGTGCCGTGCTCGACGGCGATCTCGACGAATTCATCATTGCCAGCCTGAAGCAGGGAGTCTGACGCCTTGAGCGCTTCCACCCCTTCACAAGCCGCCTCCGACGCATCCGCGCAGGACGGCCAGCCCACCGGGCCCGACGACAACACGATCATCGCCGAGCGGCGGACCAAGCTCGCCCGCCTGCGTGAACAGGGCATCGCCTTTCCGAACGACTTCCGGCCCGCTGACCAGGCCGCAGCGCTGAACGAGCGCTACGGCACCATGAGTCGCGAAGAACTCGAAACCGCCAACGTTCCGGTTTCGCTGGCCGGCCGCATGGTGCTCAAGCGCGTCCAGGGCAAGGCGAGCTTTGCGACGCTGCAGGACGGCTCGGCTGCCGGCGACCACAGCGGCGCCAACGGCCGCCTGCAGCTCTGGCTCAACGACGCCGGCGTCGGCGCCGACGTACACGAAGCCTTCAAGCACTGGGATCTCGGCGACATCATTGCCTGCGAAGGGGTGCTGTTCAAGACCCGCAAGGGCGAGCTGTCGGTACGCTGCACGACGATCCGCTTGCTCGCCAAGTCGCTGCGCCCGCTGCCCGACAAGTTCCACGGCCTCGCCGACACCGAGCTTCGCTACCGGCAGCGCTATGTCGACCTGATCGTCACGCCCGAGTCGCGCAACACCTTCGTGGCCCGCAGCCGGACGATCACCGCGATCCGCAGTTTCATGAGCGCGCACGGCTTCCTCGAAGTCGAGACGCCGATGCTGCACCCGATTCCGGGCGGCGCCGCAGCCAGGCCCTTCGTTACCCATCACAACGCGCTCGACCAGCAGATGTTCCTGCGGATCGCCCCCGAGCTGTACCTGAAGCGGCTGATCGTGGGGGGCTTCGAGCGTGTCTACGAGGTCAACCGGAACTTCCGCAACGAGGGCATCAGTCCGCGCCACAATCCCGAATTCACGATGATGGAGTTCTATGCGGCCTATACCGACTACCGGTGGCTGATGGACTTCACCGAGCAGTTGATCCGGGACGTGGCCCTGAGCGCCACCGGGTCGACGACGCTCAGCTATCAGGGCCGGACGCTGGATTTCGGCCAGCCATTCGAACGGCTGACGATCGCCGATGCAATCGCCCGGCACGCACCGCAGTACACACCGGCCCAGGTGCAGGACGCGGCCTTCCTGCGTGGCGAACTGGCCCGGCTGGGCGTGGCCGTCGACGCGCCGCCGCTGGACCGGGCCGGGCTCGGAGCGCTGCAACTCGCACTGTTCGAGGAAACGGTCGAAGCCAGGCTCTGGGACCCGACCTACATCATCGACTATCCGGTTGAGGTTTCGCCGCTGGCCCGCGGCTCCGATTCGCAGCCCGGCATCACCGAGCGCTTCGAGCTGTTCATCACCGGCCGCGAGATCGCCAATGGCTTCTCCGAGCTGAACGACCCTGAAGACCAGGCCGAGCGCTTCCTCGCCCAGGTCGCCGCCAAGGACGCCGGCGACGAGGAAGCCATGTACTTCGACGCCGACTACATTCGCGCGCTCGAGTACGGGATGCCGCCGACCGGTGGCTGCGGCATCGGCATCGACCGGCTGATCATGCTGCTGACCGACAGCCCGAGCATCCGCGACGTGGTGCTGTTTCCCGCGCTGCGGCGCGAAGACTGACCGGCCGCCCAGGCGTGCCCCGCACCCACCCGCCGACGCCGGGCGCACGGCAGGTCGGCGGCCGCACCATCGCCGCGCTCGGCCTCGGCCAGATCGTCGGCTGGGGCACCACCCACTACATGCCGGCCGTGCTGACGGCACCGATCGCCACCGGCCTGAACCTGAGTCCGACGGCCGTGCTCGGCGCCTTCTCGTGGGGATTGATGGTCGCAGGCCTGAGCGCCCGCCCGGCGGGACGCCTGATGGACCGGCTCGGCGCGCGCAAGGTGATGGGCGCCGCATCGGTGATCGCCGCCGCAGGCCTGCTGACCCTGTCGCTGGCGCAAGGGCTCGCCGGCCTGCTGGCAGGCTGGACACTGCTCGGCCTGGCGCTGCGCTCCATCCTCTACGACGGCGCCTTCGCCGCGCTGACCGTGCTGGCCGGCAGCCAGGCGAGGCGGGCGATCTCGCTGCTGACCCTGCTCGGCGGCCTGGCGTCGACGGTGTTCTGGCCGACCGGCCACTGGCTCGACAGTGCATTCGGCTGGCGCCAGACCCTGGCCATCTACGCCCTGCTCAATCTCCTCGTCTGCCTGCCCCTGTACTGGCGGTTCGCCGGCGGCCCGGCCGTCTATCCAGCCGACACCGGCGACAACCCGCCCGGGCACGGCGAAGGGCAAGGGCAGTCACCGTACGGCCACGGGCTGCTCGTCGCGGATCACCCACGGCGAGTGGCCCTGTGGCTGCTGGGCGTCGCGTTCACGCTGCAGGCCTTCGTCGCATCGACGATGGGCGCCCACCTGATCATGCTGCTCGACGGCCTCGGCCTGGGCACCGCCGTCGTCGTGTCGGCTGCCGCACTGATGGGCGTCGCGCAGGTCATCGCCCGCCTGATCGAGATGCTGACGCAACGCTGGTTCGACATGGTCGCCGTGGCGCCCCCTGCGATGGGCCTGCTGCCGGCCAGCTTCATCGTGGCCCTGATCTCGCCGGGGTCACCTGTTGCCGCCACCCTCTTCGTGATCCTGTATGGATGCGCGAACGGGTTGATCACGATCGTACGGGGCTCGCTGCCGCTGGCCGTGTTCGGCAGCCGCGGCTACGGAGAACTGCTCGGCACGGTGGCCGGCCCGGCCCTGGCCGTCGCCGCTCTGGCACCAACGGTCTTCTCGGCCCTGGTGCAGGCCACCGGCCCGCGTACCGGGCTGACCCTGCTGGCGGCGCTTTCGCTCGGTTCGTTCGCGACGATCGTCGCGCTGGCCGTCTATGTGCGTCGGCAGGAGTCCCGGACCCCGGCACGCCGGTAACGCCGGACCCGGCCGGCGGACGCGCACGTCAGCCGGAACGGCTGCTCAGATCGCGAACGACTCGCCGCAGCCGCACTCGGCGGAGACGTTGGGATTGCTGAACCTGAAGCTCTCGTTCAGGCCTTCGCGAGCGAAATCGACCTCGGTGCCGTCGACCATCGGCAGATCCTTCGGAGCGACGAATACCTTCACACCGTGACTCTCGAATGCCAGGTCGGCCGCGTCGACTTCATCGACGAAATCGAGCTGATAGGCGAAACCCGAGCAACCGCTGGTGCGCACGCCCAGCCGCAGTCCGAGCCCCTTGCCTCGCCGCTGCAGGTGTCCGGCCACATGCCGTGCGGCCGTTTCGGTCAGCATGATTGCCATGACGATTTCTCCACTAGACGCTGACGTCCCCGGCCGGATCGTGGCCGGAAACGCCGGATTGCACGCAAGGCTCAGATCGTCGTGATCCGGCCGTTATCGAGCTTGATCGGCTGCAGGGTCGAGGTCGGGAACTCGAGCGCAGCGCGGTGTTCCTTGAGCACCGAGATCTCCCGAGGCTGGCGGCTGCGGGCCTCCCGCCCCTTCTGCTGCTCGACCAGGTCACCGAGCGTGACCGAATCCAGATACTCGACCATCCGCTTGGTCAGATTCGACCACAGGTCGTGGGTCATGCACGGCCCCTGGTCTTCCCCGCAATTCTTCTTGCCGCCACACTGGGTGGCGTCAAGTGGTTCGTCCACCGCAAAGATGATGTCGGCAACCGTCACGCCCTTGGCGGGGCGCGCCAGCGTATAGCCGCCCCCGGGGCCGCGGGTACTTTCGACCAGTTCGTGCCGGCGCAGCTTGCCGAACAGCTGCTCCAGATAGGACAGTGAAATCTTCTGACGCTGGCTGATGCCGGCCAGGGTCACCGGCCCCTGATGCTGGCGCATTGCCAGGTCGATCATGGCGGTTACTGCGAACCGCCCTTTCGTGGTCAGTCTCATGATTGCTCCAGTGAGGTGAAGGCCCATCGGGAGCCCGGACGCTCGACCTGCGAGTGTCTGAGTATTTTACTCGGGAATTGCCGCGCTTGGAAGGGTCATTGTCCTGGACAAATCACCTTCCAGCGCACTCGGGTATCGTCGACCCCGCAAGCCCCTCCTTACACCGGGGCAAGCAGGTTACACAGGGCAGGCCCGTCAGGCAGCGGCGACCTGGGTGGCGCGTCGCTTGGCCACTTCGAGCAAGCCGTTGCAGGCATCCTCGATGTAGTCGAGGACCTGCTCGAAGCCCTGCTGGTTGCCGTAGTACGGGTCGGGGATCGTCGCCGACTCGTGGTCACTCGCAAAGCGCATCAGCAGTTGCAGCTTGTGGTGGGCGCTCTTGGGTGCGATCTGCTGCAGCAGGGAGAGGTTGTCCCAGTCCATTGCGAGGATCATGTCGTAATCCTCGAAATCCCGCTCGCGTACCCGGCGGGCGCGCAGCCCGGAAAGATCGTAACCACGCTTGGCGGCGGTCGTCTGGGCCCGCTTGTCGGGGCCCTCCCCGGCGTGAAAGGCATGCGTGCCGGCCGAGTCGACCTGCACGACCTCATCCAGCCCGGCTTGCCGGACCATCTGCTGGAACACCCCCTCGGCCATCGGCGAGCGGCAGATGTTGCCCATGCAAACGAACAGGACACGTGTATTCATCGCCAATGAGATTGGTTCACGTTTTGCCATTTCAACTCCAGACTCGAAAATAGATTTCTTCCCAGCGGCACCGCCCCGACGGCGGCGCCGGTCAAGCAGCCCTCTCAGCCACGAACGGAACGACATTGCCTCCTCCGTCCGAACCGAACACCCTTTCCTTCAGTGCCGCGAGCT
This sequence comes from Burkholderiaceae bacterium, assembly GCA_041678445.1. Taxonomy (GTDB): domain Bacteria; phylum Pseudomonadota; class Gammaproteobacteria; order Burkholderiales; family Burkholderiaceae_E; genus Zeimonas. Next base: position 17,843 of record JBAYOD010000019.1, on the reverse strand, counting down.
GGTCGCGCACCTGCGCGGCCTTCTCGAATTCCAGGTTCTTCGCGTACTCGAGCATCTGCTTCTCGAGCCGCTTGATCTCGCGCGCCAGGGCCTTCTCGGACATCGCGCCATAACCGGCCTGCTGTTCGGCAGCCTTGAGTTCCTGGCGTGCCTGTTGCGGATCCCAGACGCCATCGATCATGTCGCGGATCTGCTTGCTCACGCCGCGCGGCACGATGCCGTGCGCGGCGTTGAAAGCACTCTGCCTCGCACGCCTGCGTCCGGTTTCATCGATCGCCCGGCGCATCGAATCGGTGATGCGGTCGGCATACAGGATCGCGGTACCGTCCAGGTTGCGCGCAGCCCGCCCGATCGTCTGGATCAGGCTGCGTTCGGAACGCAGGAATCCTTCCTTGTCGGCGTCCAGGATGGCCACCAGCGACACCTCGGGAATATCCAGCCCTTCGCGCAGCAGGTTGATGCCGACCAGCACGTCGAAGGCACCGAGTCGCAGATCACGGATGATCTCGACCCGCTCGACCGTGTCGATGTCCGAATGCAGGTAGCGGACCTTGACGCCATGTTCGCCGAGGTAGTCCGTCAGGTCTTCGGCCATCCGCTTGGTCAGCGTCGTGACCAGCACCCGCTCGCCGCGCTCGACCCGCACGCGGATCTCGGACAGAACGTCGTCGACCTGCGAGCTGGCCGGCCGCACCATGATCTCCGGATCGACGAGACCGGTCGGCCGGACCAGCTGCTCGACCACCTGGCCGGACTGCCGGGCTTCGTAGTCGGCCGGCGTGGCCGAGACGAACACGCACTGGCGGATCTTGGCCTCGAATTCCTCGAAGCGCAGCGGCCGGTTGTCGAGCGCCGAAGGCAGCCGGAAACCGTACTCGACCAGCGTCTCCTTGCGTGAACGGTCGCCGCGGAACATGCCGCCGAGCTGACCGATCGTGACGTGGCTCTCGTCGATGAACATCAAGGCATCGGACGGCAGGTAGTCGACCAGCGTCGGTGGTGGCTCGCCCGGCACCGCACCCGACAGATGGCGCGTGTAGTTCTCGATGCCCTTGCAGAAGCCCAGCTCCTGCAGCATCTCGATGTCGAAGCGGGTGCGCTGCTCGAGCCGCTGCGCCTCGACGAAGCGACCCTCGGCATTGAAGAACGCGAGCCGGTCGCGCAGCTCTTCCTTGATGGTCTCGATCGCACGCAGCACGGTGGCACGCGGCGTCACGTAGTGTGACGACGGGTAGACGGTGAAGCGCGGAATCTTCTGCTGGACGCGGCCGGTCAGCGGATCGAACAACTGCAGGCTCTCGACCTCGTCGTCGAACAGTTCGATGCGCACCGCGAGTTCGGCGTGCTCGGCCGGGAAGACATCGATCGTGTCGCCACGCACCCGGAAGCTGCCGCGCACGAACTCGGTCTCGTTGCGCTTGTACTGCATCGACACCAGCCGTTGCAGCACGTCGCGCTGGGAGATCCGGTCACGCACGCGCAGGGTCATCACCATCGCGTGATAGTCGTTCGGGTTGCCGATCCCGTAGATGCACGAGACGGTGGCCACGATCACCGTGTCACGACGCTCGAGCAAGGACTTGGTCGCCGACAGCCGCATCTGCTCGATGTGCTCGTTGATCGACGAATCCTTCTCGATGAACAGGTCGCGCTGCGGAACGTAGGCCTCGGGCTGGTAGTAGTCGTAATAGGAAACGAAGTACTCGACCGCGTTGTTCGGAAAGAACTCGCGCATCTCGGCATAGAGCTGCGCAGCCAGCGTCTTGTTGGGCGCCAGCACCAGCGCCGGCCGGCCGAGCTGCGCGATGACATTGGCCATCGTGAAGGTCTTGCCCGAACCGGTGACACCGAGCAGGGTCTGGAAGCTGAGGCCGTCGCGAATGCCGTCGGCCAACTGCGCGATCGCCGCCGGCTGATCGCCGGCAGGCTCGAACGCCTGGTACAGCTGGAAAGGGCTGCCAGGAAAGCTGACGAACTTCGAACTGTCGAGTGCCAGATCGGTCATCTTGAGACGGGTTTCACAGACGGCGTGTTAGACTTGACAAAACCGGTTTATGCTGCATTGCATCATGGCAATCTCATCCCGCGGCCACCTGCCGGAAAGCATGCTGACAGGCGCCCGCGCCCGGCGCGAAACCCTCCTGGATCTCGCGCCATTCGACGCGTCACAGCCGACCGGCCAAAGGCGAATTATCGCTTCACGCCCATCAAAAAGCTAGTGCCCTGCATATTTATTGGGCATCCCGTTTGGTCTCAAAAAGTAATTCCCATTAAAAATCAGCTACTTGGTCGATCTTCATGAGCCAGTCGATGTTTGCCGCCCTCCCGTTGGCCCCCCGTGACCCGATTCTGGGCCTGACCGAAGCCTTCAATGCTGACCCGCGTCCGAACAAGGTCAATCTCGGAGTTGGCGTCTACTATGACGATACTGGCAGGTTGCCATTGCTCGCCGCAGTGCGGGAAGCCGAAAAAAGCCGCCTGAGCGCTGCGCCGGCGCGCGGCTATCTGCCGATCGAAGGCTTCGGGAAATACAACCTTGCCGTCCAGGATCTGCTGTTCGGAAAAGACTCCCCGTTGCTGGCCGACGGACGCGTCGCGACCTTCGAGGCGCTGGGCGGTACCGGGGGCCTGAAGATCGGCGCCGACTTCCTCAAGCGGATCGCGCCGGACGCCGGCGTCTGGATCAGCGACCCGAGCTGGGAGAACCATCGCGCCCTGTTCGAAGGCGCCGGCTTCAAGGTCGACACCTATCCGTACTACGATGCCGCGACCCACGGGGTGAACTTCGCCGGCATGCTGGCCGCGCTGAATGCCATGCCGGCCGGCTCGATCGTCGTCCTGCATGCCTGCTGCCACAATCCGACCGGCGTCGACCTCGGCCTCGACCAGTGGCAACAGGTCCTGGCCGCCGTTCGCAGCCGCGGCCTGACCGCGTTCCTCGACATGGCCTATCAGGGCTTCGGCGACGGCATCGAGGAAGATGCCGCCGCACTGCGCCTGTTCGCCGATTCGGGCCTGTCCTTCTTCGTCTCGAGCTCGTTCTCGAAATCGTTCTCGCTGTACGGCGAACGAGTCGGCGCCCTGTCCATCGTCACCGCCGACCGCGACGAAACCGCCCGCGTGATCAGCCAGGTCAAGCGTGTCATCCGGGTCAACTACTCGAGCCCGCCGACTCACGGCGCCAGCGTCGTGGCCAGCGTGCTCTCCGACCCCGAACTGCGACGGCTGTGGGAGGAAGAGCTCGCCGGAATGCGCGGACGGATCCGGCAGATGCGCGAGCAACTGGTCGACAAGCTCAAGGAGCGCGGCGTCGCCCGGGACTTCTCGTTCGTCACGCACCAGCGCGGCATGTTCTCGTACTCCGGCCTGAGCGCCGCCCAAGTCGACCGGTTGCGCGAGGAGTTTGGCATCTATGCCGTCAGCACCGGCCGCATCTGCCTGGCCGCCCTGAACAGCCGCAACCTCGATGCGGTCGCCGATGCGATCGCCAGGGTACTTGCCACGGACTCGACAGCGAAAGCAGGATGATGCTATAGTAGCCGACTGTTCCCCGATAGCTCAGTCGGTAGAGCGACGGACTGTTAATCCGCAGGTCCCTGGTTCGAGCCCAGGTCGGGGAGCCAAGTAATCAAGCAGAAAGGCCAGTTCTTCGGAACTGGCCTTTCTGCTTTGCGGGTAGCTGCAAGCGGTTTCAAGCCGTACTCGTGCCCCTGCACGCACGAGGATATTGGCGTCCGGCACCAGCGGACGCGCTGCTGTACTCATCTGCGTCGCTTCTGTGCCTGGCGCTGTTTGTCGGTTGCCTTGGCCTTGCGCAGCGCGCGCTCGGCGCCGCGTTCAGCTCGGGGGGGAATGTTCGCCGGCAGCGTCCAGGGTCCCATTCGCCATGTTCCCGGTGTCTCCTCACACGGAGATCGCCATGCCTCGATGCGTCCGGACGAGCGATCACCTGTGGCGACGAAATGCCGGGGCAGACAGAGCCTCGAATGCGGGCACCCGTGCCGACTCATGTCGGATTCATGCTGCTGAACCCGGTCGCACAGCCTCTCGGTATAGTCCGCGGTGAGATCGGCCGCGGCGTCGCTCAGTTGCGGCGTCACGTGCGTCTTCGCCAGCTTGGCGACGTTGCGCCACACTTGTCGCGGCGGCACGTGAGCATGTGAGGCAGCTTCTTCCACCGTCATCACGACGATGGGCACCGGCGCCTCATCGAGCAGACAGGTCAGATGCGGCGCGAACGGCGGCACGGTTTCGCTGGCAAGAGCCCTCCCCAGTACTTCAGGCGCCAGTTCGTCGGCATAGCTGACGCTGGCCGTCTTCGCCGCCATCCAAAAGCCGCACCCCGCGCCTGCCCTCACTCTGACCGCCGCTTGCCCCGCAAGAGCCCAAGCACCTCCTCAGTATGCTCACCAAGCACCGGCGCACGACTACGGATAGCCCCCGGCGTGCGCTCCAGCCGCGGCACGACCCCGGGTTGCAGCAGCGCTTGGCCGTTGCGCGCGACATAGGGTTCGATCATCCCACGGGCCTGATAGTGGGGGTCCTCGGCAATGTCTCGGCCGGTGTAGTTGCGCCCGGCCGGAACGGCCGCCGCGTCCAGCACGGCCAGCACGTCGGTGATGCTGCGCTCGCGCGTCCAGGCGCCGATGGCGGCGTCGAGTTCGTCTGCTCGTGCTGCCCGCCCCTGATTGTCGGCCAGGTCCGGATCGGCAGCCAGATCGGGCCGGCCGATGCACTGCATCAGCCGCTTGAAGATGCTGTCGCCATTGCCCGCGACCAGCACCCAGCCGTCCTGGCACGGATAGGCGTTGCTGGGTGCGATGCCGGGCAGCGCGGAGCCGGCCGGCTGCCGGATCTCACCCGTCATCGAATACTCGGGAAGCAGGCTCTCCATGCAGTTGAACACGGCCTCGTAGAGCGCCACGTCGATGACCTGACCCTTGCCGCTTGCATCGCGCTCGCGCAGGGCCATCAGCACACCGATCACGCCATGCAGTGCGGCCAGCGTATCGCCGATGCTCACTCCGACACGGATCGGCACGCCGCCCGGCTCGGCAGTCAGATAGCGCAGCCCGCCCATGGCCTCGCCGATCACGCCAAAGCCGGGGCGATCGCGATAGGGGCCGGTCTGGCCATAACCCGACACCCGCAACATGACCAACCCGGGGTTGTCGCTCGCCAGGACTTCATAGCCGAGGCCCCATTTCTCCATCGTGCCGGGCCGGAAGTTCTCGATCAGCACATCGGCCTCGGCGCACAGGGTCCGAACGGTCTGCCGGCCTTCTTCGGTGCGCAGATCGAGGACCACCGACCGCTTGTTGCGCGACTGAACCTCCCACCAGACTGAACTGTCACCGTTCATCACCCGCCAGTTGCGCAGCGGATCTCCGGTGCCCGGCGGCTCGATCTTGATGACGTCAGCGCCGAAATCGCCGAGGGTCTTGCCGGCGAATGGCCCGGCGATCAACTGACCGAGTTCGATGACCTTGATGCCGGCCAGCGGCAGACGTTTTTCTTGTTCCGGATTCATGATCGGAAAGTCTGGATTGGCGTCGGGTCAGACCGGATGGATCATCGCCACCAGCCGCAAGGTCGTCGGATTGTCGAGCAGATCCTTCAGCGTGTAGCGGTCGAGTACGGCCAGGAAGGCATCGAGCGCCTCGCCGAAGGCAAGCTTGAGCCGGCAGCCGCTGTCGAGCAGGCAGGTGCTGCGCGGGCCGAAGCACTCGAGCAGCCCCTGGTCGCTCTCCATCCGGCGGAAGACGGCACCGATCCGGATGTCCTCGGGCTGCATGCCCAGACGCAGTCCGCCGCCTTTGCCGCGGCGACCGATCAGGAATCCGTCCCTGACCAGTTGGTTGACCACCTTCATCAGGTGGGTTCGGGAGATCGCATAGCGTTCGGCGATTTCGGCAATCGTGACGAGGCGCCCCGGATTGCCGCCGACGTAGATCAAAACACGCAAAGCGAAGTCCGCATGCTGGGTAACGCGCATGGCTTGCCTGGAATCGTTCAAGCTCCAGCTTAGCCCAAGCCGGCACGAAGCGCGGCTGGAGCCCACAGTCAGCCGGGTAGAATCGGCGCGCGATGAACCCCGACAACCGCTTGAGGATCGCCCGGATCCTGCTCCTGGTCACGCCCGCCTTGTGGGCGGTCAACTACATCGTCGCGCGACTCGCGGTCGGGGTGATCGAGCCGCACGCGCTCGCCTTCCTGCGCTGGCTGATCGCCTTTGTCCTGATGCTGCCGATGGCCTGGCCGGCGCTGCGGGCGCAATGGCCTGCCTGGCGTCGCGAATGGCCGGACCTGCTGGTGCTCGGGGCACTCGGCATGTGGATCTGCGGCGCTTTCGTCTACATCGCCGGCAAATCGACCACCGGCACCAACATCGGCCTGCTGTACGCGATCTCGCCGGTCTTGATCGCGGCCGCCTCGGCGCGCTGGTTCGGCGACCGGCTGGCCGGGGCGCAAAAGGCCGGCGTTGCGATCGCGCTGACCGGTGTGATGCTGATCCTGCTCGAGGGCGATCCACGTGCCCTGCTCGCCCTGCGCTTCACCCCGGGCGACCTCTGGGCACTGACGGCCGCCCTCTCGTGGACCGTCTACTCGCTGCTGTTGCAGGCCCGGCCGTCGGTACTCGATCCGTTCGCACGCCTCACCGTGATCGTGCTGGGCGGTCTCGTCGTCCTGCCGCCGTTCACGATCGGCGAGGCGCTGCTGCTGGGCCCGCCGACCCTGAACCTGGCCACGGTGTTGCTGTGCCTGGCTGCCGGCCTGCTGCCCGGTTTCGGCGCCTACCAGGCTTACTCGTTCATGCAGAAAGCACTCGGTCCTGCCCGGACGGGCCTCGTCCTCTATATCGGGCCGCCGTATGCGGCTGCGGCGGCCTGGCTCTTCCTCGGCGAACAGCCGCACTGGTACCACTGGGCAGGCACGGCACTGCTGCTGCCGGGCATCTGGCTGGCGACCGGCGGGCGACGCAGATAGAAAAAAGCCCGGGCCGAAAGGCCCGGGCTGAATCCACCTTGGAGGTGGAGGAGGAGACACCGGTTGGGCCGGCGCACTGCGCCGCCCCGAAATTCTCGACCTGCCGATTTCCTGCGGCAGGTCTGGGTCAGGCCGTCAATGACTGCCCTGTTCCCGCTCCATCCGGGCGCGGGCCGCGCGCAGGTCCGCAGCGATTCCCGGATCGGACTTCAGCAGCGCCTCGAATTCACGATCGCGACGGCTTTGGGCAAAACTCGCCTGCATGCGCTCGAACCAGTTCGTCGGGCGCGCCGAATCGAGTCTGTTTTTCCGCGCCGCAGCATTCCGGGGTTTCCGGATGCTCTGGTCGACAGCGTAGATCTTCTGGACGATGAGCTGAACCCCTGAAACGACCCGGTCCAGCCCGTCATGATGGGTGATCAATGTGCTCATCTTCAACTCCTTGAATCAATGTTGCGTTGCAGCAGTGACATTATGGAGTCAAAGAAATTATTTTACAAATGAATGATAATTATATTAGTTATTTTAATTATGAATGATTATACAGGATCCCCGGGTTGGGGCCGACCCGGCACCCCGGATCGCTAACCCAGAGCCGTATCGAGCACCATCATCAGCACGAAGCCCACCATCAGGCCACCGGTCGCGAAAGCCTCATGCCCCTTGCGGTGCGATTCGGGGATGATCTCGTGGCTGATGACGAACAGCATCGCCCCGGCAGCAAAACCCAGGCCCCAGGGCAGCAGCGCTGCCGACCAGCCCATGACGGCCGCCCCGATGACCGCCCCCACAGGCTCGATCAAGCCTGAAGCCATGCCGAGCGCCACGGCCTGCCAGCGCCGGTAACCGGCTGCCAGCAGGGCAACCGCGACGACGAGGCCTTCGGGAACGTCCTGGATGGCAATGCCGATGGCCAGCGCGTTGGCGCGCACCCCGTCGTTGCCCCCATAGCCGACGCCGATGGCCAGGCCCTCCGGAAGGTTGTGCAGGGCGATCGCGAACACGAACAGCCAGGTCCGGCGCAGCCGGCGCACAGCCTGGCTGTCGGCGCCCTCGCGCCCCTTGATGAAGTGCTCGTGCGGCAGCAGCTTGTCCATGCCCATCAGGACGGCTCCGCCCAGCAGGATGGCCACGCCGATCACGCTGCCGGCGGCCCACCGCCCGCCTCCCCAGACACCCTGCGAACTGGCCGATTCGAGCCCGGGGATGATCAGGGAAAAGGCGCAGGCCGCCAGCATGACCCCGGCACCGAAGCCGAAAAGCGTATCCTGCACGCGGTCGGACAGCCGTTGCGAGAACATCACCGGGACCGTACCGAGCGCCGTGGCCAGGGCTGCCGCCGACCCCCCCAGCAACGCATTCCACACGGCCGGCCGGGCGCTCGCGAAAGCCCAGAACTGCACTGCGGCAACGATGACGCCTGCCATGACGATGGCCAGCCCAAGCCACTGTCGCGGCCCGGGCCGCGGCCAGCCGGATTCATCGTGGTGAGGGGCAGGCAACTCGTTCATGATCGATCGTTCCTGCACTGACGGTACCACGTCAGGCGCTCGTTTCGATACCGTGCCCCCCGCAGCCTCCCCGGGTCAGGCTCACGCTGGCTCCTTCAGGCACGTGCCGCGGCGTAGCGACGTCCCACCTCGTGCCAGTCGATGACCTCGAAGAAGGCCGCGATGTAGTCGGGCCGGCGGTTCTGATACTTCAGATAGTAGGCGTGTTCCCATACATCTAGCCCGAGGATCGGCGTCGCTCCCGAGCCGATGCCAACCATCAGCGGGCTGTCCTGGTTGGCGGTGCTCTCGACCGCCAGGCGGCCGTCGGCCGCGACGACCAGCCAGGCCCAGCCGCTGCCGAAACGGGTCTGCGCGGCGCGGGTGAAGGCTTCCCGGAAGGCCTGCATGCCCCCCAGGTCGGTTTCGATGGCCTTGGCCAGCGCGCCGGCCGGCTCACCTCCGCGACCGGCCGGGGCCAGCACCGTCCAGAACAGGCTGTGGTTGGCGTGCCCCCCGCCGTGGTTGCGCACCGCGGTGCGCATCGACTCCGGCAGCCCGTCGAGGTCGGCGATCAGCTTCTCGACCAGAGTGTCTTCATGTCCAGTGCCGCTGACGGCCGCGTTCAGCTGGTCGACGTAGCTGCGGTGATGCCGGCTGTGATGAATCTCCATCGTCAGCGCATCGATATGCGGTTCGAGCGCATCGAAGGCGTAGGGCAAGGCAGGCAGTGCATGAGACATGAGTGACTCCCGTGATCGGTGATTCAGTGAAAACAGCAGGAACCGATGCCATGGGCAATCGGTGCGGGCACATGGAGCACGGCCTCGATGGCCGGCTCCGACCCATACTGGCGCAACCAGGCCAGGCATTCGGCCCGGGTCTGGCGCAGATGGCGCCAGGTGGCCTGGCGGATCTCGAGCGCAACCGCCTGGTCACCGGCCAGCCGCAGCAGCAACGCATGCGGCTGACACAGATGATCCACCGCCTCGTTGAACTGGCCGAGCGCGCGGTACTGGTCGGACAGGTTGTGGTGCGAGACCACCAGGGCGGCCAGGCAGTCGTCGGGGCGCTGTGCCAGCGCACTCCCCTCCATCAGGGTCTCGGCCGTCCACAGCGCCCGGATGTAGCTGGCCAGGGCGAGTTCCCGGCGCCCGCCGCGCTGTGCGGCCTGGGCTTGCCGGGTCAGGCGCGTCCAGCGTGCAAGACACTCGCAGATCCTCGGCGTGGAAACCGGTTCGAGCGTGATGGGTGAGACCAGCGGCATGATGGTGACCTTCCTGTGTGTCCTGGTGTCCGGGAAATTCATCTAATGATAATCATTATCATTCAATAAATCACCTGGAACCCTTTTCGGGAAGTCGGAAAAGGCACACTGGCGACGCGCTACCATTGCCTCACTCCCGCAGATTCCCCGATGCACTACCTGATCTGGTTGCTCCCCGCGCTTTCGGTCGCCGCGGCGATCGCCAGCGCCCGGCTGTCGACCAGCGGCGCCGCGCTGCTGGGGCTGGCGCTCGCCATCCCGATCGCGATGTTCACCGGCCCGCTGCCGTTCGGCGGTGCCGCAGTGCAGTTGTCACTGAGTCGCGGGCTGTGGATCGGCGCCACGATCACGCCCTACATCCTCGGCGGCCTGCTGTTCTGGCAACTCGCCGCACAGCCGGTAACAGCCCCGGCCGACGAACCGGCCCCCGCGCCGACGCCGCTGGCCCTGCGCCGCCGCATATTCTTCGCCTGCTTCCTGGTCGGCCCCTTTGCCGAGTCGGCCACCGGCTTCGGCGTCGGGATGCTGGGCACGGTCGCCCTGCTGCGCGGCCTCGGTTTCACGCCGCGCCAGTTGATGATCTTCGCGCTGCTCAGCCAGACACTGATTCCCTGGGGAGGCATGGGCAGCGGCACCCTGCTGGCAGCCGCCTACGCACGCCTGCCGGCCACCGAGGTAGGCCTCTACTCGATCATCCCGACCGCCCTGCTGATGCCCGTCTGGCTGACCCTGTTCTGGTGCACCGCGCGGCAAGCCGGCCTGGCTGCGCCCCTGGGCGAATGCCTGCGTGAAATCGGCTGGATCGTCGCGGGCCTGATCCTGCTCACCCCGACCACGGCAGTGCTGGGGCCGGAAACGGCGCTGTTGGCGGCATTCGGCCCGCTGATCATCGTCCGCCACCTGATCGACCAGCGGCCGGACCTTCGACAGCTGCGCGCCACGGTGCGTCAGATCCTGCCTTACCTGCTGCTGATCACGGCACTGGTCCTGACCCGCCTGCTGCCGACACTGCGCGAACCGCTCGCCAGCCTCGGTCGGATGGCTCCGTTCGCCGACCTGCCGGCCTGGTCACCGTTCCTGCATGCCGGCAGCTGGATGATCGCCGGCGGATTCGCCACGGCGTTGCTGCGCGGCCAGGGCAACCGGCTCGGCAGCGAACTGCGCTCGGCCTGGCAGACCGGCCAGCCTGCGATCATGACGCTGCTGCTCTTTGCCATGATGGCCGAAGTCCTGTCGGCGGCAGGCATTTCGAAAGCCTTCGCCGACGGCATGTTCGCCGCGCTCAAGACCGGTTCGGTACTGGCCACGCCGATCGTCGCCGGCGTCTTCGGCATCCTCGCCAACGGCAGCAACGCGCCCAACAGCCTGTTCATGTCGGCGCAACTGGCGCTGGCGCTGCAAAGCGGGCTCAGCGTCGCCGCCCTGGTCGCCCTCCAGCATGTCTCAGGGTCGGGGATGAGCTTTTTCTCACCGGTCAGGATGACGATCGCCGCCAGCCTGGCCGGCGGCCAGGGTCAGGAGCGTCAGGTCTACGCGCTGCTGCTGCCGTTCGCGGCGGCCGGCTTCGCGCTGCTGATCGCGATGGCGCTGGCCATCGTCGCCGCCGGAACACTGTGGGGATAGCGCAGCCGCGCTAGGATACGTCGCAAGCGTTCCTGACAATGAAGGCTGCGGTGCCCGGACACGATACCCGCTGCGACCTGCCTGCCCCGGAGTTCGATGCGCTCGCCCGGCGGATCGGTGGGCATGCGGCGGCCACACCACAGCGCCTGCACAGTCGACTGAAGCAGTGGGGACGGCGCCTGCGAGCGGCCGTCACGACGGCGACGCGATCGGGCAGACGATCCCCGGAGGCGCAGGAATCGACGCCCCCGGAATCGGCGATCCCGCCGGTCCCGGTGCTCTGGCTGCTGGGCAAGACCGGCGCTGGCAAGACTTCGCTGATCCGGGCCCTGACCGGTGCCACCCAAGCCGAGATCGGCAACGGCTACATGCCGTGCACTCGCAGCTCGGTGGTCTACGACTTCCCGCCCGACGAGCCGGCGATGCGCTTTCTCGACACGCGCGGCCTGGGTGAGGTCGGCTACGACCCGACCGAGGATCTCGCCGCCTGCGAATCCGCCACGCATCTGCTGCTGGTGCTGGCCCGCCTCGACGACCCGGTGCAGGGCGCGGTGGCCGAAGCGCTGACGCGGATCCGGCAACGTCGGCGGATGCCGGCAGTAGTGCTGCACACGGCCGCCGACTGCGGCAGCCGCGACGAACGCGCCCGGGCCCGTGCCGCGACCCAGGCGCGCTTCGATGCCGCCTGGGACCAGCCGCTGGCCTCGCTCGAACTTTCCCTTGCCACGCCCGAAACAGCCGACCTCACTGCGCTGTCCGCACAGCTGCAGGCGATGCTGCCCGGAGTCACCATGCTGCTCGAGCGCCAGAAGGCCGTCGACGCCGAAGACGCCGAGTTCCAGGCGAACCGCAGCTTCATCCTGCGTTACACGGCCGCCGCCACGGCCGCAGGCGGCCTGCCGCTGGTCGGCGCGGCCTCGGTGCCCGCCCTGCAGGCGACCATGCTCGCAGGACTCGCCTCACGCTACCGGATCGACTGGACGCGCAAGCAACTGACTGCCTTCCTGGCCGCGCTGGGCACCGGCGTGCTCGGCGGGCAGGCCGTGGCCCTGCTCGGCCGCGAACTGGCCCTGCTGATCCCGGGAATCGGCCAGACGGTCGGCCCGGTGCTGTCGGCCAGCTGGGGGTTGGCGTCGACCTACGCGATCGGCCGCGCCGCCGCCTACTGGATGTACCGGACCCGGGAAGGCCTGCGGATCGACGAGGCCGAACTGCGCAGCCGCTACGAAGCCGCCTTCAAGCGAGGTCGCGATGCGTCTGAGTGATTTCGTGCGACGGAATTTCCTGCGCGGCCGGGGCCTGTGGTCGCTGCTGCTGTTCAGCCTGTCGGTCCTCGTGCTTACGGTCGCCGGCTCGCTGTGGCTGATCGAAAGAGGTCATGGCTGGATCGTCGGCCTGCTGATCGGCCTGCCGCTGGCCATCCGCGGGATCGAACTGCTCTATCGCTGGCGGCCGCGCGCCACCGCGCCATCCGGACCCGGCGAGGGGCTGCCGCAGGTCCCTCCGAACCCCGAATGGAGCGATCGCGAGGAACAGGTCTACCAGAGCCTGTTGCAAGACATCCGGGACAGGCTGCGCACCCCGGTCGACTGGCCAGCGCTGCAGCCGATCGCCTGGGAGATCCTGGAATCGGCCGCCCAGCGCCTGTCGGACGGGCGCCGGCACGCGCTCGACTTCTCGCTGCCCGAGGCCTTGCTGCTGGCCGATCGCATCCTGATGCGGCTGCGCGAAACCCTGCGCACCGACATCCCCTACTCCGACCGGATCAGCCTGCGCAACCTGCTGTGGCTGTGGGCCCACCGCGACCGGCTGCAGGCAGGTGCGCGCGTCGCCCGCACAGGCTGGCGCATCAGCCGGCTGGCCCGCTCGCCGGTGGCAGCGATCGCCCAGGAGATCCAGAACCTGCTGCTGTCCGACGCCGGTGAAACCCTGAGGTCATTGAGCGTGACCCAGCTCCAGGCACTGGTGCTCGAGGAACTGGCCCGCGCCGCCATCGATCTGCACGCCGGCCACCTGCGCTTCAGCGACGCCGAACTGCTGCGTATCGAACTCGGTTCGGAGATCACCGACCGCCGGATCCTCGCCCAGCCGGACCAGGCATTGCGGCTGCTCATCGTCGGCCAGATCAGCGCCGGCAAGTCGACCCTGGTCAACGCCCTGCTCGGCGAATCGCGCGCCGAAACCGACATGGCGCCGACCACGCCGGCCCCGACCCGCCACGACCTCCTGATCGACGGCACCCCGTTCCACCTGATCGACACCCACGGCATCGACGGCAGCGACGCCGTCGCCATCGACCTGCTCGCACAAATGCTCGACAGCGACCTGATCGTCTGGGTCATTCGCGCCAACCGCCCTGCCCGGGCGCCTGATGTCGACCTCCTCGCACGCTTCGACGCCGAATTGACCCGGCGCCCCGGCCGCCGCCGCCCGCCGCTGATCGTCGCGGTCACCGGTGTCGATCTGCTGCTCGAAGGCTGGCCGTTTCCCGAAGACCGCATCCCCGCCGGCGAGCTGGAGCGGATCGCCAGCATCCTCTCCGCCATTCGCCAGGACATGGGCGACGAATCAGTCGTTCCCGTGCGAGCCGCAGCACCGGTCTGGAATATCGACCTGCTGGCTGCATCGATCTCCGATGCCACTGCCGAAGCCCTGATGACCCAGCGCAACCGGCGCCGGATCGAAGGCCATGAACAGCAGCGCGGCTGGCGAACCCAGTTGCGCCGCAGCGCAAGCGGTACCGCCAGCCTGGCCCGGGTGTTCGGCGGACGCCTTCGCTCCGGATGGCGGGCGACCGATCCGCCCGGGGAGTCCTGAACCGAGCGCCTCCCGAGTTGGAGCGCCCCGACCAAGTGCCCGACGAAAGCTGCCCGACGAGGGGTGATTTGTGTCGGACAGCGTCGCGTGCTATAGTCTTCCTTCTCAGACGCGGGGTGGAGCAGTCTGGCAGCTCGTCGGGCTCATAACCCGAAGGTCGCAGGTTCAAATCCTGCCCCCGCAACCAACTCCAGAGATTGCGAATAGCTCGCAATCGCTTCTCCGCAGGCCTGCCCGTCCGCGCCGGTCTTCACAGGATCCGCGCCAACACGGCTCGCACAGCCTCACGACTCCTGTCCGGGCTTTCCTCCAGTGTTTCCCGCATGCGGCCCTTCCCGGCTGTCAGCGGTCGCCAGCCCGCTGTCAGAGAAGAACGCACCGCGCAGTTGTGAAGTCGCCGCGCGGGCATGCACCCGCCTCGCGACCATCCTGACAGATAATCCCCCCATGTCTGCGAACCCCGACCCCGCGCTTCATCCGCTCGACCGTGCCACCCGTCTTGTCCGCAATCCCGACGGCAGCCTGAGCGGTCATACCGACCCGGCCTATGCCAACATGGTCGGCCCGTTTGGCGGCGTGACCGCTGCGGTGATGCTGAACGCCGTGCTGACCCATCCGGAGCGCCTGGGCGACCCGGTGGCGCTCACGGTGAACTACGCCGGTGCGGTGGCTGACGGTGAATTCCGGATCGACGCGGTGCCGATGCGTACCAACCGGTCCACCCAGCACTGGTCGATCACCGCAAGCCAGGGCGAGGCGGTGACCACCACTGCCACGGCTTTCTTCGCCTTGCGCCGCGACACCTGGTCCGCCACCGAGAGCGGCTTTCCGCGGGTTCCGCCGGCCGACGAGGTCCCGTCTCGGGACAGCAGTGCCTTCACAACCTGGACCCGCTGCTACGACATGCGTTTCGTGAAAGGCTACCTGTCCGACGATTCGAAGGCCGGGCACGAACCCGACTCGGTCAGCACGCTGTGGATCCGCGACGAGCCGCCGCGTTCGCTGGACTTCGTTGCGCTGGCGGCGATCTGCGATTCGTTCTTCCCGCGGGTGATGATCCGCCGTCCGCGCCGCGTACCGGCCGGCACCGTGTCGCTGACCACCTACTTCCACAGCGACGCGCGGCAACTGGCCACCGTCGGCAACCGGCATGTGCTGGCCACTGCCCGGGCCTCGCGCTTCGGGCTGGGTTACCACGACCAGTCGGCCGAGATTTGGAGCGAGGGTGGCGCGCTGCTGGCGACCAGCCACCAGGTGGTCTACTTCAAGGAATAGCCGGGCTGGCGCTGCCGGGCTGGCGCTTTGTCCGACGCCGGCCCGGCGCTTTGCCTGGCGGCTCAGCGAAGCTGCAGCCGCTGCGCCGCCTGGCTCGCCATCCGCTCGACGATCGCGCCGGCCGGTTCGATCGCATGGATGATCCCGGCCGCTTCGCCGAACCACACGGCGGTGTCGTCGGGGTGGCCAGCGGCGAAGGCCTGCCGGTATCGGGGCCCTTCCACCGCGATCTGGCGCCGGAGTTCCTCTTCGTGGCCGTGCCAGCGTTGCGTGAAGGCGTTGCGGCGAACCCGTGCAGTGAAGCCGCGCGGCCACTGCAGTTGACGGGCGATGTCGGGCACTGTGGTGCGCAGCGTGCCGTCCCCATCGGTGGCGACGATGGCTTCGTGGTGTCGTTCGGCGACCAGCGCTTCGTGCGAGGCCCACAGCCGGGTGCCGACCAGCACGCCGTCGGCGCCCAGCATCAGCGCAGCGGCCAGGCCACGTCCATCGGCAATGCCGCCGGCGGCAAGCAACAGGATGTCGGGGGCGTGCCCGGCCAGCCAGTCGGCCGTTTCCGGGACCAGGCTAAGCGTGCCGCGCAAGGCGCCATGCCCGCCGGCTTCCGAGCCCTGCGCCACCACGATGTCGGCGCCGACGTCGACGGCGTCCATCACATGCGCCATGTCCTGGCACTGGCAGATCAGCTTCGCGCCCGCGGCGCGGATCTCGTCGACAAAGGGACGCGGATCGCCGAAGGACAGCATGACCGCGGCCGGGCGATGGCGCAGCACGTCGGTCAGCAGCGACGGCGACTTGCGCAGCGACCAGGTGATGAAGCCGACACCGACCCGCTCGCCGCCCGCCGCCCGGAACTGCTCGTCCAGCCAGCCCGGGTCGCCGTAGCCACCGCCGATCAGGCCAAGCCCGCCTGCCCGGCTGACCGCAGCAGCCAGCGCGCCACCGGCTGCGAAGGCCATCGGCGCGGAAACGATGGGGTGGCGCAGATCGAGCGCGCGGGTCAATCGGGTCGCAAGAGGTTCCATGGTCTTTCCCGAAAGGCTCAACGATACCCCTTCCGGGCGACCCGGGCCCGCGCGCGCGTCAGGTGCCGCCTGCGGGTGCGTCGGGTGCGTCGGGTGCGCACCCGGGCCCGCGCGCGCGTCAGGTGCCCCTGAGCGCTGGTTATGATACGGCCGTCGTTGCGGGACGAGAGGGCCAGATGATCGAAAGCGTGATGAAGCTGCTGCTGTTCCAGGTCCTGGGCGAGGCGCTCGCCTTCGGGCTGGCCGTGCCGATCCCCGGTCCGGTCGTCGGGATGATCCTGCTCTTCCTCTACCTGCTGGCACGCGGCTCGCACGAGGACGGGCTGCTAGGCTTCTCGTCGCAGAGCCTGCGCCATCTGTCCCTGCTCTTCATCCCGGCAGCCGTGGGCATCATGGCCCAACTGGATCTGCTGTCGCGCGAGTGGCTGGCCATCTGCCTGGCCCTGCTGGCGAGCACTTCGATCGGCATCGTCGTCACGGCATACGTGGTCCGGGGCGCCCAGCACGATGACTGATCCACTTTCGGTTCTCGAACACGTCGCCCGCCTGCCGCTGACCTGGCTGCTCGCCACGCTGGCCGCCTACCGTTTCGCCCTGGGCATCCAGCGGCGGGCCGGCTTCCACCCGCTGGCACACCCCGTCGCCGTGGCAACCGGCGTGCTCGTCGCGATCCTGATGGCCGCCGGAGTCGACTATCCGACCTACTTCGAGGGGGCGCAGCTGATCCACTTTCTGCTGGGGCCAGCCACCGTGGCCCTGGCCGTGCCGCTCTACCAGCAGTTCAGCCTGATCCGGCGCAGCTGGCTGCGGCTGCTCTGCGGCGCCCTGCTCGGCTCGGCAGCCGCCATCGCCACGGCCGTGGGACTGGCGGCGCTGCTGGGCGCCTCCGAGGCGACGATCCTGGCGATGGCAACCAAGTCGGTGACCATGCCGATCGCCCTCGCGCTGACCGAGCGGATGGGCGGACTGGCCTCGCTGACCTCCGCCCTGGTGATGCTCACCGGAGTGCTCGGCGCCATGATCGCGCAGCCGATGCTCGTCCGGCTGGGCATTGCCGGCCCGGTGGCCAGCGGCTTCTCGCTCGGGGTGGTTTCCCACGGCATCGGCACCGCCCGGGCTCTGCAGTCCAGCCCCCGGACCGGCGCATTCGCCGGGCTTGGAATGGGTCTGGCCGGGCTGCTCACGGCCGTCCTGCTGCCCATCGTCATGGTACTGGCCGGCTGATTCCCCCGGCGCTCATCAGCTCATCCTCCGGCACGGGCCAGTCAGCCATGGCGTGCCGGACACGCGCTGACTGCTACACTGCGGCGAACCCCGTTCGCAAGCAATGAAATTCTGTTCCCACTGCGGCCAGCCGGT
>JBAYOD010000018.1:0-24529 GCA_041678445.1 Burkholderiaceae bacterium | reverse complement strand
CGCTCGCGCGCCGCCGCGTCGTCCGGCGCCATCTCGCTTTCGATGAAGCGCACCACGCTGTCGCGATACAACTCGATGTCGGGATCGGTCCAGGATGGCGTGAATTCCAGGCTCATGGCAGATGGTCGATCAAAGGTCGAAAGGAGCGTCGATGATCGCATCGACGCGGGCCGATGGCCTCCCCGGCCGGGCGACAGCCCCGGCCGGACGCCAGCCGCCCGAGGCGGCAGGTGGCGGCAGGTGGCGTCAGCCGCGCTCGAAGATCGCCGCGATCCCCTGCCCACCTCCGATACACATCGTCACCAGCGCATAGCGTCCCTGGATCCGCTCCAGCTCGTACAGCGCCTTCACCGTGATCAGCGCGCCGGTCGCACCGACCGGATGGCCGATCGAGATCCCCGAGCCGTTCGGGTTGACCTTGGCCGGATCGAGCTCCAGGTCGCGGCTCACCGCCAGCGCCTGCGCGGCGAAGGCCTCGTTGGCCTCGATCACGTCCATGTCCGAAGCCTTCAGGCCGGCTTTCTCCAGCGCCTTGCGCGAGGCCGGTACCGGGCCGATGCCCATGTAGGCGGGGTCGACGCCGGCATGCGCGTAGGCCACCAGACGGGCCATCGGCTCGAGGCCGCGGGCCTTGGCGGCCCCGGCTTCCATCAGCACCAGCGCGGAGGCGCCGTCGTTGATCCCCGAGGCGTTGCCGGCAGTGACCGTGCCGTTCTCGCGCGCGAACACCGGCTTGAGCTTGGCCATGTTCTCCAGCGAGGCGTCACCCCGGACGTGCTCGTCGGTGTCGAACAGCGTGACGCCCTTGCGGGTCTTCAGCTCGATCGGCAGGATCTGCGACTTGAAGTGGCCGGCGGCGATCGCGGCGGCAGCACGGCGATGGCTCTCGACGGCCAGCGCATCCTGGTCGTCGCGCGAGATACCCCACTTCTTCGCGATGTTCTCGGCGGTCACGCCCATGTGGATGGCCTGGAAGGGGTCGTGCAGCGCACCGATCATCATGTCGACCAGCTTGCCGTCGCCCATCCGGGTGCCCCAGCGGGCGGTCGGCAGGTGGTAGGGGCCGCGGCTCATCACCTCGGCACCGCCGGCGACGGCGGCGTCGGCATCACCGAGCATGATCGCCTGCGCCGCCGAGACCACGGCCTGCAGGCCCGAGCCGCACAGGCGGTTCAGCGTCATGGCCGGCACGTCCTGCGACAGGCCGCCGTCGAGCGCGGCCACGCGCGCCAGGTACATGTCGCGCGGTTCGGTGTTGATCACGTGGCCGTAGACCACGTGGTGGATGTCGTCGGCGCCCAGGCCGGCGCGCGCGACGGCCTCGCGCAGCACGGTGGCGCCGAGTTGCGTGGGGGTGTGGTCCTTCAGGCTGCCGCCGAAGGTGCCGACAGCAGTGCGCACACCACTGACGACGACGATTTCTCGGGTCATTGCAGAATCTCCGGAATGGGATGGGAAAGAGGAAAGCGCCCGGGGCGACGGCCCCGGAAGATGGTTTTCATCACGCGCGCCGTACCGAGGTTGATCAGGGCCTGGTCGATCGAGTGACCCTGGTCGCTCACGATGTCCAGCGAGGCGTCGGCACCGGCCGCCCGCAACTGGCGGTGGGCACGCTCGGCCTGCTCGAGCGGCACGATGGTGTCGAATTCGCCATGGATCAGGTGGACGGTGGCGCCGGGGGCTTCGCCAGGCTGCAGCGCCTGTGTCAGCCGCGCAGCGTAGGCGACGACGATTGCCGCCGGGCCCTGCGCGCTGCGCGCCAGTTCGAGCGCGACATTGGCGCCCTGCGAAAAACCGACCAGCACCGTTGCGCCGGGCTCGACGCCGCTCCGGGCCTGCAGGGCGGCGATGCGGCGGGCGACTTCGGTGGCCGCCGCAGCGACCCGGTTGCCGTGGTCTGTGGCCGGGCCGCGGCCGTCGTACCAGTCCTTGCCGCTGCCGGTGGGCGAGGGTTGCAGGGCGTCGAGGATGGCCGCCGTCGCGCCCGGGAACTTCAGCTGCCAGGCGAGGGCCACGGGCGCAAACGCTTCGGCACAGGAGCCCGCGCCGTGCAGGAAGACCAGCAGGCGGCCGGGTGCCGCACCGGACATCGGCGGCAGTTCGAGCCAGAGCTGTTCGCCATGCGGGTTGCGGGCTGAGGTCATTGCACGCTCCCTCAGAAGATCGACTGGCCGATCCACCAGGCCAGAGCGGCCATCCCGGCCGAAGCCGGAATGGTCAGGATCCAGGCCCAGACGATGGTCCCGGCCAGTCCCCAGCGTACTGCAGAGAACTTCTGCGCCGAACCGACGCCGACGATCGCACCAGTGATCGTATGCGTGGTGGAGACCGGCACCCCGAAGCCCGAAGCCAGGAACAGGGTTACCGCACCCCCGGTTTCGGCACAGAAGCCGCCTACCGGCTTGAGCTTGGTGATCTTCTGGCCCATCGTCTTGACGATCCGCCAGCCGCCGAACATCGTGCCGGTGGCGATCGCGACGTAGCAGGAGATGACCACCCATTCGGGCGGCCGGTGATCGGCGCTGCTGCTGACGCCGGCGGCGATCAGCAGCAGCCAGATGATGCCCATCGTCTTCTGAGCGTCGTTGCTGCCGTGGCCCAGGCTGTACAGGGCCGACGAAACCAGCTGCATTCGCCGGAACCACTTGTCGGTGCCGCGTGGCGTGGCGCGAAAGAAGGTCCAGGAGGTCGCCAGCATCAGCAGCCCGCCGAGCAGAAAGCCCAGCGCGGGCGAGATCAGGATGAACAGCGCCGTCTTGGTGATGCCGCTGGCCACCAGCGACCCGGGGCCGGAGCCGGCCAGCGTTGCACCGATCATCCCGCCGATCAGCGCGTGCGAAGAACTCGACGGGATGCCGAACAGCCAGGTGATGACGTTCCAGGCCAGGGCGCCGACCAGCGCCCCGAAGATCACGACCTGGTCGATCGAGGCCGCCTCGACGATGTCCTTGCCGACCGTGGCGGCGACGTTCAGGTCGAAGAAGAACAGGGCGAGGAAGTTGAACGACGCCGCCCAGGCGACCGCCTGGTAGGGCTTGAGCACCCCTGTCGAGACGATCGTCGCGATCGAGTTGGCGGCATCGTGGAAGCCGTTCATGAAATCGAAGGCCAGTGCCAGGATCACCAGGAACACCAGCGCCCCGAATGTGATTTCGGTCGGGCTCATCGGTCTGCGCCGCTCAGGCGTTCTCGAGGACGACGCCCTCGATGACGTTGGCGACGGCTTCGCATTTGTCGGAAACCGCCTCGAGCAGCTCGTAGATCGCCCGCAGCTTGATCAGTTGACGCACATCGGTCTCGTCCCGGAACAGCCGGGACATTGCCGAGCGCATGACGCGGTCGGCGTCGGATTCGAGCTGGTCGATCTCGGCGCAGATCCGCAGGATCGCCTCGGCGTTCTCCATGCTGTCGAGCATGGCGACGGCGGCGCGCACCCGCTCGGCGCACATCGCGTTGATGTCGGCGAGCTGGCAGGCTTCGGGCGTGATCCGCTGCAGGTCGTACAGGATGGCTGATTCGGCAACATCCTGGATCAAGTCGAGGATGTCGTCCATCTGGCTGATCAGCTGGTGGATGTCGTCACGATCGAACGGCGTGATGAAGGTCTTGTGCAGCAGGGTCACCGTCTCGTGGGTGATCTTGTCGGCGTCCTTCTCGGCAGCATCGATGGCATCGATGCGCGCGCGCCGCGCGGTGCTGTCGTCGAACTCGTTCATCAGGCCGGTGAGCTGTTCGCTGCCGGCGACGATGCATTCGGCATGCTGGTTGAACAGTTCGAAGAACTTGCCCTCGCGGGGCATCAGACGTCCGAACATCTTCGGGTTTCCGTTGCAGAAGAATCACCCGGCCTGGCGGCGGATGCAGTCGATATAGGCCTCGGCGTCCGGTGGCGCGCTGTCGCGCTGGGCGCGCCACAGGACTTCGCCGAGGCAGTCCATGATCCGGTGAGCGGCTTGGTGGGCCGAGCCGAGCCGTGCGGCCAGCGCGGCGTGGGCCGCCCGGATTCCCGGCGGCTGGTCGATCTGCACCTGTTCACTGATCGACAGGTGCATCGCCAGGTGCAGGAACGGATTGCTGCGCCCGCCGGTCACCGGGTAGTCGGCAGCCAGCGCCTGCTCGAGCGAATCGAGGTCGGCATGGTACTCCGGATGTTCGGTGATCCAGTCGGCTGCGATCGCTTCGAGCGTCGTCAGCGGCAGCGCCTCGCGCTGCTTGCGCCAGGCTTCGCAGAAAAATCGGCGGACGTCGTCGCGGGAGGGATCGAACATCGGATGCTTGCGCAGCGGCGCTCAGGCCGGCTGCGCCGGCGTTTTCGCCGTCGCCGGGGCGGGGGCCGGACTACGGGCGGCTGTCTTCGGAGCCGGCGTCTTGTCAGGGTAGTCGCACAGGTCGGCGATCACGCAGCGCCAGCAGTCGGGTTTGCGGGCCTTGCAGACGTAGCGCCCATGCAGGATCAGCCAGTGATGGCAGTCGTGCAGATAGGGCCTGGGCACATGCCTGAGCAAGCCCTTTTCGACGGCCAGCGGCGTTGCGCCGGGTGCGATCCCGGTGCGGTTGGCGACCCGGAAGATGTGGGTGTCGACGGCGACCGTCGGCTGGCCGAAGGCGGTATTCAGGATCACGTTGGCGGTCTTGCGCCCGACACCGGGCAGCCGCTCGAGGGCTTCGCGGGTGCGCGGCACTTCGCTGTCGTGCTCATCGATGAGGATGCGGCAGGTCGCGATCAGGTGGCGGGCCTTGGAGCGGAACAGGCCGATCGTGCGGATGGCCTCGCACAGTGCCGGCTCGCCCAGTTCGAGCATGGCCTGCGGGGTCGGCGCCAGCCGGAACAGCTCGCGGGTGGCCAGGTTGACGCTGCGGTCGGTGGCCTGCGCCGACAGCACGACGGCCACCAGCAACTCGAACGGATTACCGTACTCCAGTTCGGTCGTCGGATGCGGATTCAGCGCCTGCAGGCGCCGGAAGATCTCGGTGCGGCGGGCGCGGTTCATTCCCGGGTCCCGTCGTTGCGGCCACGCTGCAGGCGCTGCTGCGCGCGCTGCATGGCCGCCTCGATCAGTGCCCGTCGGCGCGCCGTGGCATCGTCGCGTGCCTGGGCAACACCGCGGGCGGCCAGCCGCGCCCGGCGCTGGGCGTGCAGTCGCTCCAGACGCCGGCTGCGTGCCTGATGGCGGCGGCGGGCGGCGCTGGCATCGGCGGCCGTCCATTCGGGGGCCGCGACCATGTCGATGCAATCGACCGGGCAGGGCTCGACGCACAAATCGCAGCCGGTGCACAGCTCGGCCACGACCGTGTGCATACGGCGCCGGGCGCCGATGATCGCATCGACCGGGCAGGCCTGGATGCACTTGGTGCAACCGATGCACAGGGCCGGATCGATCCGCGCCTGGCGGCGCGGCGTCTCGACGCCGCAAGCCGGGTCCAGCGGCAGTTCAGGCCGGCCGAGCAGGGTCGCCAGCGCGGCGATGCCGGCACGGCCGCCCGGCGGGCAGCGGTCGATCGAGGCGTGCCCGGTGGCGATCGCCTCGGCGTAGGGCCGGCAACCGTCGTAGCCGCATTTCGTGCACTGGGTCTGCGGCAGCAGCGCGTCGATCCGGTCGGCCAGACTCGCGCTCATCGCCGCGGCCTCAACTGGCGAGGCGCAACTGGTCATCCTCGGAGTGGTAGTGCCGGATGAAGGCGCGCACTTCCGGGCAGACCATCTCGCGCCAGCGCCGGCCGCTGAAGATGCCGTAGTGGCCGGCTTCCTTGACGATCATGTGCTGCTTGTCGTTTGTCGGAATACCCGAACACATCGACTGCGCGGCTTCGGTCTGGCCCGGGCCGGAGATGTCGTCGAGTTCGCCCTCGATCGTGAACAGGGCCACCTTGCTGATGGCGGCCGGATCGACTCGCCAGGTCTTGCCTTCGAACTCGACGACCCAGTTGCCGCGCGGCAGCGCCTGCTCCTGGAAGACCAGCCGGATCGTGTCCAGATAGTACTCGGCCGGCATGTCGAGCACGGCGTTGTATTCATCGTAGAAGCGGCGGTGGGACTCGGCGTCGTTCATGTCGCCGCGCACCAGATTCAGGTAGAAGTCCCAGTGCGAGGTCATGTGGCGATCGGGATTCATCGCGACGAAGCCGGTGTGCTGCAGGAAGCCCGGATAGACGCGGCGTCCGGCTCCCGGATAGCGGCTCGGCACGCGGTGGATCAGCGTGCGTTCGAACCAGTCGTGGCTGCGGGTCGTGGCCAGGTCGTTGACCTTGGTCGGACTGCTGCGCGTATCGAGCGGCCCGCCCATCATCGTCATCGTGCGCGGCTGCTGCGGGTCGTCCATCATCGCCATGATCGAGATGGCCGCCATGACCGGCACGGTCGGCTGGCAGACCGACATCACGTGCAGATCCGGGCCGAGATGGCGCATGAAGCGGATGGCGTAGCTGATGTAGTCGTCGAGATGGAACGGGCCATGCCAGGTCGACACCATCCGGGCATCGATCCAGTCGGTGATGTAGACGTTGTGATCGGGCAGCAGTGCGCGGACCGTGTCACGCAGCAGGGTCGCATGATGGCCGGACAGCGGGGCGAACACCAGCACCGTGGGGTCGGTCGAGCGGTGGGCGAGGCTCTTGGGCAGCAGCCGCTCGAACTTCAGCAGCCGGCAGAAGGGCAGGCCGATTTCGGCACGCTCGACCACCGGCACCTCGGTGCCGTCGACCCGGGTGGCACTCAGGCCGAACTCCGGTTTCTCGTAGTCCTTGCCCAGCCGGTACAGCAGCTCGAAAGCGGCCGAGATCCGGTTCGAGTAGGGCAGGGCGGCCATCGGGCTGTAGGGGTCGCCATACAGATGGCTCATCGTGTCGGCCCAGCTGGTCAGCGGTTTGAGAACGGCGCGCTGGGCTTCGCGGATCTGGTAGAGCATGCTTGAGGGTCCCTGTTGTGCAGTCCCCGCAGATGTCAGCGGTGAGCGCCGGCCCGTTGCGGTGATTCCTTGGCTGCGTTGGTTCGTTCGCGTTTGTTCGACGGTGCGCAATTATCCAGCAGGATGCTGCACTGCGCAAAAAATAATCCTGCCCGAATCGGTCAGTATCGCACGATCCCGCCCGACCAAGCCGCTGCCAGGGCCGATGGCCGGATTCGTCGGGGTCGTTTCGACGGAGGCTGCACCGGATCGCTCAGCGCTCCAGCTGGTCGAGCTTGCCCTTGACGTCTTTCCAGTCTTCGGCGTCGGGCAGGGGATCCTGGGTGCGGGTGATGGCCGGCCAGATCTTCGCCAGATCGGCGTTCAGGTCGGTGAAATGCTGCTGATCGGCCGGAACGTCTTCCTCGGCGACGATCGCCTCGACAGGGCATTCGGGAATGCAGACCGCACAGTCGATGCACTCGTCGGGGTCGATGACCAGCATGTTCGGACCTTCCCGGAAGCAATCGACCGGGCAGACATCCACACAGTCGGTGTACTTGCAACGAATGCAGGAGTCGAGAACGACATGGGTCATGACTGGGGCAGGGAGACTGATAAGAGGGGCCGGATGGGGCCGGACCGGAACACCGGGTATTTTACCCTTTCCCCCCGTCTGACCCCTGCCGAGAGGCCGCACCGGCGCTGCGGCTATCATTCCACGCCTGCGCCAACGCTGCCGAAGGGGCCTGCGGCCCCGCGTCTGCCGGTGTTGTAATGGGGCCGTTCATCCGGCCCAACCAGGAGAACGGAAGATGAAGATCAAACACCTGATCGCCGCCGCCACGATCGCGCTGGCGGGCACCGTTGCGGCGCCGGCGATTGCCCAGCAACCGATCCGGATCGGTGAGATCAACAGCTACAAGGCCCAGCCGGCCTTTCTCGAGCCGTATCGCAAGGGGATGGAGCTGGCGGTCGAACAGATCAACGCCGCCGGCGGGGTCGACGGCCGGATGCTCGAGCTGATCGTCCGTGACGACAACGGCAACCCGGGCGATGCCGTGCGGGTCGCCGAAGAACTGGTCTCACGTGAGCGGATCGACCTGCTGACCGGTTCCTTCCTGTCGCACATCGGCCTGGCCCTGACCGACTTTGCCAGGCAGAAGAAGATCTTCTTCCTCGCGGCCGAGCCGCTGACCGACAAGATCACCTGGCAGGATGGCAACCGCTACACTTTCCGGCTGCGCCCGTCGACCTACATGCAGGTGGCGATGCTGGTGCCCGGCGCCGTGGCAATGAACAAGAAACGCTGGGCCATCGTCTATCCGAACTACGAGTACGGCCAGTCGGCGGTGGCAACCTTCAAGACGCTGATGAAGGCCGCCCAGCCGGACATCGAGTTCGTCGTCGAGCAGGCGCCGCCGCTGGGCCGGGTCGACGCCGGCAGCATCGTCCAGGCGATTGCCGACGCGAAGCCCGACGCGATCTTCAACGTGCTGTTCGCTGCCGACCTGTCGCGCTTCGTGCGCGAGGGCAATACCCGCGGACTGTTCGAGGGGCGCGAGGTGGTCAGCCTGCTGACCGGCGAGCCCGAGTACCTCGACCCGTTGCGTGGCGAAACGCCCGATGGCTGGCTGGTCACCGGCTATCCGTGGTACGGCATCGACACCCCCGAGCACCAGAGCTTCCTGGCGGCCTACCAGAAGCGCTTCAGCGACTATCCGCGGCTGGGCACCATCGTCGGCTACAACGCGATCAGGTCGCTGGCCGCGGGCGTGGCCAAGGCGGGTTCGACCGACACCGAGAAGATGATCGAAGCTTTCCGCGGGCTCGAGGTCGACACGCCGTGGGGGCCGATCCAGTATCGGGCAATCGACCATCAGTCGACGATGGGAGGTTTCGTCGGGCGCACGAAGAATGAACGCGGCCGTGGCGTGATGGTCGATTTCCGCTATGTCGACGGCGCCTCGGTGCAACCTTCCGACGACTTCGTCCGAGCCCTGCGTCCGGCTGATTGATGAGCTTGTCGGGCTTCATCGTCCAGTTGCTGAACGGACTGGCCGGCGCCTCCTCGCTGTTCCTGGTGGCGGCCGGCCTGTCGCTGATCTTCGGTGTGACGCGGATCGTCAATTTCGCGCACGGCTCGTTCTACATGCTGGGTACCTATGTCGCCTGGTCGCTGACCGAACGACTCGGCGCCGGGCTCGGATTCTGGCCGTCGCTGCTGGTGGCTGCGCTGGCGGTCGGGCTGCTGGGTGCGATCGTCGAGATCGTGCTGCTGCGCCGCATCTACCATGTGCCCGAGCTGTTCCAGTTGCTGGCCACCTTCGCGCTGGTGCTGGTGCTGCGCGACGCGGTGCTGTGGCTGTGGGGTCCGGAAGAACTGCTGGGGCCGCGGGCGCCCGGCCTGTCCGGTTCGGTGACGATCCTGGGCCGGCAGTTCCCCGAGTACGACCTGCTGCTGATCGTGATCGGGCCGGCGGTGCTCGGCCTGCTGTGGCTGCTGCTGACCCGGACGCGCTGGGGAACCCTGGTGCGGGCCGCCACCCAGGACCGTGAAATGGTCGGCGCGCTCGGGGTCAACCAGGCCTGGCTGTTCACGGCGGTGTTCGCGCTCGGCGCGCTGCTGGCCGGCCTGGGCGGTGCGCTGCAGCTGCCGCGCGAACCGGCCAACCTGGAAATGGACCTGCATACCATCGGTGCGGCCTTCGTGGTTGTCGTGGTCGGCGGGATGGGTTCGATCCCGGGCGCCTACCTGGCCGCACTGATCATCGCCGAGCTCAAGGCGATCTGCATCTGGCTCGGGGTGGTCGAACTGTTCGGCGTCACGGTGTCGTTTTCCAAGCTGACCCTGGTCGTCGAATTCCTGGTGATGGCGGTCGTGCTGATCTGGCGTCCGTGGGGGCTGCTCGGACGCCCCCAAGGGGCCAGCCGCCAGACTGGGGCGATCGAGCCGCCGTTGCGCACCGGCGGCCGGCTCGCGCTGCTGGCCGGCGTGGCCGTGCTGGCCGCACTCGCGGCGCTGCCGCTGCTCGCGCAGGGATCGCCGTACCTGATCGTGCTGGCGATCGATCTGCTGCTGGCGGCGCTGTTCGCGGCCAGCCTGCACTTCATCATGGGGCCGGCCGGCCTGCATTCCTTCGGGCATGCGGCCTATTTCGGTCTGGGCGCATACAGCGCCGCGCTGCTGGTGCGTGCGGCCGGTGTGCCGATGGAGCTTGCGCTGCTGCTGGCACCGCTGGCGGCTGGCGCCGCCGGGCTGCTTTTCGGCTGGTTCAGCGTGCGGCTGACCGGCATCTACCTGGCGATGCTCACGCTGGCCTTCGCGCAGATCACCTGGGCGATCGTCTTCCAGTGGGACGACTTCACCGGCGGCAGCAACGGGCTGATCGGCGTCTGGCCGGCGGCCTGGCTGGCCGATCGATCAGCCTATTACTACTGCACGCTGGTGCTGGTGGCGGCCGCGGTGCTGATGCTGCGCCGCATGCTTTTCTCGCCTTTCGGCTACGCGATGCGCGCCGGCCGTGATTCGCCGCTGCGGGCCGATGCGATCGGCATCGACGTCAAGCGCGTCCAGTGGGCCGCCTTCACGGTGGCCGGAGCCTTTGCCGGCCTGGCCGGTGCCCTGTTCGCGTTCTCCAAGGGCAGCATCTCGCCCGAGAGTCTGTACGTCGTGAAGTCGATCGACGGCCTCGTGATGGTACTGCTGGGCGGCGTCCAGACGCTGGCCGGGCCGCTGGTCGGCGCCATCACCTTCACCTGGCTGCACGACACGGTGGCGCGCAGCATCGACTACTGGCGCGCCACCCTCGGCGCCATCATCCTGCTGCTGGTGTTACTGTTCCCGCAGGGCCTGGTCGGTTTTGCCCGCCAACTGGCGGTGCGCTTGCGCCTGCGCGCCGGTGATGCGGTCTGAGGCGGCGATGAGCCTGCTCGAAGTCAACGGCCTGGGCAAATCCTTCGGAGGCGTGCGCGCGGTCGACGGCATCGACTTCAGCCTCGCGCGGGGTGAGTTGCTGGCGATGATCGGGCCGAACGGTGCCGGCAAGTCGACCACCTTCAACATGATCAACGGCCAGTTGCCGGCCGATGCCGGTTCGATCCGGCTGGACGGCACCGAACTGGTCGGCCGCAAGCCGCGCGAGATCTGGCGGCTCGGTGTCGGGCGCACCTTCCAGATCGCCGAAACCTTCGCCTCGCTCACAGTGATCGAGAATGTCCAGATGGCGCTGCTGTCGGCCGACGGGCGCCTGCGCTCGATCTGGTCGCGTGCCGCGCACTACCGGCGCGACGATGCGCTCGCGCTGCTCGAGCGGGTCGGCATGGCCGGGCAGGCCGAGCGGCCTTGCAGCGTGCTGGCCTATGGTGATGTCAAACGGGTCGAACTGGCGATCGCAATGGCCGGTACGCCCAAGCTGCTGCTGATGGACGAGCCGACTGCCGGCATGGCTCCAGCCGAGCGCAGTGCCCTGATGGCGCTGACCCGGCAACTGGTTGCCGAGCGCGACATAGCGGTCCTGTTCACCGAGCACAGCATGGATGTGGTCTTCGCCTATGCCGACCGGATCATCGTGCTGGCGCGCGGCCGGCTGATCGCCAGCGGCGCGCCGGCCGTGATCCGCGACGACCCCAAGGTGCAGGAGGTCTACTTCGGCAGCGGCCGGACCTTCGAGAAATCGCCGTCGGCCGACGTGAAGGCCGGCATGCCGCTGCCGGGCGAGACCTCCGGCCGGGTTGACGGAATCGGTGGGGCCGACGGAGCCGGGCGATGAGCGGTGCGGGTTCCGTTGCGAACAACGCGGCGCGCGGGCCTGCTGCGGGCGGCGATGCAGCGCTGCTCGAGGTCGACGCGCTGTCAGCCTGGTATGGCCGCGCGCAGATCCTGTTCGACGTTTCGCTCACGGTCGGCCGCGGCGAAGTGGTCGCCCTGATGGGGCGCAACGGCGCCGGCAAGTCGACGACCCTGAAGGCGATCATGGGCATGGTCGCGCGCCGGCGTGGCCGGGTGCGGTTCATGAATCGTGACGTCTCGGCCAGCGAGCCTCACCGGATCGCGTCGGCCGGCCTGGGTTTCGTGCCCGAAGACCGTCGGATCTTCACCGAGCTGACGGTCATGGAGAACCTGGCGGTCGGTCGCCAGCCGCCGCGTCGCTGGCCCGACGGCAGCGAGGCGCCGGTCTGGACGCCCGAACGGCTGTTCCGCCTGTTTCCGAATCTCGGCGAGATGCCCGGGCGTCCGGGCGGCCGGATGAGCGGGGGCGAGCAACAGATGCTGACCGTGGCCCGCACGCTGATGGGCAATCCCTACCTGGTGCTGCTCGACGAGCCTTCGGAAGGGGTTGCGCCGGTCATCGTCGAGCAGATGGCGCAGACCATCGTGGCACTGAAGACGCAGGGAGTGAGCATTCTGCTGTGCGAGCAGAACATGCATTTCGCCGAGCTGGTTTCCGATCGCGCCTATGTGCTCGAGAAAGGACAGATCCGCTATCAGGGCTCGATCGGCGAGCTGGCGGCCGACAATGCGGCACGGCGGGCCTGGCTGTCGATCTAGGGGCGGGTATCATCGCGAAAAACTGGCGCTGCGCGGACCACGGATGATCATCAGCTCGCTGCTCGATACCGACCTCTACAAGTTCTCGATGATGCAGGTCGTCCTGCATCACTTTCCGGGTTCCCAGGCGGAGTACCGGTTCAAGTGCCGCACGCCGGACATCGACCTGCGTCCGCACATCGCCGAGATCGAGGAGGAGATCGGCAACCTGTGCTCGCTGCGTTTTCGCGAGCACGAGCTGGATTACCTGCGGCGGCTGCGCTTCATCAAGAGTGACTTCGTCGATTTCCTCGGCCTGTTCCAGATGAACCGCAAGTACATCTCGATCGCGCCGTCGCCGCTGGCCAACGGCGAGATCGACATCACGATCCGCGGGCCGTGGCTGCACACCATCCTGTTCGAGATCCCGGTGCTGGCGATCGTCAACGAGGTCTGGTTCCGGCGCCTCACGTCCGATCCGGACTATGCCGAAGGCCGCCGCCGGCTCGACGACAAGATCGCGATGATCACCGGCCGGCCCGAGCTCGAAGGAATGAAGATCGCCGATTACGGCACGCGCCGCCGGTTCTCGCGGGTGTGGCACGAGGAAGTGGTGCTGACGGCGGCCCGCGGGCTGCGCGACCAGCTGGCGGGCACCTCGAACGTGTTGTTCGCGATGAAGCACGGCCTGACGCCGCTGGGCACCATGGCCCACGAGTACATGCAGGCCTGCCAGGCGCTGGGTCCGCGGCTGCGCGATTCGCAGACCTATGCATTCGAGATCTGGGCCCGTGAGTACCGCGGCGACCTCGGCATCGCGCTGTCCGACACCTATGGCTTCGATGCCTTCCTGCGCGATTTCGACATGTATTTCTGCAAGCTTTTCGACGGTGCGCGCCACGATTCGGGCGATCCCTTCGAGTGGGGTGAGCGCTTGATCCGCCATTACGAGGCCAACCGGGTCGACCCGGCCAGCAAGACGCTGGTGTTCTCCGATTCGCTGACCTTCCCGCTGATGGTCGAGCTGTACCGCCGTTTCCGCAACCGCGTGCGGCTGTCGTTCGGCATCGGCACCAATTTGACCAATGACCTCGGCTACCAGCCGCTGCAGATCGTGCTGAAGATGGTGCGCTGCAACGACCAACCCGTTGCCAAGCTCTCCGATGCACCGGAGAAGACGATGTGCGACGATCCGGCTTATCTGAACTACCTGAGGCAGGTCTTCGAGATCCGCCAGTGACGGACACGTCCGGCGCCCGCTGCGAGCGCCGGGCGCGATGGACAACGATTCGAACAAGGAGACTGGAGCGGTGCCGAAGCCGAAACTGCTGGTTACGCGCAAGATCTTTCCCGAAGTGCTCGAGCGACTCGAACAGTGCTTCGAGGTGGTATCGAACCAGGCCGACGACGAGTGGTCGGCCGACGAATTGCGTGCCCGCACAGCCGATCGTGACGCCCTGTTCGTCGTCGCCTCCGACCGCATCGATCGGGCGCTGCTCGACGCGTCGCCGAAGCTGCGCATCGTCTCGACCGGCTCGGTCGGCTACAACCACATCGATGTCGCGGCCTGCGCCGAACGCGGCATCGCGATCGGCAACACGCCCGAGGTGCTCACCGAGGCCACCGCCGACATGGCCTGGGCGCTGCTGATGGCGGCCGCGCGCCGGGTGTCGGATTCCGAGCGCTGGCTGCGCGCCGGACAGTGGCAGCGCTGGGCCTTCGACCAGTTCCTCGGCACCGACCTGTACGGCAGCACGCTGGGAATCATCGGGATGGGCCGGATCGGTTCGGCAGTGGCCCGGCGGGCCCGCGGCTTCGACATGAAACTGCTCTACAGCAATCGCAGCCCGGCAGCCAACGCGGCCGAGCTCGGGGCCCGCCGGGTCGAGCGCGACACCTTGCTGGCCGAGGCCGACCACGTCGTGCTGGTGCTGCCGTATTCGGCCGAGACCCACCATACGATCGGTGAGCGCGAGCTCGGGCTGATGAAGCCGACCGCCACGCTGGTCAACATCGCGCGCGGTGGCATCGTCGACGACGAGGCGCTGGCGCGGGTACTCAAGCGCGGCGGCATTGCTGCTGCCGGTCTCGACGTCTACGAAAACGAGCCGGCCCTGAATCCGGCGCTGCTCGATGCGCCGGGCCTGGTGATGACCCCGCACATCGGCAGCGCGACCCGCAGTTCCCGGGTGGGCATGGCGATGCTGGCCGCCGAGAACCTGATTGCCTTCTTCGAAGACAGGCCCATGCCGGCGCGCGTTGCGACCGGCTGAATCCACCGTGGGAGAAGCACTGCATGTCGAAGATCCAGTTGCAGCGGGCGCATGCACTCGGGATGGACGGGGCGCGTGAGGCCGTACAGCGCGCGGCCGAGGAAATGCACGGCAAGTGCGGACTCGAACATGCCTGGCAGGGAGACCAGCTGAGTTTTTCGCGCCCAGGGGTGTCGGGAACGCTCGAAGTGCGCAGCAGCGAGGTCGTGCTCGAAGCGGAACTCGGGATGCTGCTGTCGGCGCTGCGCGGGCGAATCGAAGAAGAAATCCACAAATGCCTCGATCACCATTTCAGCTGAGCCGCACGGCCAGATACGGGCAGGGGCGCCGGACGCGGAGAAGATGATTGACTGAGAGCACACCCATGCAGATCGTCGGCGCGATCCTGTTCGCCGTTGCGCTGATCCATACCTTCTCGGCCAAGTTCTTCGACCGGCTCGCGCACCGCCATCCGCGTCATGCCGGCGTGCTGCATCTGCTCGGCGAGGTCGAGATCGTCTTCGGTTTCTGGGCGATGGTCCTGATCGCCTTCCTGGCCGTGGCCGCCGGCGGCGACCGGGCCCTCCAGTACCTGGAGTCGCGTAACTTCACCGAACCGATGTTCGTGTTCGTGATCATGGTGGTGGCCGCCAGCCGACCGATCCTGCGCTGCGCCCAGAGTCTGGTCGAGTTCACGTCGCGGCTGATGCCGATGCAGCGCACGATGGCGAGCTACTTCATGGTGCTGTCGCTGGTGCCGCTGCTCGGCTCCTTCATCACTGAGCCGGCGGCGATGACGCTGGCGGCGCTGACCCTGCGCGATCGCTTCTACGCTGCCGGTCTGTCCAATCGCCTGAAGTACGTCACGATCGGCGTACTGTTCGTCAACGTGTCGATCGGCGGCACGCTCACGCCTTACGCTGCCCCGCCGATCCTGATGGTCGCCGCCAAGTGGGACTGGGATCTCTGGTTCATGCTTTCCCATTTCGGCTGGCGCTCCGCAGTGGCGGTGATCATCAATGCCCTGGGCGCCACGCTGCTGTTCGCGGGCGAGTTGCGCCGCCTGGAGGTGCCCGAAGGCGAGCAGACCGATCCGGTGCCGTGGCCGCTCGTGGTGCTTCACCTGCTGTGCCTGCTCGGCGTAGTGCTGGGTGCGCACCATCCGGTGATCTTCGTCGGGCTCTTCCTGTGCTTCATGGGGATCGCGACCGCCTATCCGCGCTGGCAGGACCGGCTGATCCTGCGCGAGGGCCTGCTGGTGGCCTTCTTCCTCGCCGGGCTGGTGGTGCTGGGCGGCTACCAGCAGTGGTGGCTGCAGCCGGTGCTGTCGTCGATGAGCCCGACCGCCGTCTATTACGGTGCCACGGCGCTGACTGCGATCACCGACAATGCCGCGCTGACTTACCTGGGGTCACTGGTTGGCGGGCTGAGCGACGAGTTCAAGTACGCACTGGTCGCCGGTGCCGTGACCGGTGGTGGCCTGACCGTGATCGCGAACGCGCCCAATCCGGCCGGCTATTCGATCCTGAAGCGCCATTTCGAGCACGAGGAGATCAGTGCGCTCGGCCTGCTGGCTTCGGCGCTGGTTCCCACGCTGGTGGCGATCGCGGCCTTCCGGCTGATCTGATGTACGGCGGCCGGGGAGCCGGCCGCCTCAGCCTTTGAGGTCTTCGACCTGTGCGATGTACTGCTGCATCGCGTCGTTCGACGAGGTGCCTTGCAGTGCCTGCCAGGCATCCCACTTGGCGCGTGCGACCATATCGGTGATGCCGGGCCGCTCGCCGCCGACGTCGCCGGCAGTGGCCTGCTTGTACAGTGCGTAGAGCCGCAGCAGCGTCATGTTGTCGGGGCGTTCGCTGAGCGTCTTGGAAGCGGCGACGGCCTGTTTGAACTGCTTGTCGAGATCCGGCATGGCATGAGCCTGGCTGGGTGATCGGAAGCCTATGATAGCAACCGGTGGGGGCAACCCCGGAGAGGGGCAGGAATGAGGGAAGTCTGGCTTTTTCTGCATCTGTCGGCGGTCGTGGTCTGGGTCGGCGGCATGTACTTTGCGCACTTCTGCATGCGGCCGGCGGCCCTGGCCACGCTCGAACCGGCGCAGCGTCTGGCGATGATGGCCGCTGCGCTCGGGCGTTTCTTCCCGGCGGTCGGGGTTTCGCTGGTCCTGCTGTGGGGCAGTGGCCTGGCCATGTTCGCCGAACTGTCGCTGGCCGGCGGCAGGCCGCCGCTGTCGTGGAGTCTGATGGCGGCGATCGCACTGCTCATGACCGTGGTGTTCGCCGTGATCTGGCTGCGCCGCCACCGGGCGCTGCGTGCAGCGCTGGCCGATGGCCGGCTGAAGACCGCTGCGGCGGCGCTCGATGGCATCCGCCGGCTCGTCATGCTGAATCTGATGCTCGGTTTCCTGACGATCGCGGTGGCCACGCTCGGCCGGCTGGCCAACTGAAAGGCGAGGCCGATTCGCCGACATGCCGCTTTCGGTTCGCTTCGACAATCGCCTCGATCGCCTGGCCGATGCGCTGATCGTGCGCCTGTCGGAGCCGGCAGGCGGCCCGGTGCTGGCCACGCACCCGGTGATCGTGCCCAGCCTCGGCGTCGGGCGCTGGCTGCAGCAGCGCATCGCACAGCAGACCGGGGTATGCGCCGGCGTCGAACCCGAACTGCCCGGCCGGCTGCTGTGGCGCTGGCTGCGTGAGCTGTTGCCGGGCCTGCCGGCGCAATCGCCGTTTGCGCCCGACGTCGTGCGCTGGCGGCTGCTCGGCCTGTTCGACGAACTGGCGGATGCTCCGGAGGCCGTGCTCGCGCCGCTGCGCGAGCGTCTCGCTGGCGCGCCGCTGCGCCAGCGGCTGGCGACGGCGACCGAACTGGCCATGCTCTTCGACCGCTACCTCGCCTGGCGGCGCGACTGGCTGCAGCGCTGGGAGGCGGGCCAGTCGGCAGCGCCCGGGTTGGGGCCGCACGAGGGCTGGCAGGCCTGGCTGTGGCGCCGACTGCTGGCGACGATGCCGGATCTGGCCGACGTCCATCCGTATGAGCGCTTCGCCGGCCTGATCGCCGACGATCCGCAGGGGGTGCGGAGCGTGCTCGGCGGGCGCCGGCTGAGCCTGCTCGGCATGCCGGCGATGGCGCCGGCCCAGATCGAACTGTTCGGCCTGCTCGGCGAGGTGGCCGACATCGCCTTCTACGTTCCCGATCCCTGTCGCGAGTGGTGGGAGGATCTGGTCGACAGCCGGCAGCGTGCGCGGGTGCTGGCCATGCGCCCCGACGACGCCTGGCTTTACGACGGCGAACCTTCGGTGCTGGGCGACTGGGGACGTGCCCAGCGCGATTTCGTCGCGCAACTGGCGGCGCTTCAGGAGCGCTTCGACGTGCAGGCGAGCGAGCCTTTCCGGTTGCTCGACGATCCGGACGGTGATCTGCTCGACGGCGATGATGCGGCGGATTCCGGCGCCGATACTGATATCGGCCTCAGGGCGGATGTCGGTGCCGGCGCTGCGCCGGATTGTCTGCGGGCGCTGCGCCGTTCGGTGTTCCTGCGCAGCAATTCGCCGTGGGACGCCATCGCGGCGCCCGATGATTCGATCGTCTTTCACGCCGCACACAGCACGACCCGGCAGGCCGAGGTGCTGCACGACCATCTGCTCGACTGCTTCGAGCGGCTACCGCAGCTCCATCCTGCCGAGATCGTGGTGTTCTGCGCCGATATCGCCAATGCCGCGCCGGCGATCGAGGCGGTCTTTGCGAGTGTCGAGCCGGCGCGCCGGATTCCGTTGTGGATCAGTGGCCGGCCGCCGGACAGCGATCCGCTGCTGCGTGCGGTCCGTGAGCTGCTGATACTTGCCGGAACCGGGCCCACGCTGGCTGGGGTCGAAGCCTGGCTGCTCAATCCGGCAGTCGCCGCAGCCACCGGCCTGGGGGTGGATGAGGTTGCAGCGCTGGTGCGCACGCTCGATGCCGCGGGCGCACGCTGGGGACTGATTGCCGAAGAGGGCGCGCTCAAGCACAACTGGCAGGACGCGCTCGATCGCCTGCTGATCGGTGCCGCGGTGGCCGACGATGTGAGCCTGGTCGGCGAATTGGCGCCCGTGGCCGGCTGGCGCGGCAGTCGTTCCGCGCTGGCCGGGCCGGTGCTGAAGCTGCTCGAGGTGCTTGCCGAGCTGCGGCAACTGGCGGCTGCGCCCGGGCCGGTCGCCCTGTGGTGCGAGCGTTTCGGGGCCGCGGTGGACCGGATCTTCGCTGACGTCCCGGCCTGCGAGGCCTCGCTGACGCGGCTGCGCGCGGCGCTCGCCGGGCTGGCCGATTCGGCGCTCGCCGCGGCCGATGGCGACGCCGCCCGGGTAGCGCTGGTCGACGGGCCGGCTTTCGCGCTGGCGCTCGACGAGGTTCTGCACGACGTCGCTCCGGCCGCCAGCGCCGGCGGTGCGGTGACCGTCTGCCCGATCGGCGCGCTGCGTGGCGTGCCTTTTCGCGTCGTCTGCCTGTTCGGTTTCGACGAGGGCGTCTTCCCGCGGCGTGCGGGCGTCTCCGAAACTGACTTGATGGCGCGCGCGCCGCGCTTCGGTGACCGGCTTGCGCGGATCGACGAGCGCGGTTTGTTCCTCGACGCGGTGCTGGCCGCCGGTGACCGGTTGGCAGTGCTGTTCCGGGGGCGCGATGCGCGTGACGACAGCGTGCTGAATCCGTCGCCGGTGGTCGTCGAGATGCTGGCCTGGCTGCGTGCCCGCTTCGTGGGCGAGGGCCTGCCGGCCGAGCGCATGCCGATGCCGGCCGGTGGCTGCGCGGCCGGCATCGTCGAGCATCCGCTGCATCCGTTCTCGCCGCGCGCCTTCGACCCTGAGCGCTCGGGCAGCCGGGCGGTGCCGTGGCTGGCGGCCGCGCAGGCCCTGGCCCGGCCGCTGGCCAGCCGCGCCCGGAGCGCCGGCCCGGTGGCCGGGCCTGCTCTGGGGGCGCCCGGCGAGCGCACCGACCCGGAGGGGGGCTGGCGCAGCGACGACCGCATGAGCGACGCTCTCATGAGCGACGGCGTGGCCAGCGATGGCGTGATCATGCTGTCCACTTTGCGCGATGCGCTGGCCGATCCGCTGTCGTTCTGGCTGCGCCATGGCGTCGGTGCCGCACTGCGCTACGCCGACGCAGCGATCGACGATCGGGAACCGCTGTGGCCGGAGGCGGGCGGGCAGCGTTCGCTGCTCGATCAGGTGGCTCAGACCCTGCTCGCAGGGGGGGATCGTGATCACTTGCTGCGCTGGCTGCAGGCCTGGCCGGAAACGGCCGGCGGATCGGTCGGCAGGCGGCAGGCTGTCGAATTGCTCGCGCAGGCCGATGCGCTGATCCGGCGCGCGGGCGGCGTGCAGCCCGGTGGCGATGCAGCGCTGGCGCTGCGGCTCTCCGCTGACACGGTGCTGTACGGGCAGGTGCCCACGGTTCCGGCCGATGGCGCGCTGCGCCGGGTATCGGGTTTTCCCTTGAACATGCGCGGCCTGGTCGACGCCTGGCTCACGCACGCACTGATTGCCGCGGTGCAGGCGCAGGGCGGGGCCGGGTCGGTGCCGCTGGTCGAAACCTGTCTGGTGACGCCCGATGCAACGACCCGCTTGCAGATCGCCGACCCGCAGGCTGCCCTGCAGCACGCGCTGACCATGACCGCCGGGATCCTGGCCGAACCCCCGGTGGCGTTTCCGCGAGCCTGGCTGGCAGGCTGGCGCAAAGCGACGTCGACGACCACGCTCGGACAGGCCATGATGGCCGATGAGGGGCTGGCCGCAAAGGTGTGCTCCGAACTGCGCGCAAAGCTGGAGCCCCGCAGGCGGAGTACGGGAGGACGGAACGCCGGCGGGCCCGTCAGCGGCGAACGCGACAAGCCCTGGCAGCAGGTCTTCTGGCGCGACGCGCAGCCGTCGCTGGCCCGGATCGTGGCCGACGGCGACCGCCTGTGGGCGCCGGTGCTGGCCTGTGTCGAGATCGGCAAGGCGTGATGGGCGGCCGCCTGCTCGATTCGCATCCGGTCTTCGACGCCGGCATCCTGCGCGGCTTCCAGCTGCTGGAGTCCGATGCCGGCACCGGCAAGACCTGGTCGATCGCCGGGCTGGTCGTGCGTGCCATCGTCGAGGAGGGGCTGGAGATCGACCGCATCCTCGTCGTCACCTTCACCAATGCAGCGACCGCCGAACTCGCGACCCGCATCCGCGAGCGCATCGAGCAGATGATCGCCGTCATCGAAGCCGGCGGCGATGACCCGGGCTTCGAGCCCGACCTGTTCTGCATCGCCTACCTGCCGCGGCTGGCCGACCGTGCCCTGGCCCTGCGCCGGCTGCGGATCGCGCGGGCGCGGATCGATGAGGCGTCCGTGCGCACCATTCACGGTTTCTGCCAGCGGGTCATCGAAAGCCATGGCTTGAGCATCGGCCTGACGGGTGCGCTGCAGGCTGGTGAAGGCGACGGCCGCTGGCTGCGTGAAGCCGTGGCCGCCTGGTGGCGCAAGGAAGTGGTGGCCGCGCCGCCGCCGGTTGCGGCACTGCTGACCGAAACGCGGATCGACCCGGAGCGGCTGGCCCAGTGGGTGGCTGCGATCCATGCCAACCCGGGTGCCGAGCGCAGGCCGCCCGAAATCGACCGGCATGCGCTGGCCGGGCGTCTGGCGGCCCTGCGCACGCGTTTTGCCGAAGTGTTGCCCGAGCAGGGGCCGGTGCTGCTCGATTGGCTGAGCCAGAAGGGCAGGGTCAACGGACGGATGATCCGCCGGGACTGGGCGGACGTTTCGCTGCGCGCGCTTGCCGACTGGGCCACTGCCCTGGCGGGGCAGGCGATGGCAGGAAGGGAGCGTGCCGACTTCGTCAAGCAGGTCCACCGGCTGTCGACCGAGCGCTTTGAGGCAGCGGTGCTGGCCGGAATGCCCGCCAGCGATCTGCCCGGGCTGTGCAGCGACCTGTACGCCACGTTGGTGCAGGCCGGGATGCTTTCCGTCGCGCTGGCCGAGGAAGTCTGGAACACCCTGCACGGACAGCGTCGCCGCCATCTCGCCGAGGGCGGCCAGCCCGACTTCGACGATCTGCTGGCGATCGTCGACGAGGCCCTGGCCGAGTCGGCGTCGGGGCCGGCGCTGGCCGCGGCGCTGCGCGAACGCTA
This sequence comes from Burkholderiaceae bacterium, assembly GCA_041678445.1. GTDB lineage: Bacteria > Pseudomonadota > Gammaproteobacteria > Burkholderiales > Burkholderiaceae_E > Zeimonas. The sequence goes on along the minus strand of JBAYOD010000018.1, from coordinate 2,738 downwards.
TCCGCTGGCCCTGGTCGACGAGTGCCAGGATACCGATGCGCGCCAGTGGGCGATCTTTCGCCGGATCCACCTCGACACCGGCCCGACCCGGCCGGAAGCGCCGGGCGGCCTGGTCCTGGTCGGTGATCCGAAGCAGGCGATCTACGCGTTTCGCGGTGCCGATGTCTATTCGTATCTCGCGGCCAGCCGCGCGGGCCCGCAGCGGCATGTGTTGCGCGAGAACCAGCGCTCGGTGCCTGCCTTGATCGCTGCGGTCAACAGCCTGTTCGAGCCCGGCGATGCCTTCGGTGTGCCCGGGATCGATTTCGCGCCGGCCCGGGTCGGTGCGCGCCGTCGGCGCGCGCTTGCCGGACCCGCGGCGCCCGCCGCGGTGTCGCCGCCGGCGCCGCTGACCGTGCTGCGGATCGGCGCCGGGCCCGAGGGTGAATTGCTCGACAATGAGCAGGCCTGTGCCGCCGCAGCCGCGGCAGTGGTCGCCGAGATCGTGCGCTTGCTCGAACAACCGTTGCGGCTGGACGAGCGGCCGGTCGCAGCCTCCGATTGTGCGGTCCTGGTCGATTCGCACTGGCAGGGCAGTCTGGTCAAGCGCCTGCTGGCCGACGCCGGCATCGGTGCGGTCGAGGTCTCGCGCGAGCCCGTTGTCGCGACCGCTGAGGCCGAGGTGCTGTCGCGCTGGCTGGCGGCGGTGGCCGAACCGGGCGACGACGCCCTGCTGCGGGCGGCGCTGCTGACCTTGCCCTGCGGGCTGGATGCCGCCGGGCTGGCCGCATTGGCTGCCGAGCCGGTGGCCTGGGGGCGCTGGGCCGCGCATTTCGGCCAGTGTCGCGACACCTGGGTCCAGGCCGGTGCCCAGGCAGCCCTGCGCAGGCTGCTGTTCGATACCGGGGCCGCGGCACGGCTGGCCGGCTTGCGCGATGGCGAGCGCCGGCTGACCAACCTGCTGCATCTGTTCGAGCTCATTGCCGGGGCCGACGAGGCTGCCCAGGGGCCGCGCCAGGCCTGGCGCTGGCTGGCCCGGGCCCGCAGCGGTGGCGCCGACGGGCACAGCGAGGTGCTCGAACTGCGGCTCGACAGCGACGAGCGGCTGGTGCGTATCCTGACCGTGCACAAGAGCAAGGGGCTGGAGTTCCCGTTCGTGTTCCTGCCCTTCGTCTGGCGGGGGCGTTCGCCATCCCCTGCCGCGCCGTTCGTGCACCACGAAGGTCCGGCCTCGCTGTCGGGCACGGCTCCGGACTGGCGTGCCGTACTCGAACTGGCAGAGCCGCCGCTCGAGCCGGCCCGGGCCCAACGCGCCTTCGAACAGCGGGCCGAGGCCATGCGGCTGCTCTACGTCGCGCTGACCCGCGCCGAGCAGCGCTGCTGCCTCGTCTGGGCAGCTGCCGCGTCGGCAGCCGAGTCTGCGCTGGCCCAACGTCTGGCGGCGCTGCCGGGCAGCAGCCTGGCCGGTGCCTGGGCCGATGCCGGGCCGGCCGACAAGCGCGCTGCAGAGCGGGCGGAACTGGCGACGGCTCCCGAGGCCTGGCTGGCTGCGGCGCCTGCGGGTTCGCTGGCCCTCGTTGATGTGGCGCGGCCGGCAGAGGCGCGGCCGGCTGAGGCGTGGCCGGCCGGGCAGCCTGGTCCGGTCGCACGGGTTGGCTCGGCTGCGCAGGCCGCGGTGGCCGGCCCGGTTGCACCGACCGGGCCGGCAACTGCGCTGCCCCGGGAGCCACGGCTCCGGCCCTTCACTGCCCGCATTCCGGCCCCCTGGCTACGCACCAGCTTCAGCGCCCTGGTCGAGCGCCTCACCCTCGGTGACGAGGTCGATAGATCGGGGTTCACGACAGCCACCGACGACGAGCAGCGCGATCACGATCAGGTGGACCGCGTCGTTGCGGGGGAGGGCGACGAAGTTGCCCCGGGTTTTGCCGGCACCGATCCCCGTGTCGCCGGCGCGGACATCCGCTTCAGCTTTCCGGCCGGCACCCGGGCCGGCAGTTGCCTGCACGGCATCCTCGAACACTTCGAGGCGGGTACGCCGCTCGATCGGCGGCGGGTTGCCCGGCAGCTCGTCCGGGCGGGTTTTCACGACCCAGCCCCCGAGGGGGTGGCTGCCTGGCTCGACGAGGTGCTGGCCGCCGACCTGACTGCCGTAGCCGGTCACGGGTTTTCACTGCGCGACGTAGCCGCCGATGCGAAGCTCATGGAGCTCGATTTCCTGTTGCCCGGTCACGGTGTCGACGACGCCGCCGTGCTGGGCGCAATCGCCAGCGAGTATCCGCTCGATGCCGTCGTGGCCGGTTCGCACTGGACGGGTTTCCTGCGTGGTTTCATCGACCTGGTCTTCGAGCACGACGGGCGCTGGTACGTGCTCGACTGGAAGAGCAATCACCTGGGCGGGGCGCCGGACGACTACGCAGCGCCGGGCATCGCGGCAGCGATGGCTGCGCATGCCTATCCGGTGCAGCTTTGCCTGTACCTGCTGGTGTTGCACCGGCTGCTGCGCAAACGACTGGCCGATTACGATTGGGACCGCCATGTCGGCGGAGCCTTCTGGGTCTTCCTGCGTGGCGCCGGGCTCGCCGGTCAGCCGGTAGGCACCGGCATTCATGCCAGCAAGCCTTCGCGGGCGCTGATCGAGCGGCTCGATGCCCTGTTCGACGGAGCCGGCTCATGAGCGGCGCGTCGCAACGGCCAGCCAGCCCTGCCCGGGTAGCTGATCCGCCCCGCACCGCCGACGCATTCCGGGTGGCCGATGCATT
>JBAYOD010000017.1:0-25479 GCA_041678445.1 Burkholderiaceae bacterium | reverse complement strand
TCTGAACCTGGCTTGGCAGCAATTGGGCTGCGCTCATCCGGCTGACCTGACGCTCCCCTGAGCGCGACTCACCGGCATTCCGACACGGCGCTCGCGACCGGCAACCGGATTGCCGCGGTGCCCGGATGGGTTCCCGTCAGATGGCACGACGTCGCCGGCCAAGGTGCGGGGGGCTTCGCCTGGCCGGCGCCTTGTGCGCAGCCGAGGCGCACAGGGTTCCTGGCTGTCGCGCGCAGCGCGACTCAATCCTCATTCTCGCGGCGTCCTGTCTGAGCGCAGCGAACGACGCGCAAGCGGCGGGAGCGCAGCGAGTTACGCCGCGCAGCCAGGAACCCGAGCACCGAGGGCCGCCCCGCGCAGCGGGGCCAAGCACCGGCGCCGGCCAGGCGAAGCCCCCCGCACCTTGGCCCGCCCCGACCGCTCGAACGCGACGTGCCGTCAGTACCTGGCGGCGAGCCGCTCCAGCAGCTGCCTCTGAGCCTGTCGCACCTGACTGCCGCGCCGCGGCCGGCGCTGCGTGTAGCCGCCGTCGGCATCCATCACCCAGGCGTTGACGTTGTCGCGCAGATGAACTTCGATGGCTTCGTTGATCACTCGGTCGCGCAGCTTGCGGTCGCGCACCGGGAATGCGACTTCGACGCGCCGGAACAGGTTGCGGTCCATCCAGTCGGCCGACGACAGCCAGACGTCCTTCTGTCCGCCATTCCAGAAGTAGTAGACGCGGCTGTGCTCGAGGAAACGGCCGACGATCGAGCGCACCCGGATGTTCTCGGAAAAACCCGGCACCCCGGGGCGCAGCGCGCAGACGCCACGCACGATCAGATCGATCCGCACCCCCGCCTGGCTGGCCTCGTACAGCGCGTCGATGATGGTCGGCGCCAGCAGCGCGTTCACCTTGGCCGCAATGCGCGCCTTGCGGCCCGCCTTGGCGTTGTCGGCCTCGCGGCGGATCGCGGCCAGGATGGTTTCGTGCAGCGTGAACGGTGCCTGGTTCAGGTGCTTCAGCGCACCACGCTGCCCCAGGCCGGTAAGCCTGCGGAAAACTTCATGGACGTCGGCGCACAGCTCCTCGTTGGCGGTGAACAGGCCGAAGTCCTCATACAGGCGGGCGGTGCGCGGATGGTAGTTGCCGGTGCCCAGGTGAACGTAGCGGCGCAGCTTCGGGCCGTTCTGATCGGTTTCCCGGCGCACCACCATCGCCATCTTCGCGTGGGTCTTGTGCCCCACGACGCCGTACACGACATGGGCGCCGGCCCGCTCGAGCTGGTCAGCCCAGTTGATGTTGGTTTCCTCGTCGAAGCGCGCCATCAGTTCGACCACGACGGTCACTTCCTTGCCGGCCTGGGCCGCGCCGATCAGCGCGCGCATCAGGGCCGAATCGGCGCCGGTACGATAGACGGTCTGCTTGATTGCCACGACCTTCGGGTCGCGCGCCGCACTGACCAGGAACTCCATCACCGGCGCGAAGGACTCGTACGGATGATGGAGGAGGATGTCCTGCCCGCGGATCGCCTCGAACAGATCGTGCCCGCGCAGGACCTCAGGTGTGCCCGGCTCGAACGGCGGAAACTTCAGGTCGGGGCGATCGACCAGATCGATGACCTGCTGCAGCCGCACGAGGTTGACCGGCCCGGCAACCCGGTAGCAGTCGCACTCGTCGAGATCGAATTCGCGCAGCAGCAGCTCGACCAGCGGTTCCGGGATGCCGGCCGATACCTCGAGCCGGACCTCGTCGCCATAGTGCCGCTGCGACAGTTCGTCCTGCAGGGCCTCGCGCAGATCGGTGACTTCCTCGTCATCGACGAACAGGTCGCTGTCGCGCGTCAGCCGGAACTGATGGACCTGGCGGACCGTCATGCCGGGGAACAGGCGATCGACGAAACCCTGGACGATCGACGACAGCAGCATCGCCCCGTGCGGTGCGCCCGAAACCGCTTCGGGAACCGTCAGCACCCGCGGCAGGGTCCGGGGTGCCTGCACGATCGCCACGCCGGCGCGACGCCCGAACGCGTCCTGGCCGTTCAGCTCGACGATGAAGTTCAGGCTCTTGTTCAGGATTCGCGGAAATGGATGGGACGGATCGAGGGCGATCGGCGTGAGCAGAGGCTCGACCTCGGAATCGAAACAGCGTTCGGCCCAGGCCCGCTGGGCCTCGTTCCAGGTGCCGCTCATGTGGATGACGACCCCCTGCTCGGCCAGCGCCGGCAGAATCGCCGTATTCAGCAGCCCGTACTGGCGCTCGACCAGGCGGCGCGCACGGGCCGCGATCTCCTCGCGGACGGCCGGCGCATCGGAGGCAGCCCGCCCACGCAGGCGCAGCTGCTTGAGTTCGGCCATCCGGATCTCGAAGAACTCGTCGAGATTGTTGCTGACGATCGTGATGAAGCGCAGTCGCTCGAGCAGAGGCATCGTCGGATCCTCCGCCTGCGCAAGCACGCGCTCGTTGAACGCGAGAATGCCAAGCTCTCGGTTGAGCAGGCGGGGACCTACGGCATCAGGCTGTTCCATCGCGCGGATTCTGAGGCAACTCGATGACGATTCGATGACACTGCAACAGATTGACACGAATCCGATCGATCGGATTTGCCATACTTCGGGCTCAGTCTTTCAAAGATGCCACGGACCGCCGAATGCCGGAACAGCAACTGCTCGCCGCCGTCGACCTTGGATCCAACAGCTTTCGGCTCCTGATCGGTCGCGTCGATCCGGGTGCCGCAACGCCACGGATCGAAGCCCTCGACAGCCTCAAGCGCACCGTGCGCCTGGCGGCCGGCCTGCGCGAGGACGGCTCGCTCGATGCCGCCGCTCAGGCACGCGGGATCGAGGCGCTCGCCAGCTTCGGCGAGCGCTTGCGCTCATTCTCGCCGCACGCCATCCGCGCGGTTGCCACGAACACCCTGCGCGTGGCAACCAACGCCGAGCGCTTCCTGGCCACCGCCGAGGCGGCGCTGGGCTTTCCGATCGAGATCATTTCCGGACACGAGGAAGCCCGCCTGATCTACCTCGGCGCGGCGCACTCACTGCCGCCCGACGAGCGCGGACGGCTGGTCATCGACATCGGCGGTGGTTCCACCGAGTGCATCATCGGCCAGCATTTCGAAACCCGGGTACTCGATTCGGTTGCCGTGGGTTGCGTGACGCTGACCCAGCGCTACTTCGCCGACGGCACGGTCAACCAGGCCAGCTTCGACAAGGCTTACGCGGCGGCGCGCGGCCTGTTCGAGGAATCATCCGGTCCTTTCGTCGACGCCGGCTGGCAGCATGTGGTCGGCACTTCGGGTTCGGTCAAGGCACTGTGCCGGATCGCGCAGCTCGACTACGGCCGCGAAGCGCTGGATCGCACCGCGCTCACGGCAATCGCACAGGCGCTGCTCGCCGCCGGTCGCGCCGACGCGCTAGCGCTGCAGGGGCTGAAGATCGACCGCCAGCCGGTGCTGGCCGGGGGCCTGGCCATCATGCTGGCCGCCTTCGACGAGTTCGGCATCGATGCGCTGCACTACTGCAGCGGCGCGCTGCGCCACGGCGTGCTGCACGACCTGCTGCGCCGCTACGCCGGCACCGATCCGCGCGAGGCCACCGTGGAGCGGATGCTGGTCCGATACGGTATCGACCTGGGCCACGCCAGCCGCGTGCGCGACAGCGCGCTGGCCCTGTTCGACCAGGGCGCGCGGGCCTCCAGGGAAGAGCTGAGTGCTTACCGGAAACTGCTCGAGTGGGCCAGCATGCTGGCCGAATGCGGCACCAGCATCTCCCAGGAAGGCTTTCACAAGCACTCGGCCTACATCCTGACCTGGGCGGACATGCCGGGTTTCTCCCGGCCGGAACAGAGCACGCTGGCCCTGCTCGCGCTGGCCCAGCTGGGCGGGCTGCGCAAGCTGCGTGGCCAGATCGACAACGATCTCGAATGGCTGATGATCGCCGCGCTGCGCCTGGCACGGATTCTTCACCGGGGCCGCGACGTCACGGCACCGGCGGTGCGGCCAGCGCTGTTCCTGAAGCGGCGTGCGCTGCGAATCGAAATGCCCAAGGCCTGGGCCGAGCGCCATCCGCTGACGCACGCCAGCCTGATCGAAGAGGCGAACGCGTGGAACGCGGCCCGGATCTTCGAGCAGTTCAGCTACCAGACGATCTGAAGCGCCGCTGGTAGCGCAGCTTGAGCCCGTCGAGATCGAGCATCATCGGAAAGTCGGCGCAATCGAACAGCGTGTCGACGTGTGGCTCGCCAAGCAGGACCGCACCAGCGCGCAGATAGCCCTTGAACAGTGGCGGCGGGGCGACTTCCGGGCCGTTCCCGAAGCGCTCCACCGCCAGCCGCTCGCGCGGCCAGACACGCCGCGACTCGTCGACCAGGCGGCTGCCTTCGAGCTGGCGGTACAAGCCGGCTGCCCGCTGGCCGCCATCCTCCATCGACACGCTCACGCAGCCGATCAGATAACGCAGCTCGAAGTCGGCCAGCAAGGCGCCCAGCCCCGACCACAGCAGCATCATGACGCCTCCCGAGCGGTAGTCGGGGTGCACGCAGCTGCGACCGAGCTCCACCATTCTGGGACGCAGCGCTTCGAGCCGCGTCAGGTCGAACTCGCTGTCGGTATACAGGCCACCGAGCCGGCGCGCCGCTGCCGGCATCAACAGCCGGTAGGTGCCGACCACCTGGCCGCTGGCGCGGTCAACGGCGACCAGGTGCTCGCAGTGCGGATCGAAGATGTCGTGGTCCAGGCCACCCTGCGACGGCAGGGCGGCACCGAGTTCGCCGGCGAACACCTGCCAGCGCAGCCGCTGCGCCGCCTCGATGTCACCATCGCCCCGGGCCAGCCGCACTTCAAGCGCCCCGGCACACGCCAGCGGGGCCGGTTCGGCTCCAGGGGCAGGGACCACTCGCGGGGCCGGCCGCCGGACCGGTACCTCCGTCCAGTGATGCAGTGCCGGTCCGGGCACAGTGGCACCGGGCGCGACGGCACCGACGCTATCCAGTCGTTCGAGCAGAGCAGACATGGGGTTTCTCCATGACAGGACCTGGAGAAAGCCTGACGCTGCCCTCTTTCAGCGCGGTGACGATCCCGTGACGCTTCGATGACCGTGGCGCGCAGACCCACGCCGGGCTGAACCGCCTGACGCCGGGTTCAACCGCCTGATTCGGACTGATTCAGACCAGGTCGGGGCCGACGACGGCGCGCACGACGAACTGCAGGCGCCCGTCGCGTTCCCGGACCGACAACCACCACAGCGAACCCTTCCGGATGCTCCAGTCGCCTTCGACGCCGCAGAGCAGCGTGCTGGCCAGTTGTCCCAGGACGGGCTGGTGGCCGACCAGCACCACGTGCCCGGCACGTGCGCTCAGCCCGTCCGGCCAGTTCAGTACGGCGAGATGGTCGGCGACCCCGCAGCCGGGCGCGATCCGCGGCACCAGTTCGACACGGACACCGAGCGCCGCGGCAGTCTCCCGGGTACGCACGGCCGGGCTGGACAGCACCCGGTAGCGTTCCGGCAGCCGCTGGTGCAGCCAGCGGGCCATCCGCTCGGCCTGCTTGCGGCCGCGGCTGGTGAGACGGCGTTCGAGATCCGCCACCGGATCGGCCAGCGCGTCACCGGCATCGGCATGACGCCACAGGATCAGGTCCATGCCCTTCCCCCGTGCCGGCCCGGCATCATGAGGTCACGGCCTGCAGGCGCAGGTACTTGGCGAACAGCTGGTCGTGGGTCTCGGCGTGCGCGGGATCCTTCGGGATGCAGGCCACCGGGCAGACCTGCACACACTGCGGCTCGTCGTGATGGCCGACGCACTCGGTGCAGCGCAGCGGATCGATCTGGTAGATCTCCGGCCCCATGGAAATCGCGTCGTTCGGGCACTCCGGCTCGCAGACGTCGCAGTTGATGCATTCGTCGGTGATCATCAGTGCCATGCTTGCCCTCCTTGCGTGTCGCGCGGCAGATCATTCCGGACGCGCGCCACCCTGCCTTGTGCCGGCCGACGCCAGCTTGCGCTGCAGCCAGGCGTTGACGGCCGGCGCGACGAACTTGTGGACCTCGCCACCCATCATCGCAATCTCGCGCACCAGGGTGCCCGAGACGAACTGGTACTGCTCGGTCGGCGTCATGAAGACGGTCTCGACCTCGGGCATCAGATGGCGGTTCATGCCGGCCAGCTGGAATTCGTAATCGAAGTCGGTGACCGCGCGCAGCCCGCGCAGCACGACATCGCCCTTCTGCTCGCGCACGAGGTTCACGAGCAGCCCCGAAAAGCCGACCACTTCGACATTGCCCAGGGGCGCCAGCACCTCACGCGCGATCGCCACCCGCTCGTCGGAAGTGAAGATCGGATTCTTGCCGCGGCTGTCGGCCACGGCGACGACCACTGTACCGAACAGTCTGGCCGCCCGCTGGACCAGGTCTTCGTGGCCGCGCGTCAGCGGATCGAAGGTGCCCGGATAGATCGCCCTGGTCATCGCTATGCTCCCTGTTGACCGAACAGATGATAATGGACCTGACCCGCCTGCCGCGAGCGCAACAGGGTCAAGCCGGCGGGCAGCGCCACCCCTGCGGCATCCTCGACATAGACCCGCGCCCCGGGTGCGAGCAGCGGAACCACCGCGGCCAGCGCCCGCCCGGCCAGGCCGGCGCCGAACGGCGGGTCGATGAAGACCAGGTCGAAACGTTCGCCGGCCCGCGCCCGGCGGGCCAGTTCGGCAAACGCGTCACCGGTGACCAGCTCGACGCACCCGCCGGCACCCAGCCGCGCAATGCTCGCCGCGATCGCTGCCGCCGCCCGGCGGTCGCGCTCGATCATCACGACACGCGCCGCGCCGCGTGAAGCCGCTTCCAGCCCCAGGGCGCCGCTGCCGGCGAAGGCATCGAGGCAATGCCAGCCTTCGAGCGACTGGCCCAGCCAGTTGAACAGCGTCTCGCGCACCCGGTCGGGGGTCGGCCGCAGGCCGGCGATCACCGGCACCGGCAGCGGCGTGCGCTTCCAGGCGCCGCCGACGATACGCACCCGCCCGGAGTCCTTGCCGCCTGCCGGACCCTCAGGGCCGCGCAGCACCATCGCCAGCCTTCGGCTCCGCCGCTCCCGCCGCTTCCGCCGGGCCCTCACCGGCCTCGCCGACCACGACGGTCACCAGCCGGTCGGGCGGCACCTGCCGGGCAAAGGCGTCACGCACCTGTTCGAGGCTGACTTCAGCCACCCGGTCGGTCCAGGTGTCGAGGTAGTCGAGCGGCAGCCGATAGAAGCCGATCATCGCCAGGTGGTCGAGGATCTTGCTGTTCGAGTCGATGCGCAGTGCGAAGCCACCGACCAGGTTGGACTTGGCCGCCGCCAGCTCGGCCTCGGTCGGGCCATCGGCGACGAAGCTCGACAGCGTTTCGCGCACCACCTTCAAGGCCGCTTCGGTCTGCGAGCGCTCGGTCTGCAGGCTGATGGTGAACGGCCCGGGCTGCAACTGCGGGGCGAAGTAGGCGCTGACGCTGTAGGCCAGGCCGCGCTTTTCGCGCACCTCGTTGTACAGCCGCGAGACGAAGCCACCGCCGCCGAGCACATAGTTGCCGACGAACAGCGGGAAGAAGTCGGGGTGGCCGCGCTCGATGGCCGGCTCGCCGATCAGGATGTGGCTCTGGCTGGCCGGGTGGACGATCCGCCGCTCGACCGCGGCCGTCAGGCGCTCGACCGGCGGCAGCGCCGGGCGCTCGGCGCCGGCAGGCAGGTCGCGCGTGAGCTGCTCCGCGATCGCCTCGGCCTGAGCGCGGTCGATCGCGCCGATCATCGCAACGACCGCGTGGCCGGCATCGTAGTGCTCGCGATGAAAGCGCACCAGATCGTCGCGGCTGATCGCGCCGACCGTCTGCGGGCTGGCTTCGCGTCCGTACGGATGCTCCGGATACAGCAGCGCGTTGAAGGTCTGGCGGGCGATCGTGGCAGGCCGGGTCTGGGCCTCGCGCAGCGCCTGGCTCCAGCGCACCTGCTCGCGCTCGAGCACCGCTTGCGGAAACGCGGGCGCAGCCAGCAGGCTGGCCAGCAGCGCCACGGCCTCGATGCGCTCGGCCTCGCTGGTGAGCGTGCGCAGCGTGACGCCGGCCCGGTCGTTGCCGGCCCCGCCCCCGCGCTGTGCGCCGATGCGGGCAAAGCGCTCGGCGATCTCGGCCTCGTCGAGCGCGCCCTCGCCGGTCGTGCCGCGCGCCAGCATGGCATTGGTCAGCGACGCGAGCCCGACCTTGGCGGACGGATCGAAACGGCTCCCCGCGTCGAACTCGACGCTGATGTCGAGCATCGGGATCGCATCGGCCTGAACGAAATAGACGCGTGCACCCGACGCCGCCGTCCAGTGCTGGATCGGCAGCGCAGCCTGCGCGACGCCGGCAACCAGAAGGGCCGACAGCGCAAGCAGGCACAACGCCACACGGAGCACGACCGCGGGGATCATCGCCACAGGAACCGTCACGCTGCGAATCGGATCGACATGCATGTCCGTGCCTCCGTCAGTGCCGCAACGCCGGGCGCGGCGACGCCGGCGCCTGCGGATCGATCGGCTGCGGCAACAGCGTCGCCACGGTCAGTTCATCCTCGCCGAAGTAGCGCTGCGCGACCGACTGCACATCGGCCGCCGTCACCTGGCGGATACGCTCCAGGATCCGGTCGGCATCGCGATGCGACAGACCGGACATCTCGAGTCCGCCCATCTCCATCGCCTGCGCCATGATCGAGTCGCGCTTGTAGATCTGTCCGGCCACATACTGCGCGCGAATGCGCTGCAGTTCGTCCTCGCGCACGCCCTCGTCGGCGATCCGCGCAATCTCGGCGCGCAACGCGCGTTCGAGCGCCTCGGTATCCTGGCCTTCGGCCGGCGTGCCGTCGAGCAGGAACAGCGATGGTCCGCGGCCGGTCATTCCGTAACCGGCGCCAACCTGGTCGGCCACCCGCGACCCCCGCACCAGATTGCGTGTCAGCCGGCCGTTCTCGTCGGCGTCGAGGACCGCGGCCAGCATCTGCAGCGCATACGGATCGCGATCCGCGTCGACATCACGCAGGCGCGGCACCTTGAAGCCCAGGATCACATGCGGATTCTCGGCCGGCGCCTTGACCCAGATCCGCTTGACGCCGCGCTGTTCCGGCTCGTTCTGCGGCCTGCGCTCGGGCAGCGCATTCGCGTCGATCTGCCCGTAGGTCTGTCCGGCCAGCTTCCAGACCTCGTCGGCCGAGACGTCACCAACCACGATCAGCACGGCATTGGCCGGGTTGTACCAGCGCGCGTACCAGTCGCGCACATCGCCCGCCTGCATCGATTCCAGATCGCTCATCCAGCCGACCACCGGCCGGCGGTAAGGCGAAGCCGTGAAGGCTGCCGCCATCAGCTGTTCGTAGAGCCGCCCCTGGGCGCGATCGTCGGTGCGCCAGCGGCGCTCCTCCATGACCACGCGGATCTCGCGCGAGAACTCCGCGTCCTCGACCACCAGCCCGGCCATCCGGTCGGCTTCCAGGCGCATCATCTCGGCCAGGTGCGAACGATGGACCTGCTGGAAGTAGCCGGTGTAATCGCGCCCCGTGAAGGCGTTCTCGCGGCCCCCACGCTCGGCGACCCGGCGCGAGAACTCGCCGACCGCCAGCGTCTGCGTCCCCTTGAACATCATGTGCTCGAGGACATGCGAGATGCCGGTCAGGCCGTTGATCTCGTCGATGGCGCCGACCCGGTACAGCACCAGATGGACGACGGTCGGGGCGCGCCGGTCTTCCCGGACCAGCACCTTCATCCCGTTCGGCAGGCTGCGCTCGAAGGTCTGCGCCGATGCGTGCGCCCTCGTCGGGGTCTCAGCCAGAGCGGGCACCGGCGACAGGGCCAGCGACGCCGCAACGGCCAGCAGACGGAAGATCTGAATCGGCATGGCTCGCACAGGTAGAATCCAGGGCGCTGAGTGTAGCCATGTTCGGATTCTTTCGTCGAAAAAAGCCTGCTCCTGTATCGGATGTCGCCCCGGCGCCGGAAGTCGCCAGTGCGGCAGGCCTGCCCGACGCCGACGCTCCCGCAGCAGTTCCGGCCGCCGCTCCCGCCGCTCCCGCGGCTCCGGACGAAGCCGCCACGGCTGCGCCCCGCGCCGGCTGGCTCACGCGGCTCAAGCAGGGTCTGTCCAAGACCCGCGGCAACCTGTCCGGCCTGTTCTCCGGCGTCCGGATCGACGAAACACTCTACGAGGAACTGGAAACCGCGCTGCTGGTCAGCGACGCCGGCGTCGAAACCACCACCTGGCTGCTCGACACCCTGCGCGAAACCGTGCGCCGGGAGCGCATCGAAGATCCGGAAGGCGTACGCCGGGCGCTGCGCAGCCTGCTGGCCGACCTGCTGCGTCCGCTGGAGCGGCCGATCGACATCGATGCGGCTACCCCCCTGGTCATGATGATCGCCGGGGTCAATGGCGCCGGCAAGACCACCTCGATCGGCAAGCTGGCCCACCATCTGCAGCGCGAGGGCAAGACCGTGCTGCTGGCCGCCGGCGACACCTTCCGCGCCGCGGCACGCGAACAGTTGCAGCAATGGGGAACGCGCAACAGCGTCCAGGTCATCGCCCAGCAGGGCGGCGATCCGGCGGCGGTCGCCTTCGACGCCGTCAACGCCGGACGCGCCCGCGGCACCGGCGTGGTCATGGTCGACACGGCCGGACGGCTGCCCACCCAGCTGCACCTGATGGACGAGCTGAAGAAGATCCACCGGGTGATCGGCAAGGCGATGCCCGGCGCCCCGCACGAGGTGCTGATCGTGCTCGACGGCAACACCGGCCAGAACATGCTGGCCCAGGTGCGCGCCTTCGACGACGCGATCGGCGTCACCGGGCTGATCGTCACCAAGCTGGACGGCACCGCCAAGGGCGGCACGCTGGCCGCGCTCGCCCACACCCGCCGCGACCGGCCAATCCCGGTCTGCTTCATCGGCGTCGGTGAGGGCATCGACGACCTGCAAGGTTTCTCGGCCGACGAGTTCGCATCGGCGCTGCTCGATTGAACAGCCAGGACGCGGCGCGCGAGCCTGGGCGTCAATGGCGGGAGCAGGCCGGGGTTGGCCAGGGAGCAGGCCGGGGACTGGCACTCTGACGTCGAGAGTGCTAATCTAGGGGCATTCCGGAACTGATCGTCGGGTCACCGAGAACTTGCCGAGTGCCCGGCGACCGTTCCCGCCAAGCTACAGGAGAGCCAAGACCTCGATGCCCAAGCCTGCTTCGACTGCACTCGTGCCCTCTGCCGCTGCCAGCATGGCGCTGGCGGTGCCCGCCGTCGGCAATCTCGATGCCTACATTACTGCGGTCAACCGGCTGCCGATGCTGTCGGCAGAACGTGAGGCCGAACTCGCCCGGGATTATCGCGAACGCGAAGATCTCGACGCCGCCCGTGAACTGGTGATGTCGCACCTGCGCCTGGTGGTGTCGGTGGCCCGCCAGTACCTCGGCTACGGCCTGCCGCACGCCGACCTGATCCAGGAAGGCAACATCGGCCTGATGAAGGCCGTCAAGCGCTTCGACCCGGAACGCGGCGTGCGTCTGGTGTCGTTTGCCCTGCACTGGATCAAGGCCGAGATCCATGAATACATCCTGAAGAACTGGCGGATGGTCAAGGTGGCGACCACCAAGGCCCAGCGCAAGCTGTTCTTCAATCTGCGTTCGATGAAACCCGGCCTCGGCACGCTGGGCGTCGACCAGGTCAGCGAAATCGCCCGTGAACTGAACGTGCGCGAGCGCGACGTCGTCGAGATGGAAACCCGGCTGTCGGGTCACGACATGACGCTCGATCCCCAGCCCGACGACGGCGAAGAGAGCTATTCGCCGAGCGCCTGGCTGGCTGCGCCGCAGGCCGATCCGACCCAGGTCCTGGAGGCACGCCAGCACGACCGCCTGCAGGGCGAAGGACTGGCCGAGGCCCTGGCGGGGCTCGATCCGCGCAGCCGACGCATCGTCGAAACCCGCTGGCTGCGCGACGAATCCGAGGGCGGCGGCCTGACGCTGCAGGCACTGGCCGACGAGTTCGGAGTGTCGGCCGAACGCATCCGTCAGATCGAGGTCAAGGCACTGCAGAAGATGAAAGGTTTGCTCGCGGCCTACGTCTAAGAGGTTCGGGTGGCAGACGATGCTCCCGAATTTCGATCCCCCAATCCTCCCCCTTTTGGCCGCCAACGGGAAACCGAAGGCGGCATTTTCTTTTTGCGCATCGCCCTGCTGCCCCTGCTGCTGTTCAACGCCTTCGTCTGGGGCGTGTCCTGGTGGCCTTTCCGGCAACTGAACAGCCTCGGGCTCCATGCCCTGTGGGCCACCGGTTGCGCCTTCGGCTGCGCGGCCCTGCTGATCAGCCTGTGGCGGCCCAGCACCTGGCGCGACGTGCTCGCCAGCCCCGGGCTGTGCTGGCTGATGGTGGCCTCGGGCATGGCGAACATCGGTTTCAACTGGGGCATGCTGGTCGGCGAAGTGGTGCGGGTCGTGCTCCTGTTCTACCTGATGCCGGTCTGGGCGGCACCGCTCGCACGCTGGCTGCTCGGCGAGCCGATCACCGCCCTGACCGTCGCGCGGATCGTCATGGCGGTCAGCGGAGCGGCCATCGTGCTCTACGAACCGGGCCTGGGCATGCCGGTACCCAGCAGCCTCGCCGACTGGCTGGGCCTGGTCGGCGGGATCGCCTTCGCCGGCGTGAACGTGCTGCTGCGCTACAACACGGCCGAGCGCGACTCGGCCCGGGTCCTGGCCATGTTCGCCGGCGCCGGCCTGCTGGCAACGCTGCTGGCCGCCACGATGACGGCCGCCGGGGTGATTGCACCGCCACCACCGCCGGCCCCGTTGTGGATCGCCGGCGCCATCGGCCTGGCGATCGTCGCTCTGGCCGCCAACCTGTCGCTGCAGTATGCGGCGGCGCGGCTGCCGGCCTCGGTCACCGTGCTGGTCATGCTGTCGGAGGTCGTGTTCGCCGCAGTGTCGGCGTCATGGTTCGCCGGCGAAGCCCTGGTCACCCGCACGCTGATCGGGGGTGCGATGATCGTGCTGGCCGCCGCGCTGGCTGCGCTCGTGCCGCCCGCCGCCACTGCCCCGGCCGGTCGCCAGGCCAGCGCCTGAGCGAGGCGGCCTGAGCGCGCCGCGGCGCGGCGCGCGGTCAGCCGAGCAGCAGGGCCAGGTCGTGGGCCAGCGCCTCGGCACCGACGCCATAGCGGGTGAACAGCCGCAGTCGTCCCTCCGGGTCGAAGATGAAGCTGCCGGCCGTATGGTCGATCGAATACGAACCGCTCGAGGACAGCGCCGTCTTCTGGTAGAAGACCCGGAAGTCCTTGGCCGTGCGCGCCAGCGTCTCGGGGTCGCCCCACAGGCCGACGAAACTGGGGTGAAACGCCGGCACGTAATGGGCGAGCATTTCCGGCGTGTCGCGCTCGGGATCGAGCGTCACGAACAGCACCTGCACGCGCTCGGCCTTGGCGCCGAGCAGCTTCATCGCCTCGGCCGCCTCGAGCATGGTGGTCGGACAGACGTCGGGGCAATGGGTGAAGCCGAAGAAGATCAGCACGGCCTTGCCGCGATAGTCGGCCAGCGTGCGGGGCGCACCGGTGTGATCGGTCAGGGTGAAACCGTTCTTCGCCAGGTCGGACCCGGTGACGTCGGTGTTGCGGAATTGCGGGCCACCCCGGTTCCTGCAGGCGGTCAAGCCGCCCGCGACAAGGGTGAGCACGGCTGCGCCCGACAGGCGCAGCCACGACCGGCGCCCGGCGCCGGCATTCGATGAATTGACAGACACTGGATCAGACGAGGTAATGATCGACCAGCAGGGCGCCGAAAAGCGCAGCCAGATAGAAGATCGAATAACCGAAGGTGCGCTTGGCCAGCGCATCGGAGTAATCGCGCCACAGGCGCCAGGCGTAAGCCACGAACACCCCGCCCAGGCCGATGGCGCAGACCAGATAAACCCATCCGCTCATCTGGATCAGGAAAGGCAGCAGCGAGGTGGCGACCAGCAGGATCGTGTACAGCAGCACGTTGAGCCGTGTGAACTCCGGCCCGTGAGTGACCGGCAGCATCGGCAGGCCCGAGCGCTTGTAGTCCTCGATCCGGTACAGGGCCAAGGCCCAGAAGTGCGGCGGCGTCCAGACGAAGATGATCAGGAACAGCACCAGTGCCTGGGCGGTGACTTCGTTGGCGACCGCCGCCCAGCCGAGCACCGGCGGCATGGCGCCGCTGGCGCCGCCGATCACGATGTTCTGCGGCGTGGCCGGCTTGAGCAGCACGGTGTAGATGAATGCGTAGCCGACGAAGGTGGCCAGCGTCAGCCACATCGTCAGCGGATTGACCAGCGTATAGAGCAGCAGCGCGCCGACGCCACCCAGCGTGCCGGCGAAGAGCAGCGAGCCGACCACGCCGACCTCGCCGCGCGCCAGCGGACGGGCGCGGGTACGGGCCATCCGGGCATCGATGCCGCGCTCGATCAGGCAGTTGAACGCGAAACCGGCAGCCGCCAGCAGCGAAATGCCGGCCAGACCGGCCACCATGGTGACCGGCGGCACCCAGCCGTCGGACGCCAGCAGCATGCCGATCAACGCACAGAAGGCGGCCAGCATCACGATGCGCGGCTTGGTCACCGCGATGTACTGGGCCACGTGGTGGCGCCAGCCCGCGGCGGCGGTGTCGAGTCGGCTTACTTGCATGCCCCTGGAATCCTGCGCGCTCAAATCTGCAAACGGGCGCGATGTGCTCTGAAGTTTAGCATCACGAGCAGCCCGAGCAGTACAGCAGCACCGCCATTGTGGGCAACGGCCACCGGCAGGGGCAGACTCCAGTAGACGTTGGACAGGCCGAGCAGCCACTGGACGAGCAGGGCGACGAGAATCGCCGCGCCCAGCCCCTGCGTGCCGTCGGTGCGCATTGTCCGCCAGCCCAGCCAGCCGACCACCCCGAGCACGACCACCGCCCCGATCCGGTGGATCAGGTGGATTGCGGTCAGCGACTCGGCGGGCAGGTGCTGGCCATCGCTGGTCATGCCGAGCTCACGCAGGAAGTGGAACGCGTGGCTGAAGTCCATTTCCGGCCACCAGGCGCCCTGGCAGGCGGGCAGGTCGGGACAGGCCAGCGCCGCGTAGTTGGTGCTGGTCCAGCCACCGAGGAAGATCTGCACACAGACCAGTACGAGCCCGAACAGCGCCGGGGCGGCCAGCGCAGCCACCGGCTCGGCGTCGATGTAGCGTGGCTGCGCAAGCTGGCGCAGCCATAGCCACAGCAGCAGCGCGAAGGTGAGCATCCCGCCCATCAGGTGGCCGGTCACGATCGCCGGCTGCAGCAGCAGGGTGACCGTCCACATGCCGAACAGGCCCTGCAGGATGACGACGCCGACCAGCCAGATCGGCAGAGCGGGCGACTGGCCGAATTCGCGCCGGCGCCACCAGGCGATCGCCGCGATCGCGATGATCAGCAGACCCAGTATCTTCGCGACGTAGCGGTGGCCCATCTCCCGCCAGGCCTTGCCCATCGAGACCGGGCCGTGTTCGCCGCCCTGCTCGGTCACTGCCTGGGCGATCTGGTCGCGCGCCTGGCTCGGGAACAGCTTGCCGTAGCAGCCGGGCCAGTCGGGGCAGCCCAGACCGGCGTCGGTGAGCCGGACATAGGCGCCAATCATGATCAGGCACAGGGTGAGTACGACGGTCAGTCCGACCAGGCGGCGGAACCAGTGCGGGGAACGGGCCGGGATCGGCGCGGGTCTGGAAAAGTTCGGGGCCATGTCAGCCAATCCTCGATGCCTTCAGCAGCTTCAGGAGATCCTTCTTCATCTTGCTCGGATCCGGATCGAGCGGGTAGCGCAACACCAGGTTGCCCAGCGGGTCGACGATCCAGATGTGGTTTCCGGGCAAGTCGCCCGCTTCAGTCGGAAAACCGATCGCGGCCAGTGCCCCGGCCGGGGCACGGATGACGACCAGGCCCTCGTGTTCGGCCAGCAGTTGTGCGTTCACCGGCGTGCCGGGCTCCACGACCCAGACGCGCTCGACCCGGTCGCGCTCCTTGCCGGTGGTCAGGCGGATCTGGCGCAGCAGATACAGGCGGTGCTCGCAGGCCGCGTCGCACTGCGCGCCGGCGCCGGTCAGCAGCAGCCAGTGCCCGCCCAGTTGCGCCAGGCTCGCCGGCGCGCCGTCCAGGCCGACGCCGGCCAGCGTGCCGACCTCGGGCAGCGGCTGCAGCAGGGTGCCGTAGTTGGTGCGCCCATCGGGGCGGATCACGTAATAGGTGAAATACGAGGCAATCACCGGGGCGGCGCAGATCAGCAGGATTGCCAGCATCTTGAGCCGGCCACTGCGCACGCGCCGCTGCTGCGCCTCGTCTGACGGCTTTCCGTCCGACGGCATTCCGTCTGGCAGTGTTTCGTCGGGCATCGAACTTGCGCTCATTCTTCGATTCTAGTCTCAGCCGGCCGGGCCCCGGGAGCGCCGCAAGGGTCGCCAGACCACGAACCACGCCCACAACACGACCGCGGTCAAAGCCAGTGAATACCATTGCAGCGCGTAGCCGCGGTGCATGTCGACATCGTCGGCCGGAGCGGGCCAGTCGCGCACGAGGTCATCGGGCGCGGCCGGCGTCGCGCCGGTCATCGGCGCGCTCTGGCGGATCAGCAGCGGCTGCGCGGCCAGCCCCGACCACTGCTCGAACCCGGCCACGGTCAGGTTCGCCCAGATCTGCTGGTCGTGCGCTGGCGGCGCCATCCTGGCCAGCTCGAGGATCTGCGACAGCTCGCGCTGCGCCAGGCCGGTCACCGTGACCACGCCTTCGGGCACCGGGGGAGCGATCAGGCGGGTGCGCTCGCGTGGGTCGCGCGGCACCCAGCCGCGCACGACCAGGACGTGCATCGCGGTGCCCTCATGCGCGTCCCCGCCCGCCGCTTCGTTTGCGCCCGCACCCGTCCCCGCGCCCACACCCACGCCAGCCGTCGTCAGCCTGAGGGGTGAAATCAGATAGAAACCGGCCACCCCGTTGTGGGCGCGGTTGTCGAGGTAGACGCTGTACTCGGGACGCCAGACGCCGGTGGCCGACACATGCCGGCCTTCGAGGCGCGCCACTTCGGCCTCATCGAGCGGCACCGTGCCGAGCGCCTGCGCAGGCTCGGCCTGGGCGGCCTCGCGCTGCGCCTGCAGATCGAGCTTGAACTGGGCGCGCCGCAACTGCCAGTTGCCGAGCGAAGCCGTCACGACGACCACCAGCAGCGCGGCCAGGGTCGGGACGATCGCGTGCAGCCACCGGGCCTTCATGACCGCGCACCCGTATCTGCCCCCAGGCCCGCAGGCCGGTCAGGCTCTACAATCATCCTTTGGGCCCGCGCTGCCGCCGCTGCCGGAGCCGGTCCGCCGGAGAACGTCTTGAAGTGGATCATCCTCGTCGCATTCATCCTGATCATCGGAAGCCTGGCTTCAGCGATGGTCTTTCTGATCCGCGACCGTGGCCGCACCCGCAACACCGTCCGCGCCCTCGGTTTCCGGGTCGGCTTCTCGATCGCGCTGTTCGCGCTGATCCTGTTCGCCCACCACATGGGCTGGATCGAGAGCACTGGCGTGCCCGTGACACGCCACGCACCGCGCTGATCCACTGCCCGGGGTGATCCATTGCCCAGGGGCCGAAGCGAAAAGGCCGCGCTCCGGCGCGGCCTCTCGGCACCGGGGTGCGACGCCCTACAGCCAGTAGACAGCGACGTACAGCCCCAGCCAGACGACGTCGACGAAGTGCCAGTACCAGGCAGCCGCCTCGAAGGCGAAGTGGTTCTCGGGCGTGAAATGCCCCTTGATGACCCGGAACAGCACGACCGCCAGGATCAGCGCCCCCACGCAGACGTGGAAACCGTGGAAGCCGGTCAACATGAAGAAGGTTGAACCGAAGATCCCGGAATCGAGCCGCAGGTTCAGGTCCCGGTAGGCGTGCATGTACTCGTACGCCTGGAAGCCGAGGAAGATCGCCCCGAGCAGCACGGTCAGGAACAGCCAGAAGGTCAGCGGGCCGCGCCGGCCGTCCTTCATCGCATGGTGCGCGATGGTCAGCGTCACGCCCGAGGTCAGCAGCAGCAGCGTGTTGATCGTCGGGATCGGCCACGGGCCGATGGTCTCGAAAGCGTCGACGACCCCACCCGGCCCGCTGTTCGGCCACACGGCCTGGAAGTCGGGCCACAGCACGCTGCGGTGATCGAGGTCGCCCAGCCAGGGCATCGCGATCGTGCGCGCATAGAAAAGCGCTCCGAAGAACGCCGAGAAGAACATCACCTCCGAGAAGATGAACCAGCCCATCGACCAGCGGAACGACACATCGACCCGTTCGCTGTACAGGCCACGTTCGGACTCACGCGTGACTTCGCTGAACCAGCCGATCAGCATGTAGGCGAGGATCACGACGAAGGCCCCGAACAGCCAGGGGCCGAAGGCCGCACCGTTGAACCAGCTTGCCAGGCCGAGACCGAAGCAGGCCAGCGCAATGCCGCCGACCAGTGGCCACTTCGATGGGCCCGGCACGTAGTAATAAGGCGCATGCGCGCGCACACCCGATCCCATGTCTGTTTCCCTCTCCTGAACTAGATATCCGCGCTTCAGCCCACCGCCCAGATCGCGATGGCAATCAGTCCGAACACGAACAGCAACGCCGCCGCCAGACCGATGATGATCACATGAATCGGGTTCAGGCTGCTGAGATCACGCTCATGCGCCCTGCCCCCCCGCACCCCGAAAAACGCCCAGCCGATCGCCCGCAGCGTGCCGATGAAACTGCCCTTGCGGCGCGCCGCATCCTGCAGATCTGCCGACATCAGCCTCCTCCGCTGCGAGCCTCGCCCGCGACACCGCTTGCCGCGGCCGAACGGCCGGCGACCTCGAAGAAGGTGTACGACAGGGTGATCGTGCTGACGTCCTTGGGAAGTTTCGGATCGATCACGAAAACCACCGGGAACTTCTGCGTGGCGCCCCCCGGCAGTTCCTGCTGCTCGAAGCAGAAGCACTCGAGCTTGTGGAAGTACCGCCCCGACACCTGCGGTGCGTAGCTGGGAATTGCCTGGCCCGTGGTGGCTTCGCTGTGGGTGTTGATCAGATCGTAGACCACCGTGACCAGTTCGCCGGGATGAACCTCGAGCGAATTGACTTCCGGCTTGAAATGCCAGGCGCCGCGCCCATTGGCGTCGAACTCGACGGTGATTCGGCGGCTGGTGTCGATCTGGGTGTTCTTCGCGAAGGATTCGGCCTGCCGGTCACGCTTGGTGAGCTGGTTGATCCCGGTGATCTGGCAGATCTTCTCGTACAGCGGCACCAGTGCGAAACCGAAGCCGAACATGACGGCGATCACGACAATCAGTTTGCCGACCATCTGCGCGTTCTCGAAACGCGTTTCGGCAGGCCCGGTCTGACGCTCGGACATCTTCAGCCTCCCCCGAAGATCATGCGGTTGGCAATGACGCCGACGAAGAACACGGCGGCGATCGACAGCAGGATCAGCGCGGTGCGCAGGTTCCTGTTCCTGTTCGGATCACTCATCGCGTTCTCCATCGATCCACTCGGCCGGTCGACTCACTTGACGACGGGCGGCGTCTCGAACGAGTGCCAGGGCGCCGGCGACGGCAAGGTCCATTCGAGCCCCTCGGCACCTTCCCAGACCTTGTCGGTAGCCTTCTCGCCCCCCTTGATGCATTTGATGATCGCCCACAGGAAGATCAGCTGCGACAGGCCGAAGCCGAAGGCGCCGATGGTGACGATTGCGTTGAAGTCGGCGAACTGCATCGGGTAGTCGGCGTAGCGCCGCGGCATGCCGGCCAGACCGAGGAAGTGCATCGGGAAGAAGGTGATGTTGAAGGTGATCATCGACATCCAGAAGTGCCACTTGCCGAGCTTCTCGTCGTAGACGTGGCCGGTCCACTTCGGCAGCCAGTAGTAGGTGCCCGCGAACAGCGCGAACAACGAGCCGGCCACCAGCACGTAGTGGAAGTGGGCAACGATGTAGTAGGTGTCGTGCAACTGGATGTCGAGCGGCGCGACGGCCATGATCACCCCGGTGAACCCCCCGATGGCGAACACGAAGATGAAGCCGACGGCAAACAGCATCGGGGTTTCGAAGGTCATCGAGCCGCGCCACATCGTGGCCACCCAGTTGAAGATCTTCACCCCGGTGGGCACCGCGATCAGCATCGTCGCGTACATGAAGAACAACTGGCCGGTCACCGGCATGCCGGTGGTGAACATGTGGTGCGCCCAGACGAGCATCGACAGGATCGCGATCGAAGCCGTGGCGTAGACCATCGAGCTGTAGCCGAACAGCTTCTTGCGCGAGAAGGTGGGGATGACCTCGCTGACGATCCCGAACGCCGGCAGGATCATGATGTAGACCTCGGGGTGACCGAAGAACCAGAAGATGTGCTGGTACATCACCGGGTCGCCGCCGGCCGCCGCGTTGAAGAAGGCCGTGCCGAAGTGGCGGTCGGTCAGCAGCATCGTGATCGCCCCGGCCAGCACCGGCATGACGGCGATCAGCAGGTAGGCCGTGATCAGCCAGGTCCAGACGAACATCGGCATGCGCATCAGCGACATGCCAGGAGCCCGCATGTTGAGCACCGTCGTGACGATGTTGATCGCCCCCATGATCGACGAGGCGCCGAAGATGTGGACGGCGAAGATCCCGAGATCCTGGCCCGGGCCCATCTGCGTGGACAGCGGCGCATACAGCGTCCAGCCCGCCGCACTCGCGCCGCCCGGCACGAAATACGAGATGACCAGCAGCAGCGCCGCCGCCGGCAGCAGCCAGAAGCTGAAGTTGTTCATCCTCGCGAAGGCCATGTCGGAGGCGCCGATCATCATCGGGATCTGCCAGTTCGCGAAGCCGACGAAGGCCGGCATGATCGCGCCGAAGACCATGATCAGCCCGTGCATCGTCGTGAGCTGATTGAAGAATTCCGGCTCCATGACCTGCAGACCGGGCTGGAACAGCTCGGTGCGCAGCAGCAGCGCATTGATGCCGCCGACGAAGAACATCGTGAACGAGAACCAGAGGTAGAGGGTGCCGATGTCCTTGTGGTTCGTTGCGAACACCCAGCGCCGCCACCCGGTGGGATGGTCGTGCGCGTGATCGTGGGCGTGGTCGCCGTGATGGTCCAGTACTGCGCTCATTTGACTAGGCTCCTGCAAACTCTGTGCATTCCGTCCGGATGAGACCGGATGGCCGCGACCCGGTTACTTGCGTGCGGCCATGACTTCGGCCGGCTGTACGAGGCCGTCGGCCGGGTCATTGCCCCAGGCGTGGCGGGTATAGGTGATGACCGCGGCCAGCTCGACGTCGGAGAGCTGGCGGAACGACGCCATCGCGGTGTTCTGCCGGCCATTGAGCACGATGTCGATCTGTCCTTCCGACGGGCCGAGAACCAGCTTCGAACCGGCCAGCGGCGGGAAGGCCGGCGGCACGCCCTGGCCGTTGGCCTGGTGGCAGGCCACGCAGTTCGCCTGGTAAACCTTCTCGCCCCGCTCGAAGAGTTCGTCCTGGGTCCATTCCTTGTTCGGATCATCGAGCCTGGCAAGCATCAGCTGCTTCTGCTCCTCGACCCACCGGGCATAGTCTTCCTGCGACTTGACTTCGACGACGATCGGCATGAACGCATGGTCCTTGCCGCACAGCTCGGCGCACTGGCCGCGGAAGACGCCGGTTTTCTCGGCGCGGAACCAGGTGTCGCGCACGAAGCCCGGAATGGCGTCCTGCTTGACCCCGAAGGCCGGCACCATCCACGAGTGGATGACGTCGTTGGCGGTCAGGACCACGCGGACCTTCTGGTCCACCGGCACGACCATCGGATTGTCGACCTCGACGAGATAGGTGTTGGTTTTCGGCTCGCGACCCTCGATCTGGGCACGCGGCGTCGTCAGCGTCGACAGGAACGAAATGCCTTCGCCGTCGCCCTTCAGGTAGTCATAGCCCCATTTCCACTGATAGCCGGTGACCTTGATGGTCAGGTCGGCGTTCGAGGTGTCCTTCTGCTCGACGACCATCCGGGTGGCCGGCAGGGCCATGCCGATGATGATCAGGAAGGGAATGACCGTCCAGGTGACCTCGACCGCCGTGCTCTCGTGGAAGCTGGCGGGTTTGTAGCCCTTGGACTTCCGGTGCATCAGGATCGAGTAGAACATCGTGCCGAAGACGAGCACGAAGATGATCAGGCAGATCCACATCAGGAACCAGTGCATCCAGTGCTGATCGGCCGCGATCCGGGTCGCAGGATCCTGCAGGTTCAGACCGTTGTACTTCGGCCCGCCCGGCATGTCCCCGACCGCATTGGCCACCGACAGCCAACCGCCCAGAACCGCCGTCGCCAATGCGCCTGCCGCACGCTTCAGTTTCATGCTGCCCATCCGTAGTCGTTCTTTCCCGTCAACCCCGAGCACTCCCGCCCGCATGCTGCGATGCGAATGCACCCCTCAACTCCCTGGCCAGCGCCGCTCGCCGATCGTCGGGCACCAGCCCGCCGATCTCGATCGCTTCGCATGACGACACGATCCGGATCGGACCGCACCGTGCGCCACCATACTCAACTCTGACCCAGGCAGGCCGACACTCTATCCTGCGCAGGCGTTCCCCGCTCGATTTCTCGACGCTCAGCAGGCCGTCGCACACCACTATTCGCTCGTAATCGGTCGCATGTCGCGCCCACCAGACGAATGCCCAGGCCAGTGCGGTGATCTCGACCAGGGCAAACGGTATCGTGAGCCAGGCCCCCATCGATGCGAAAAGCAAGGCCAGCAACAGCGACACCGCTGCGAGCGAGCCGAACCACATGGCGAGTTGAACGGGCGTCAATGCGCAGTTGCGCTTGAGAACCCATTCGTGCATGTGCTGGTCTGCAGCGTAGCTCCACCGGTACTGCATGCGAACTGGCGCCGTTCGCGAAGAACCGGCGACGATCCGAAGCGGATTTGTTTCAACGCAAGGATTATAGGCGGCGCGCATGGCGGGCAGCAAATCGATGGCCTCAGCCCCCCTTTCGGCGTGGCATGAATTCGACGTGCGCGAGCCCCCCCGGCAGGCGCTTCCTGGGCGG
This sequence comes from Burkholderiaceae bacterium, assembly GCA_041678445.1. GTDB lineage: Bacteria > Pseudomonadota > Gammaproteobacteria > Burkholderiales > Burkholderiaceae_E > Zeimonas. The sequence continues at coordinate 2,462 of JBAYOD010000017.1, read as the reverse complement.
GCACCAGGCGTGCCCGAAAATCAGTTCGACGCTCAGGCGCAACATCCCGTCGGCCGCGCGACCACGCTCGATCGCGGCCAGCCACTCGCGCCGGTGGCCGCGGCCGAGCAGGCCACGGAAGCGCCCGGCCAGCGCATTGCCGCCGAGGGCGCGGGCATCGGCCAGCAGCGTCTCGGCATCGCGATAGGTCAGCACCAGCCGCTCGACGTCCATCACCGGCTCGGCGAAGCCGGCGCCGACCAGCAGGTCGCCGATGTCGTGCATGTCGGGGAAGTCGGGCAGACGGGCGCCGACCGTCCGCAATTCGATCAGGCTGTCGACGCCGAGCACGGTGAACGTGAGCAGCCCGTCGGGGCGAATCACCCGGTACCACTCGTCGACCACACGCTGCGGCTCATGGAACCAGTGGAAGACCAGATTGGACCAGATCAGGTCGGTGCACGACGGCGGCAACGGCAGGGCGTGGGCATCAGCCGCGAACACGGCCGCTACCGGTTGCGTCGGGCCGCGCCGCAGACGCGCCAGCAGGCCGCGCGCCGTCGGTTCGAGTGCCGCACGGGCCCGGGCCGCGACCTGCCAGGACAGGTCGCAGCCACGCAGCGTGGCCTGCGGGTAGCGTTGCGCGAGCGCGGCCAGGCTGCGGCCGAGTCCGCAGCCGACATCGAGGACGGCAGCCGGCGTCAGCCGGACAATCTCCAGCCGCTCGAGCAGACGCCTCTCCGTTTCCCGCAACAGGAAGTCGGCCTGGTGCAGCCGGTCGGCGCGGCGCGCGAACTGCCGGCGTACGGCCTTCGGATCTAGGGCGGAAGGATGAGCCATGGGCGCCCAGTATAGGACTGCGGCGGGTTCCAATGTCGGCATGAACCTCTCGCCATCATTGCTGCGGCAGGTCGGCCTGTCCGCCCTCTGGCGCGCCGGCCGCGACGCCTCGCTGCGCCTGCTCGACGAAATGCTGCCGGTCGTCTGCGTGGCCTGTGAGCAGCCGCTATCCCCGGGGCAGCCGAGCGGCCCCGGCGCATCGCCACGTGGCTGGTGCGCCGGCTGCGCTGCCAGCCTGCCGGGCCTGGGCGTGCAGCGCTGCCCGCGCTGCGGCGAGCGGCTGGCCGCGACCGGATCCTGCCGTCATTGCCGACACCATCTCCCCGTCTTCGACCACTGCATCGCGCTGGCCGACTATGCGCGCCCGCTCGATCATCTGGTGCAGGCGATCAAGTTCGGCCGCCAGGCGGCGCTGGCCGCGCCGCTGGGCCGGCTGCTGGCACGCGCTTGCATCGCAGGCTGGCCGGCCGGCGTTCCGGCGCCCGACGCGGTCGTGCCGGTTCCGCTGGCGCCCGCCCGGCTGGCCCGCCGCGGCTTCAACCAGGCGCGGCTGCTGGCCAGGCCGGTCGCCGCCGCATTCGGCCTGACGCCGGCGCACGGCCTGCTGCGCAGGACGCGCGACACCTTGCCGGCTTCCAGCCTCGACGCCCGCCAGCGCCGGCAAGTCCTGCGTGCCGCCTTCACCGCACCCCCGGTCGGCCCGGCCACCACCCTGCTGATCGTCGACGACGTGATGACCACCGGCGCGACCCTGCAGGCCGCCGCCGGCGCCCTGAAGGCGGCGGGCGCCGTCACCGTGGTCGTCTGCGTGGCCTGTCGCACGGCAACGCCTGCCGCTGCCGCTGCCGGCGATGGCGATGGCGATGGCGATGGCAGCGACACGGCCGCCGATGCGCGCTAGCATGCCGGCGCATGCTCAACGTCGTGCTCGTCAACCCCGAAATCCCGCCGAACACCGGCAACGTGATCCGCCTGTGCGCGAACACCGGGGCCAGCCTGCACCTGGTCGAGCCGCTCGGCTTCGAACTGGACAGCGCCCGCTTGCGCCGTGCCGGGCTCGACTATCACGAGTACACCCGGATCCGCACCCATCGGTCCTGGCCGGCGCTGCTCGCCGACTGCAAGCCGCAGCGTCTGTTCGCGATGAGCACGCGCGGCCGACGCAGCCCCTACGAGGTCCGCTTCGAGGCCGGCGACTGGCTGGTCTTCGGCTGCGAGACCCGCGGGCTGCCCGACGAAGTGCTGGCCGGCATCCCGGGCGCGCAATGGCTGCGGCTGCCGATGCGCCCGGACAACCGCAGCCTCAACCTGTCCAATGCGGTCGCGGTGACCGTGTTCGAGGCCTGGCGGCAGTTGGGTTTCGATGGCGCCGGGCCGGCATCGGGGGAACCTCCCACGGGATGAGCGCCTCGTACCTGTTCGCGTTCGAGCGCCTGGGGCGGCTTTTGCCAGGACGCGGGGCGAGGCTTTCGGCGCACGCCGGGTGCTTGCCCCGCTTCGCGGGGTGCCCTCCGATGCTCGCGCTCGTGGCCTGCCGCCGAACTCGCTGCACTCCCTTCGCTTCGCTTCGTTCGTTTCGCTCAAACAGTCGGCGGCAAGTCAGATTGTTGGTGCGCGCTGACGCGCGCGGCCACGAGCGCTGC
>JBAYOD010000016.1:0-25665 GCA_041678445.1 Burkholderiaceae bacterium | reverse complement strand
GAGATGCTCGAGCTGGCCCGTCAGGCGCGCGGCCCGGTTTCAGTGGGTGCGCGCGACCGGCTGCAGGTCGTCTACGTCGACACGGTGCAGGGTCACCAGACCAGCCCGGCCAAGCCGGACATCGGTTCGAGCCGGCCGCTGCTGCGCACCGCGATCGGGCGCGCGCTGCTTTACGCGCTGGGGTCCGACGAACGGGCCATGGTGGTCCAGCGGCTGCAGGTCAAGATGCCCGACGAGTGGGCCAGCTTCGGCCCGAAGGTGGCCGATGCCCAGGCGGCCATCGAGTCGCAGGGCTTCTGCGTGTCGGTCGGCGACTGGCAGCCGAACCTCGCGGCCGTCGCCGTGCCGATGAGAGCGTCGCTGAACGGAATGGCGCTGGCCTTCAATCTGACCGTGCCCGCCCAGGCGACCGGCCGCCAGCGGCTGCAGCGCAGCCTCGGGCCGAAGCTCGTCGCGCTGGTCAGGGAGATCGAGTACAAGCTGGGAGTGTTCGAGCCGTGACGGTTGTCAGGACCTCTGCGCTTGTCACGATTGTGCCGACCTCGTCAAGGTCGCTGCAGATCTCTGAGCCGCGCCGGCTCAGCCGCCGGCGGACGGGCGGCGGCGGCGCACCACCGTCATCGCCGCGAGGCTGGCCAGTGCGAGCGCCGCGGTGCCGGGCAGCGAAACGGGGACGGGGTCCGCCGCGGTCAGGTGAAACGAAGCCCGTGCAGCCTCCGTGGTAGTGTAAAGGAAGCTCACGTCGGTGTCGGGTGCTGTGGTGTAGGAGGAGATATGCCTGTCAAGAGCCGTCCTCGCACAGTCGCCGGCCAGGCTGACGCAACCGAACGACGGCGGAGACCCGTCGCCGAGGTAAAAATCCGTCAGCCCTGCACTCAGACCATCGGCCGCCACCGTGCCGGTGAGGAAGCTGATGTTGGTATGGCCGAACACGACATCCTCGAAGAGGCTGCTGCTCAGTGTAAAGCTGGCCGACAGCACGTCGTTTTTGTCGAAGCTGTCACCAGGGCCTACATCCAGTTCGATGAAACCGCTTACTGACGCGGTCGTGTCCCCGCTCGAGGTGAGGTTGGGATCTTGTGCCGGGTTGCCGGTCCACGAAAAGTCGAAGACGATGGCCGCCTGTGCGACGGTGCAGAACAGCCCGGCGGCGCAGAGCATGGCTACGCTGCGCAGGATTCACTTGGGACGCATGATCACTCCTCGAGTCGTTGCCGGCGGCACCAGCATGGCCGTGATACAAGCAAGAGCTGCGCCTGAACCAGATTTCCGGGCGATATCAGGCACTTGCCCGAGGCTTGACGATCCGCCTGTGGCGTCCATGTAAGAAAAGTCGACACTGCGCATGTCCGAACGATGCCCCGGCGCTGCTCCCAGCCTGCTGCGGTTGCAGCGCCGGTTCGAGGGGCTGCACGTCGGTGGCAAGCCCGCGCTGGACCGGTACGGCGTGCGACTGGCTGAATGCTCGAACTGGTCCGCCAGGTGTGCGGCCCGGTCTCAGTGGGCGCGCTGCTTTACTGGGCATGCGCGAGCCGTGAGAATGGCCTGAGCGACCGGCGCCCAACTCGATGGCGGTGCGTCCTGCGCGCGCTGCGGAGCATCGGCGAGCAGGCTTTCGACAGCGGTCATGACCTCTGCGCTCGTTACCGTGACACCGGCATCGCCGAGGTCGCAGCAGCGGGAATGGTGAGGGGCGCTCAGATCGGGGGCGCCGAGCTCAGGGGCGTTCGGCTCAGGGGCGCTCAGCTCGGGGGTGCCGAGCCCGGAAGTGCCGAAGATCGAGGCCTGCGTTGCAGTGAAGATAGTTACGGTCGGAGCGCCACAGGCGGTCGCCAGGTGGGTCAGACCACTGTCGACGCCGACGACGACCGTTGCCGCGGTCAACACGCTGGTCCAGGTCACCAGCGGCACAGGCAGCGCCGGTACGGCTGCGCCATCGATGGCGCCAGCCAGGCGGTGCGCCCGCTCGGCTTCCGCGGCATTGCCCCAAGGCAGCAGGCAGGCGATGCCTTTTCGAGCCAGCGCGCGGCCGGTTTCGATCCAGTACGGCTCGGGCCAGCATTTTTCGGAGCGTGAACTGCCGTGGATCAGGACCGCGAAGCAGGGAGAGGGGATCAACTGCGCGATTGCTGGAACTCCCGGGTGCAGCCTGCCCGGCTGCAAGCCATGGTGAGGCTCGTTTGCCGGCGCGTCATAGCCAAGGGCTTCGGCGCACAGCACGCGGTTCGAGGTCACGGCATTGCGCCCGGCGAACTTGTCCCGTGCGATCAGGGCCTGGTAGAAGCGCTGGTAGCCAGGCTCGCTCGTCGGCCCCGGCGCCGGCCCGGTGACCGGACCGCGAGCCAGCCCGGCGACCAGCGCGCTTTTCATCCTGCCTTGCAGGTCGATGATCCGGTCGTAGCGTCGGGCGCGCAGGCAGCCGAGGTCTGGCAAGGCGGCGCGAAGGCCATGCCAGTAGCGGCTCTCCAGGCGATAGCGGCGCAGTTCCAGGGCGATCACGCGGTCGATGTCGGGGTGCAGGGCCAGAAGCGCGTCGCAAGGCCGTTCCACGACCCAGTCGATCGCCGCCCTGGGAATCTGTCGTCGAATGTCGTCGACGACAGGCAGCGTCTTGATGACATCACCCAGCGAAGTCAGTTTGACGATCAGGATCCTGAACGGTGCAAGCATCGGATTTCCTTCGGCGAGGGCACGATGCTGCTCGTCGACCGATGACGCTTTCGCGAGAAATCCGTGAGAATTCAGTGAAGCTCCGGGTTTCCGGGCTGATAGCCGTGGCCGTGCAGGGTCCGGACCGGGTCGCCCCGGACGGCCTGTTCGAGTTCGCTGATGTTCGATGTTGATACTGTAATGTGCAGCACATACAACCACGGAATTCGCACATGACCAGGACGGTCAAGCAAGCCTGCAGGCAGTTGATGCCGACGGAGGGGTGATCCACCGTGTCTTGCTGGATTGCCTGTGCTGGGCCGCCATCTGCATCGAGGTGCAGCGCGCATTCGATGCGCGCGCGGCGCAGCCGCTGTGGCGGCGACGACAGCCGCCCCCCAGTCGATCTGTTCCGAGACGAGACGCCATGAATACCGCGCTCGTGCCGCCGCAGCCCAGGATCTACCATGTTGCCCATGTAGATCGTCTGCCGTCCATCGTGGCCGACGGCTTTCTGTGGTGCGATGCCGAGGTCATCCGGCGCGCGCCTGCGGGTACGAGCATTGGCATGAGCAGAATCAAGCAGCGGCGCTTGCACGAACTGCGGCTCGGCAGTCATCCCCACTTGTACGTCGGCGACTGCGTGCCGTTTTACTTCTGCCCGCGCTCCGGTGATGCTCTATCTGATTTATCAGGGCAACCATCCAGAATTGGCCTATCGCCAAGGGCAAGGACCAATCCTGCACTTCGAGGCTGACCTACGCGCCGCCGTCGCGTGGGCCAACGCACAGCTTGTGCGCTGGGCATTCACGAATTCCAACGCAGGATCACGCTACTTCGAGGATTATGACGATCTCGCACAACTCGGCAAGATCGATTGGAATGCAGTACAGGCGACGCAGTGGGCGCAATGCAAGGAAGGCAAGCAGGCCGAATTCCTGCTGGAGCGCAGATTTCCGTGGCACCTGATCGAACGCATCGGCGTTCTATCGGCCACAGTCTATCGGCAGGTCGTCAACGCCCTTCCGGTACACGGACACCGCCCCATGGTCGAAGTCCTGCCGGATTGGTATTACTGAAATGGGAGGAGCACAGGGATGATCGAGTACACCTCAGGTGACATCCTCGAATGTGAGGCGGATGCGCTGGTCAACACCGTCAACTGCGTCGGCGTGATGGGGCGCGGCATCGCCTTGCAGTTCAAGAACGCCTTTCCGGAGAACTTCAAGGCCTACGAGGCTGCCTGCAAACGCGAAGCCGTGCGGCCGGGGCGCATGTTCGTTTTCGAGACCGGCCAGCTCGCGCCGCCGCGCTTTATCGTCAACTTTCCGACCAAGCGTCACTGGCGCGGCAAGAGCCGCATGGACGATATCGAGGCAGGCCTCGTCGATCTGGTCAAGGTGATCCGCGACAAAGACATTCGATCCATCGCCATTCCGCCACTGGGTGCTGGCCTGGGCGGACTGGATTGGAACGAGGTGCGTCCACGCATCGAGCGCGCAGTTGCAGAACTGGAAGACGTGCAGGTACTCGTATACGAGCCCAACGGTGTGCCTTCCAACGACAAGATGGCGCACGTGCGCGAGGTGCCCAGAATGACGGCGGGCCGTGCCGCCCTGGTCGAACTGATGCGGCGCTACCTCGGCGGCCTGCTCGACCCCTTTGTCACCTTGCTGGAAGTCCACAAGCTGATGTACTTCATGCAGGAGGCCGGCGAACCGCTGCGACTCGAGTACGTCAAGCACCATTACGGTCCCTATGCAACGAACCTCAGCCACGTCTTGCGTCGGGTCGAAGGCCACCTGATTTCAGGTTACGCAGATGGTGGCGATGCGCCCGAAAAGCCGCTCTCCCTTGTGCCCGGCGCTGCGGACGAAGCCCGAGGCTTCCTCGATCAACACGACATCAGCCGTGCCCGCTTCGAACGTGTGACCCAGTTGGTGGAAGGCTTCGAATCACCGTACGGGTTGGAGCTTCTGGCCACGGTCCATTGGGTGATGAGCCGCGAGGGTGCCAGACAGCGCGAGGGCGTGGAGCGGCAGGTCTATGACTGGAACGCCCGCAAGCGACAGTTCACGCCGCGCCAACTAGCCATTGCCCAAGAGCGGCTGCGCTCTCAAGGCTGGCTGCTGCCTGAAGTGGCTTCGGTCCATTGAGGATTCGGCGAGGAGGCGGCTGGGCCACGGCTATCTCTCTCATGTGCGGTGCCTGGGCGGACCCAAGGGGGTTCAGGACATCGGCTCCGCCGTCGCGCCGGGCTTCGGCGGCAACGGAATGAATTCGTCGCTGTCCAGGTCAGGCAGCTTCATGCGCCCGGCTGCCCAGTCGGCTCGTGCCTGGTCGATCCGCTCCTGCGACGAGGACACGAAGTTCCAGTCGATGTAGCGCGGACCGACCGGTTCGCCGCCCAGTGCCATGACGGTGGCGTCGCCAAGCGCCTCGATGGTGACGGCCTGGCCGGCTGCCAGCACGGCCATGCTGCCTGTCTCGATGCGTTGCCCGGCGACTTCCACTTCGCCGTTGGCGACGTAGACCGCGCGTTCGCTGTACTCGGCGGGCAGCGAGGCCCGCGCACCGGCGCGCAGTTGCCAGTGCACGTAGAACTGCGGTGAGTCGACCTGCACCGGCGAAGTCACGCCCGCCAGGCTGCCGGCGATCAGCCGCCCGGCAATGCCGTCGCCTTCGAACACCGGCAGCGCTTCGCTGGGGTAATGCCAGAAGCCGGGGTCCATTTCCTCGCGTTCGTCGGGCAGCGCCACCCAGGCCTGGATGCCGTCGAGCGGGCCGCCTTCGGCGCGCAGGTGCTCGAAGCGTTCGGAGTGCGTGATGCCCTTGCCGGCGGTCATCCAGTTGACTTCGCCGGGGTGGATGGGCTGCTCGGAACCGACGCTGTCGCGGTGCATGACCTGGCCATCGAACAGGTAGGTGATGGTCGACAGGCCGATGTGCGGGTGAGGGCGCACGTCGGCCTCCGGCGGCAGGCCGGGCGCGATCTGCTTCGGGCCCATGCGGTCGAAGAAGATGTAGGGCCCGACCATGCGGCGCTTGGCGAAGGGCAGCACGCGGCCGACTTCGAATGCTCCCAGGTCGCGGCGGCGCTGGGCGATGATGAGTTCGATCATGGGATACCTCCGGTGCGCCGGCCGAAGCCGGCGCGATGGTGTGTGGCCCGGCCCCGTCAGGCGGCCATCGTGCCGAAGCGGCCGGTGTTGAAATCCTCGATCGCCTGGACGATCTCGGTCTGGTTGTTCATCACGAAGGGGCCGTAGCCGACCACCGGCTCGTCGATGGGCTCCCCGGCCAGCCACAGCACGGTTGCGTCACTGTTGGCCTCGATCTCCACGTCGCTGCCGGAACGCTCCAGATGCACGAGTTGGCCTTCGCGGGCGATGTCGTTGCCGTTGACCAGCACCGTGCCGTGCAGCACCACCAGCGCCAGCGTGTGGCCGTCGCGAGTCGGCAGCCTGGCAGTGGCCCCCTGGCGGATGTGCAGGTCCAGCACGTCCATCGGCGTGAAGCTGCGCGCCGGTCCACGCTGGCCGTCGAACTCGCCGGCGATGACCCGGATATGGCCGGCACCGTCCGGCAGGTCCACGTGCGGGATCTGCCCGGCCAGAATGGTCTGGTAGCCGGGCGCGGTCATCTTGTCGCGGGCCGGCAGGTTGACCCACAGCTGCACCATCTCGATGGTACCGCCGCTGCGGGTGAACGCCGGCGAGTGGAACTCCTCGTGCAGGATGCCGGCGCCCGCAGTCATCCACTGCACATCGCCCGGGCCGATCGTGCCGCCCGCGCCGGTGGAGTCGCGATGCGCGACTTCGCCCTGGTAGACGATGGTGACCGTCTCGAAGCCGCGGTGCGGATGCTGGCCCACGCCGCGCGGGCGCTCGGCCGGCTCGAAATGAGTCGGTGTGGCGTGGTCGAGCAGCAGGAACGGGCTCAGGCGCCGGCCCAGGCCCGTGTAGCTGAACAGCGAACGCACGGGGAAGCCATCACCCACCCAGTGCGGGCGGGGCGCGCTGTAGATGCCGAGAACCTTTTTCATGGCGGATCTCCAAGAGGCTGCTGCGCCTTGCCGCAGCGATGGTTAAATGATATTCAAGGAACGATGATCCGGGTATCCGGGATAATTCAGCCTGAGAGTTCTATTCATGGAACGATGGCGGCGGCATCGAGAACGATGGCAACAGCAAGACGACAGCGACAGCGAGCCGTGGCATGGCCCGCGTCACGAGCCGTATCACCATCAGTGTCGCGAGCCAGCCGATGAGAGACCTCAACGATCTCTACTACTTCGTCCAGGTGGTGGATCACGGTGGCTTCGCGCCGGCCGGCCGCGCCCTGGGCATGCCCAAGTCCAGGTTGAGCCGGCGCATCGCGCTGCTGGAGGCCCGGCTGGGCACCCGCCTGATCCAGCGATCGACCCGGCGCTTCAAGGTCACCGAGGCGGGCCGCACCTACTATGGCCATTGCAAGGCGATGCTGGTCGAGGCCGATGCAGCCGACGAGGCGATCGCGATGACCCAGGCCGAGCCGCGCGGCATCGTGCGTGTGAGCTGTCCGGTGGCACTGCTCGAAGCGCGGATGGCCGACATGTTTGCGGCCTTTCTGGTCCGCTATCCGCAGGTGGTGTTGCAGGTGCAGGCCACCGACCGGCGCGTGGACCCGATCGGCGAGGGCGTCGACATCGCGATCCGCGTCCGGCCGCCGCCGCTTCAGGACAGCGACCTGGTGCTGCGTGTGCTCGCCGATCGCGGTCAGTGTCTGGTGGCCAGCCCGGCCTTGCTCGAACGTTGCGAACAGGTGCCGCAGTCGCCGGCCGATCTGGCCGACCTGCCGAGCATGGACATGGGTACGTCACAGGGCGAGCACGCCTGGCAACTGCTGGGGCCCGACGCTGCGCAGGCCACGGTCCGTCACCAGCCACGGCTGGTCACCGACAGCATGCCGGCGCTGCGCAAGGCGGCCCTCGCCGGTGTCGGCGTCGTCCAGTTGCCGCGGATGATGGTGCGCGCCGAGTTCGCCAGCGGCGAGTTGACCCACGTGCTGCCGGGCTGGGAGCCGCGTCGCGAGATCATCCACGCTGTCTACCCGTCGCGTCGGGGTCAGCTGCCTGCGGTGCGTGCCCTGCTCGAGCTGCTGGTTGCACAGTTCCAGGCGCTCGACGAGGATTGAGGTCTTCTTCTTTCTCCCCGAGGAACCGGTCATGAAATCACGTGCAGCAGTTGCCTTCGCGGCAGGCAAGCCGCTTGAAATCGTCGAGCTCGATGTCGAGCCGCCCCGCAAGGGCGAGGTTCTGGTCAGGATCACTCACACCGGCGTCTGCCACACGGATGCCTTCACGCTGTCCGGCGACGACCCCGAAGGCGTGTTTCCGGCCGTGCTCGGCCATGAAGGCGCAGGCATCGTGGTGGAGGTCGGCGAAGGGGTGACCAGCGTCAAGCCCGGTGACCATGTCATTCCGCTGTACACCGCCGAATGCGGCGAATGCCTGTTCTGCAAGAGCGGCAAGACCAACCTGTGCGTCAGCGTGCGCGCCACCCAGGGCAAGGGCCTGATGCCCGACGGCAGCACGCGTTTCTCGTACAAGGGCCAGCCGGTCTACCACTACATGGGCTGCTCGACCTTCAGCGAGTACACGGTCGTGGCCGAAGTCTCGCTGGCCAGGATCGATCCCCAGGCCAATCCGCAGCAGGTCTGCCTGCTGGGCTGCGGGGTGACCACCGGCATCGGCGCCGTGCACAACACCGCCAAGGTGCAGCCCGGCGACAGCGTGGCCGTGTTCGGCCTGGGCGGCATCGGCCTGGCCGTGATCCAGGGTGCCCGTCAGGCGAAAGCCGGCCGCATCATCGCCGTCGATACCAATCCCGGGAAGTTCGATCTCGCGCGCACCTTCGGCGCAACCGAATGCATCAATCCGAAGGATCACGACAAGCCGATCCAGCAGGTGATCGTCGAGATGACCGGCTGGGGTGTGGATCACTCCTTCGAGTGCATCGGCAATGTCGATGTGATGCGCGCCGCGCTGGAGTGCGCGCACCGCGGCTGGGGGCAGTCCGTCATCATCGGCGTGGCCGGTGCTGGCCAGGAGATCTCCACCCGTCCGTTCCAGCTGGTGACCGGCCGCCGCTGGCTGGGCACCGCCTTCGGCGGCGTCAAGGGCCGCTCCCAGTTGCCGGGCATGGTCGAGGACGCGATGAAGGGCGAGATCGACCTGGCCCCCTTCGTTACACACACGCTGGGGCTGGACGACATCAACCAGGCCTTCGATCTGATGCACGAAGGCAAGTCCATCCGCACGGTGATCAACTACTGAACCGGAGAACGGAGTCGTCATGAATCGAGGAGCGTCATGAACCGGATCGAACGCCATGCCAGCTTCGGGGGCTGGCAGGATGTCTACGAGCACGCGTCGCCAGTGCTGGGCTGCACGATGAAGGTGGCCGTCTACCTGCCGCCGCAGGCCGACAGCGCAAAGCTGCCGGTGCTGTACTGGCTGTCGGGGCTGACCTGCACCGAGCAGAATTTCATTACCAAGGCCGGTGCGCAGCACCATGCGGCCGAGCACGGAATCATCATCGTCGCCCCCGACACCAGTCCGCGCGGTGACGAGGTGGCCGACGACGACGCGTACGATCTGGGCAAGGGTGCCGGCTTCTACGTGAACGCGACCCGACAGCCCTGGGCCTGCCACTATCGCATGTACGACTACGTGGTCGACGAGCTGCCTGCGCTGATCGAAGCCTCGCTGCCGGCCAGCCAGGCGCGCGCCATCAGCGGACACTCGATGGGCGGACACGGTGCGCTGAGCATCGCGCTGCGCGAACCCGGCCGCTACCGCAGCGTGTCGGCGTTCTCGCCCATCGTCGCGCCGTCCCGGGTGCCCTGGGGGCAGAAGGCATTCAGCGCCTACCTGGGTGACGACCGCGAGGCCTGGCAGGCGCACGACACGGTCGAGCTGCTGAAGTCGGCCCGCGAGCGGCTGCCGCTGCGGGTCGACCAGGGACTGGCCGACGACTTCCTGGAAAGCCAGCTGCGCCCCGAACTGCTGCAGGCTGCCTGCGAAGCGGCCGGCCATCCGCTGACCCTGAACCTGCGGCCTGGCTACGACCACAGCTACTACTTCATCGCGAGCTTCATCGGCGAGCACATTGCCCACCATGCTGCGGCGCTGAAAGGATAGGGCGCGGCAGCCGGGCCCGGTGGCCCGGTCAGCGGCGCCCGGCCGGTCAGCGGCGCCGGTTCCACCGGGCCACCGAAGTGCCGAACCGGTAGGCGATCCACCCCCCGAGCATGCCGCCCAGGTGTGCGAAGTGCGCAACGCCCGATGCCGAGCCGCTGACCCCGAGCACCAGTTCGAGCGCCCCGTACAGCGCGACGAACACCCGCGCCGGCATCGGAATCGGCGGGATCAGCAGCATCACCGTGCGCGACGGGAAGACGATCGCATAGCTGAGCAGCACCGCGAACACACCCGCAGACGCCCCGACCACCGGCAGGCCGCGGCCGCCGAAAGCGTCGCCGACGACGATCTGCGCAATGGCACCGATGACCACGCCCAGGAAGTAGCCGAAGGCGAGCCGGCGCGCGCCCCAGACGCGTTCGAGGTCGCTGCCGAACATCCACAGCGCGAACATGTTGAACAGCAGGTGGGTCAGGCTGCCGTGCAGGAAGCTGTAGCTGACCAGCGTCCACGGTGCGGCGAAGGTCTCCGTCCAGGGACTCGGCCACAGCGCGAACCAGTAGATCGCCGCCGGGCCGAGCAGGCCCTGCAGCAGGAAGCCGATGACGTTGGCGATGATCAGGAACTGGATGAATGGCGTGAACACGAGGCGGTCCGGTGGGATTTCGAGAGGGCGGGTCGACGAGGCCGTGCCCGCGGTGCGGCGAGGTCTGCCAGCGGCGCGAGCCCTCCCTGTAGCCTACACTGCACCGCCCGGCCACGGAAAAGCGTCGACGTCTGCGTAGACTTGACAGCCCTCAGCACACACGCCCGGCCAGCGCTGCGAGGTCGAGGTCGCCGCCGGGTTTCCCGGCCAGCAGGCAGCCCAGCGGCAGGCCGTTGGGAGCCTGGCCGCCCGGCAGGGTGATGATCGGTCCGCCCAGTGCGGTCCACGGCGCGATGAAACGCGGGTCGCCGGTGGAGGCGAGGCCTGCGGGAGCCGGGCCCGGCGCCGCCGGCCACAGGAAGGCGTCGACGTCCGTGCTGGCTGCGAGGAGGGCGGCGCGCAGCCGGTTCATCTCGGCCCGCTCGTCCAGATAGCGGTTCTCGGAAATGGCCAGTCCGGCCTCGATGGCGGCGCGCAGCTTGACGCCGACCTGGTCGGCCGGGATCTCGAGCAAATGGCGTAGCGTGCGGCCGATCTCGTAGCTGGTGACCGACTGCTGCAGTTGTTCGAGTCGCACGAAGGACACCGGCGAGGCGCGCGTCTCGACCCTGGCGCCGCGGGCGGCGAGCCGGTCCATGGCGTCGGTGCAGGCCGCCATCGTGCCGGGCTCCATGGCGGCCAGCAATTCGTCTTCGAGGAACACGATCCGGTCGACGCCCGGTTCCCGTGGCTGGCCCGGCCGCAGGTGCGCGGGCCTGACCGCGTCGAAGACATGGACGGCGTCGGCCACCGTGGCACCGAAAAAGCCGATGGTGTCCGAACTCGGGCCAAGCGGCATCAGGCCGAAGGTGGCCAGCGCCCGGGTGCTCGGCTTGAAGGCCGCGATCCCGCAATAGGCTGCCGGCCGGTTCAGTGACGACAGCGTCTGCGTGCCAAGCGTGATCGGCACCTGGCCGGCGGCGACCGCTGCCGCCGAGCCGCTGCTGGAGCCGCCCGGCGTGTGACCGATGTCGTGCGGATTGCCGGTCGGGGGCGGATCGAAATAGGAGAACTCGGTCGTGTGCACCTTGCCGAGCACGATCGCGCCGGCCACTTTCATCGCCGCGACCAGCTCGGCATCGGTCTGGGCAGGTGGGCTGCCCGCCCGGCTGCGGCTGTTGCACAAGGTGTCGAGCCCCGCGACGTCGATCACGTCCTTGACCCCGAAAGGGATGCCGTGCAGCGGCCCGCGGAGGAGCCCCTTGCGCGCTTCGGCCTCGCGCTCGCGCGCGACGGCGAGCGCCCGGTCGCCGTCGACGCGGCGCCAGGCCTTGACCTGCGAATCGACGGCCTCGATGCGCGCCAGGCAGCGCTCGACCAGCGTGACCGGCGACAGCTCGCCGCGGGCGATTGCGGCGGCAAGCTCGCTGATCCGTCCGGCGTCGTGGGCGTAGCTCGGGGACGGGGCGGAGCTTCGGGGCTCGGTGGGGCTTGAGGTGCTCATGACGTCGGTGGCTCCTTGCGCAAGGATTGCAGCAGCGTGCGCCCCTCGGCGGTCAGCCGGTACTTCTGCAGGCGGCTGCGGGGCTTGTCGGGGATGGTCATTTCGATCAGGCCCTGACCGAGCGCCGGATTCAGATAGGCGTCGCGCAGATGGGGCAGATGCTTAAGATTCAGTGCTTCCTGTATTTCGGCCCGTGACAGATCACCCTGCATCACGGACAGGAGGCGCAGCACTTCCCTTGTGACTTGATCGGTGACTTGATCGGTGACTGGTGGGGTGACCTGATCGATGACTTGGCCGGTCACGCTCGCCCACTCCGCTTCCGGTCGCCGAATCACGGCGCTGAACTGGTTGCCGCGCACATCATCGATCAGCTCGATGCGCGGCCATTCTTCCAAGGCACGCGGAATGCCGCTGCCCAGGCCGCGGTAGGGCAGCACCTTGAAGGCATGGTCGGTGAGCGTCGGATTGCGGCGGTTGGTCTTGCCCTGGCGCACGTCCTCGATACTGAGGCTGTCGGGCAGGTGGCCGGGACTGATGATCTCCACCCGGTCGGTGAACATCAGGATGCGGATCGAGGCGCTGGTGAAGTAGTCGCGATGCACCAGTGCGTTGACCAGCAGTTCCTCCAGCGCCGTTTCGGGAATCTCCAGCTCACCCGGCGAGTTGAAGCCCTGGCCGCGCTGCACGCGGTGCAGATTGCGCTTGAGAAAGGCGAATGCGCCCTTGAACTGCTCAGCCAGCGTGCCGCTGATGTCCTCGCTGTCCAGATAGCGTGTGTCCCAGATCACCGTGCCGGGAAAGGCCACCGCCTTGATCGTGAAGGCCGGGCACCAGCGCAGCGGGTTACGGCCAAACAGCATCAGCCCCGACAGGTTCAATTCCCGCCCATCGCCCAGTCCGATGTCACTCCGTCAATTCATCACTGAGCCCCAGTTTCCCCGGATTCAGGAGGTTCTTCGGATCGAGCGCGCGTTTCACCGCTGCCAGGACCGGAAAGGCCGTGCCGAGGGAATCCTGCATGTACGGCGCGCGCAGCAAGCCGATGCCGTGGTGATGGCTCAAGGCCACTTGATGCCGGACCAGTACGGCGTTGGCGGCATCCCAGGCTTGTCGATACCAGTTCGCCCGGTCTGCGACGGCGACATCGCCTCGCAAGGAGAAGTAGAGGCAGGCGCCATCCACGTAGGCGTGCGACTGGTGGGCCGATCCCGCCAGGGTGCCGGGCACGGCATCGATCGCCGCCACCACCTCGTCGTACACGGTGGGCAGGATGCTCCAGCAACCGCTCATCTCCAGGGTGTCGGCGACCAGCCCGGGGCTGGGCCTGAACCCTTCGGCGCTCTTGCCGGTCAGGTAGCGTGTGTCCAGCCAGCGCTCGAAGACGGCTTTGCCATCGAGCTCGCGGCCCAGCTCCTTGCACACCCGATCGCAGACGGACATGACCGCATCGACCATCTCTTCGGGGCCTTCGTCGGCAACCAGGAGGACGTGGGTGTTCTCCACCTGGAACTGCACGCGACTCTCCAGCGCGTCGTAGAGCCGCAATGCTCCCGGGTTGGCGCCCCGTTGCATGATCTCCCTGCAGGCCTCCAGCCCGATGGCGAAGCTGTCGAAGCCATAGGCCAGTGCGCGACCGTAGTCCGGAAGCCGATGCAGCTTGAAGCGGATGCGGACGATGACGCCCAGCGTGCCTTCGGAGCCGATGAACAGTTGCTGGAGATCCGGCCCCAGCGCTGCGCGCGAATAGCCGCCCACCGTGATCAGGCTGCCGTCGGCGAGCACCACGTCCATCCCGAAGACCATGTCTTCGATCTTGCCGTAGCGGGTCGACAGCTGGCCCGCGCCGCGACAGGCCACCCATCCGCCCACGGTGCTGATGCCGAAGGACGACGGCCAGTGCCCCATGGTCATCCGGTACTGGCGCTGGATGGTTTCCTCGAAGATGTCGCCGAACATGCCGGCTTCGACTTCCACGATCTGGCTCTCGGCGTCGAAGCGGATCAGTCGGTTGAGCGCGCACACGTCCAGGACGATGCCGCCCCGCACCGGCAGCGCCGCACCCGTTACGTTGCTGCGGCCGGCCGACACGGTCACCGGGATCGACGCCGCATCGGCGATGCGCATGACGGCCTGCACCTGCTCGACGCGGGAAACCCGGACCACGACGGCGTGCGGCGTTGCCGGCCTGCCGCCGGTTTCCGAGATCATCGTCCTCGCCCACCAGTCGCGCGTGGCCGCCACCACGTCCGGGGTTTCGGTCAGGACCTCGTCGGCCACCCCACGCAGGGCTTCGAGCTGCGCCGGGTCCACCGGCACCGGATCACGCTGCAGGCCGGCCGGCCCGTCGACCGCCGGGATTCCCTTGGCATACCCCGGCGGGGTATGGGCGCCCACCACGTAGTTGCGCCGGTTGTAGCCTCGGTCGATGGCTTCTTTGCTGATCATTGTCTTCACTCGCTCATGAGAATGCGTTTTTCATGCGTGATGGCGGCGCGATAGTCTTCGATCTGCTTCGCCGTTTCGGACGGGGGCAGCCCCAGTTCGGCCTGAAGAATCTCGCCTACGCGCTGGGCTGCCTGGGCCGAGGCATCGCGCGCCATCAGGCGTGCGCGAAGACGCCGGGACAGCACGTCGTCCACGGTACGCGCCAGTTCGTGTCGCGCCGCGTAGACCACCTCGGCCTCGATGTAGGGAAGGCCGTCGACGATCGGGCGTTGCAGCGCGGGATCTTCTTCGAAGAGGTCGCTGACGAAGCGCGCTTCCGTTCCATACCGTTCCCCCAGGTGGGCCGAAAGCCCGCCCGAAGCAAGGATCGACTGCGGGTCGTAGCCCGTTGCGCCGAGCAGGGGGATGGACGCGGTTCGACACGCGGCGCGTTTGTTCAGCACCTTCTGCGCGGCATCGATGGTCTGTTGCGCCATGTGCCGGGCGGTGGTGAGCTTGCCGCCGACGATGGTCACCAGACCGTCCGGCGCCACGCGAATCTGGTGGTCGCGCTTGACGTCCAGCGTCTTGCCGCCGGGCGGCGCCACGAGGGGACGGCAGCCGGCGATGCTGCCCACGACATCCTGGGCCGTCAGTCCGGTTCTGAGTGCCGAGTTTGCGCCTTCCAGCAGGAAGTCGAGCTCGGCGCGCGTGCAGAGGACGTCACCGAGATCACCGTCGTAATCCTCATCGGTCGTTCCCAGGTAGGACACGTTGCCCCAGCGAGTGATCGTGGCGCGACGGCTGCGTCCCGGCACCGGTATCGTGATCGTGCAGTCGTTGCGGATCCTGGTCCATGGAATCGCCACATGGACGCCTTTGGCGGGCCGCACGTTGAAGGTTTTTTCATCGCCTTTTCCGCGGCCGTCCCAGTCGCGCAGCCAGACGCCGGTGGCCATGACCACCACGCCCGCTCGGGCATGGATCTCCCGTCCGTCCACCCGTATGGCGGCGCCGTCGACCTTGCCGCCGGCGTTGCGCGTGATCTCGACCGCCTCGGCATGATTGAGGACGACGGCCCCGTGAGCGGCCGCAGTGCGGGCGATGTCCAGCGTCAGGCGGGCATCGTCCACGCGCGCATCGAAGTACAGGTAGCCCCCCCTCAGGTGTTCGTCCCTGAGGGTCGGGCAATGGGCCAGTACCTGCGCCTTGGAGAGCTTCTTGTGAAGAATGCCTTCGCGCCAGCCGCCCGCCATGTCGTAAGCCCACAGCAGGCTGCCGAAGGCCTTGGCCAGCCGCTGGTCGAACACCCCGTCGCGCTCGAGCACCGGGAAGAGAAACGGCAGGCGCTGGACGAGATGCCGGGCATTGCGGCGCAGCCGTTGCCTTTCCAGAAGAGAGCGTCGGACCAGCGGCAGGTTTCCCTGCTCGATGTAGCGCAGACCGCCGTGCACCATCTTGGACGACTTGGAGGAGGTTCCGGACGCGAAGTCTTCTTTCTCCACCAGCGCCACGCGGTAGCCGCGCACGCTGGCGTCCAGGGCCGAATAGGCGCCGGTCACCCCGCCGCCGATGATCACGATGTCGAAGCTTTCGTCCGCAAGCCTTTGCACATTCGTCTGACGGTCGATCCGCAGCGGCTCCGTGGCGCTCTCGCCCGCGCCATGCTTTCGCGGCCATCCGGAGGGAAATCTCAGCATGCCCTGGTCTCCTTTGCCGATGTCGTCGCTGCGGCGTCGCCGGCGTGGCGAAGCTCGTCATCGACTCTGGCCGTCCAGCGGCGGCGACAGGCCATGCGGGCATCCTCGGACATGGCCGGCTCGAACACGGCGTCGGTGGTCAGGACGGTCAGTGCCGCTCCCAGCGAATCCCAGAACAGGCCCGACGAGCCGACCATTAACGCCACGCCGCGCAGACTCGCGGTGTCGGAGCCGCGCACCGTGCGGATCGGCAAACCCGTGACGTTGGCCTGCATCTGCAGCAGGCTCGCGCTGGCGGTCAAGCCGCCGCCGACCACCAGTTCCTCGACCTCGATGCCGGCGGTGGCCTCGCTGAGCTCCAGACAGGTCGCCGCGGAATGCGCGATGCCCTCGAGAATGGCGAACGCGAGTTCGGCGCGCTCGGTGGACATGGCGATTCCGCTCAGCGAGGCGCGGGCAGCCGGCGCCAGGCGGGGCGCCCGAAGCCCGGTGAGCGCGGGGATGAAGACGACTCCGCCGGCCGAACGCACGGTGGATGCCAGGGCGTCGATCTGCGAGGCATCGTCGAACCAGCGCAAGCGCTCGCAGAGCCAGTTCAAAGCGGCGCCGGTCGCTGGCACCGAGCTTTCGACGGCGAAGTGCGAAAGGCCTCGTGCCCGGCGGGCCACCACCCTCAGCGTGCCACCGCGGGCTTCGTCCGGCGCCTGGCCTTCAGGGCCGGTGATCATTTCAGGGCCGGTGATCACGTTCAGGAAGCTGCCGGTGCCATGCACGCAAAGGGCCTGCGAGCGGTCGATGCATCCGAGGCCGATCGCCCCGGCGTGCTGGTCGCCCATGCACGCCAGGATCGGCACGTCGATGTCCAGCAAGGCTTTTTTCGTCCTGCCCAGGTCGCTGGCATCCTCGCGCAGTTCGGGAAGCAGCTCGCGGGGAAAGCCGAGGGCCGCGATCCAGTCTTCGTAGTAGGCGTGCGACGACATCAGATAGGCGCCCGACGAGCAGGCATTGGTCGGCGTGGTCACGACGACGCCTTGCGTCGACAAATGCCACAGCAACCAGCTGTCGATCGTGCCGAAGCGCAGCCGGCGCCTTTCGAACGCCTCGGCCACGATCTTCGTTTCCCGAAGGTGACGCGCGGCCCAGAGATAAGGCGAGCGGGCGCCGGCCGGCCGGCCCGTTCGCCCGACCAGGGCCTCGTCCCAGGACCGCGCCAGCTCGGCGAGCTCATCCGCGTAGCGGGTGTCCTGCCAGACCATGACGGGCACGAGCGCGCGTCCGGTCCGGGCATCCCACAGAACGGCCGAGCTGCGCTGCGTCGAGATGCCCAGGGCGCGGATGCGCTTGTTTTCCCGCCGTGCGCCGGCGATGCTCGCCCGGCAGACCGCCAGGGTCTTGTCGAGAATCTCGTGAGCGTCCTGCTCGACCGTACCGGGCCGCGGCGCATCGATGCGCAGCGCTTCGTAGGCTTCGCAACGGACGACGCCTTGGGCATCGACCAGAGCCGCCCGGGTGCCGGACGTGCCCTCGTCGATGCAGAGGATCACATCCTGTGATTCGTGCCTCAATTCCGGATCCTTGGTTCGCTGCGCCGGGAAACGGCCGTGGCGCCCGGTCAGTCGTCGGCCAGGGCCGCGATGTACTCCTTCAGGAAATCCAGCTCCTGGTCATCGTCGAGTTCCACGACCACTTCCCTGATCGTTCCGGTGAACTCGAAAGGGCAGGCGTAGCGTTCGCTGACCGGACTGCCGTCGTCCCGGCCGCAATGCACGCCGGTGGCATTCGGCAGCAGCGGCCACATGCCCGCCATCTCGATCGAGGCGACCACCTGCCCGTCGATGATCAGATCGCCCACGCCGCGCAAGGGCCCTTGCTTGCGGAACTCGAAGCCGACGCTGCGCTCACCGGCAGCCAGGGCATCGGGCGAGCGCACGACGAGGCGACGATCCCCGCCGCAGTTGTACTCGTGGACCAGATGGCCGGCTTCGACGAACAGCACGTATCCGCCGAAACGCCCGCCGGCCGCAAGCAGCACGCCTTCAGCACCGGCTTCGGGCACGCCGATGCGGGCCGAAAGGCGATACGACCTGTTTGCCACGTTGGGCGCCGACAAACGGTCCACGCGGCTCATTCCGGCTCGATAGACATAGCGGGAGCGGCTGGTGGCACGCAGGCTGGCCGCCGTCCTTTCCCGATCCCGATCGTCCAGGGGCAGCACCTGATGGCGTTCCGCCTCGGACCACCACAGGTCGATCAGTTCGCGCAGCTTCTCCGGATGCTGGTCGGCCAGGTCCACGCTCTCGGAGAAATCCTCTTCGACGTGATACAGCTCCCAGCGGTCCTGGTCGAAGTCCGTGCCCTTCTCGTGGCGGGCCACGGCCTTCCAGCCATCGCACCAGATACCGCGGTCGCCCAGCATCTCGAAATACTGCACCGACTTTCGGGTGGGGGCGCCGGCGTCTTCGAAGGTGTAGGCCATGCTGACCCCGTGCACCGGTATCTGTTCGAGACCGGCATGCTCGGTGGGGGCCTCGACGGCCAGCACATCCAGGATCGTCGGCACCACGTCGACGCAGTGGTGATACTGATGCCGCAGTTCGCCCCGGGCGCGGATCCCGGCCGGCCAGTGCACGATCAGGGGATCGCGGATGCCGCCGCCATGCGTATCCATCTTGAACCACTTCAGCGGCGTGTTGCCTGCATAGCCCCAGCCGCTGGGGTAGTGGTTGTACGTGTACTCGCTGCCCAGCCTGTCGATGTTCGCCAGCAGTTCCTCGAAAGGCTCGTCGACGAAGGCGTAGTGCTTGCGGATGTTGACGTTGCCCAGCGCCCCGCCTTCGTCACTGGCGCCGTTGTCCGACAGGACCATGAACAAGGTGTTGTCCAGAACGCCGATTTCGTCGAGATAATCGACCAGCCGGCCGACCTGCTCGTCGGTATGCTCGAGAAAGCCTGCGAAGACCTCCTGCATCCGGGCGGCCACCCGCTGCTCGTCGCCGCTCAGTTCCGCCCATGCCTTCACTTCCGGATTGCGTTCGGTCAACCGGGTGCCGTCAGGGATGACGCCGAGCATTTTCTGCCGCTCGAACCAACGTATCCGGGCGGCATCCCAGCCATCGTCGAACCGTCCGCGATAGCGCTCGATGTAGCGTGCCGGAACATGGTGGGGAGAGTGGCAGGCGCCGAGCGCCACGTAACTGAAGAAAGGCTTTCCGGGCGCCGCGCATTGCTGGTCGCGAATGAACTCGATCGTCTTGTCGATGAGGTCTTCGCTCAGATGGTAGTCCTTTCGGCGGGGCTTGCTGATCGGGTGGTTGTCGCAGAAGAGCTCGGGGTTCCAGTGATCGGACAGCGAGCTGAGGAATCCGTAGTAGCGATCGAAGCCCCTCGCCAGCGGCCAGTAGTCGAAAGGCCCGGCGGCGGTGGCGTCGGTCATGCGCATCAGGTGCCACTTTCCGATCGCATGGTTGTTGTAGCCATGAGGTCGCAGCATTTCCGCCAGCGTGGCCGTTCGGCGGGTGACTTGCCCCTGATAGCCGGGATAGCCCGTGCACCATTCGACGATCGTGCCCATGCCCGTCGCATGATGCTGCCGGCCGGTCAGCAGCGATGCCCGGGTCGGTGAACACATGGCCGTGGTATGGAAGTTCGTGTATCGCAGGCCTTTCGCGGCCAGTGCATCGATACGCGGTGTCCGGATGTCCGATCCGTAGCAACCGAGATGCGCGAACCCCACGTCATCGAGCACCAGCAGCACGATGTTGGGCGCACCTTCGGGAGCCTGCGCCGGCCGGGGCCAGTCTGGTGTCGATTCCCGATAGGTTCGCCCGATGCTCCCCCGGAATGCCTCGGCAGCCGGCGTTGCGTTTCCGATGTCGGCTGGGCGATTCATTTGAGCTTGATCCCCGAGTTCGTGATCACGGTGCCCCACTTGTCATAGTCGCGCTGGATGAAATCCCGGAATTCCTCGGCCGTCGTCGGACTCGGTACCGTACCGCGAGTCATCATGGACTTGCGCAGGGCCGGGTCCGACAGGGCTTGCCGGACCGCCGCGTTCAGCCTGGCGATCACGTCGGAAGGCGTGCCCGCCGGGGCGAGCAGACCGAACCAGGTGGTCGCCTCGAATTTCTTCAGGCCCACTTCATCGAAGGTGGGCACCTGAGGGGCCAGCTCGGAACGGTTTGCCTGCCCGAGCGCCAGGCCCACGACCCGGCCGCTTTCCAGGTTGGTCAACTGCGCGGGCAGGATGTCCATCAACAAGGGGATCCGTCCGCCCAGCACGTCCAGGGCCGCTGCCGCCGAGCCATTGTAGGGGACATGGGTGACCTCGATTTTCGCCGTGGTCTGCAGAAGCTCGATAGCCAGGTGCGAAGGCGTCCCGTTCCCGTATGACGCGATCGCAAGCGAACCGGGATTGGCCCGGGCGAAGCTGATGGCCTCGTCCAGCGAGTTGATGCCGGATTGCTTCGAGGCGACGAGGATCAGCGGATTGGCGCTGAGCAGGGACACCGCCGAGAACGCCTTCAGCGGATCGTAGGGCACCGCGGGCATCAGCAGCGGATTGGTGACCATGTTGGCAACGACGCCGGTGAGCAGGGTGTAGCCATCCGGCTTGGCGCGCGCGACTGCCTGCGCTCCGATGGTGGCTCCGCCGCCGGGCTTGTTGTCGATGACGATCGGCTGGCCGAGGATGTCGGACATCGTTCGGGCGATGTCTCTGACGGCGACGTCCGTGGCTCCGCCAGCCGCGTAGGGCATCACGATGGTGATTGCCCGCTCGGGCCAGTTCTGCGCGGCTGCGGGGCCTGGAACGGCCAGCGCCAGCGTGCACAAGGTACTGCCCAGCAGGCGCCGAAGGGTGGATGAGGCGTTCATTCGAGTCTCCTTGGTCGGGTGTCTCTGAGAGACGGCCGGTGCCTGGAAGCACCGTTGCGGCTGGGCCGCTTCATGAGTGCGCACGGGGGGCACGGGTGGTCGCGATCGCCCTGGCGCACGCGACGGCGATCGCTGATTGCACTTTCCGGGGAGCCCGTTCAGGCCTTCCCTGGCGGCGGGGTTTCCCTGGCAGGTTCGACGTAGGGGTACCTGGCACGTGCCTTCGTGGCATGCTCGCCGCCCGCCAGGCCGCTGCCGCGCACGAACCTTGCGTCGTCACCCGGCCGGGCGACGAAGCTCCAGTTGCCGGCCATGGCCGATTGCTCGTCCACGCCCTTGATGAACAACCTTCGCCGCTGGCTTGCGCGCACCTGGCGCTCGACGTCGATCGGGTCGTAGCCGGCGAATGCGATGGCGCTGAGTTCCGCTTCGAGCTGACCGGCGGCAGCGGTTCCCGCCAGGTTGGTCAGTTCGTCCGGATCGCTGTCCAGGTCGAACAGCAGCGAATCGCGTCCCGCCAGGTGGATGTACTTGTGCGCCCCGCGCTTGACCATGCGGATCGGGCCTGGCACGCCGCCGGCACTGAAGTCGGAGATGACGGTGTCCGGCCAGCCGGCATCCGCCCCGGTCAGCAGCAGGCGGCGCATCGACCGGCCATCGCAGCGGTCCGCCAACTGCGGCGGGTGGCCATCGCTGGCGATATCGAGAAGCGTGGGCAGCAGATCGACGAGCGACACGTTCCGGGCCACCCGGCGTGCCGCCATCCGGCCCGGATACCGGATCACCAGCGGTATGCGGACCGCGTATTCGAACATGGTCATCTTGAGCCACATGCCCCGCTCGCCCAGCATCTCGCCGTGGTCGGAGGTGAACACGACGACGGTGTTGTCGGCTTGCCCGGTCTCCTCGAGGACTGCCAGCAGATGGCCGAGCTTCTCGTCCACGCAACTGATCATTCCGTAGTAGGCGCGCCGGGCGTTGCGCACATGGTCGTCGGTGATCGTGTACCGGTCGCGGCGGTGGTTGTAGTAGAGGCTGCGGCTGGCCACGTCCAGTTCGGCCAGGGGAATGGGGGGCACCCGCGGCAGATCGATTTCTTCGTTCGCGTAGCGATCCCAGTTCCGCTGATCCGTGACGAATGGCGGGTGCGGCTGCGTGAACGAAACCGTGAGGAAGAACGGCCGCGCGCCTTCGCCGCGGCGCGCCAGGTCATACAGCTTCCTGGCTGCTTCGTATTCGACCTCGTCGTCGTAGTCGATCTGCATGTTCCGCACGCAAGGTCCGGCCTCGACCACCGGGCGCATCGAGATGCCGGCCGGATTGGGCGCATCCGCCGGCAGGGACCAGTTCGCCGTCCACGCGAAATTGGCGGGGTAGATATCGGTAGTCAGCCGTTCCTCGTAACCATGGAGCTGGTCCGGCCCGATGAAATGCATCTTCCCGCACAGGCTGGTTTCGTAGCCCAGGTGCCGCAGGTAGTGGGCGAGGGTCGGGATGGAAGCCGGCAGCTCCGAGGCGTTGTCCCAGGCACCGATGGACGGCGCCAGCTGTCCCGTGAGCATCACCGCCCGCGCAGGCGCGCACAGTGGGGAGTTGGTGTACGCGTTGTCGAAAACCACGCTCTGCGTCGCCAGACGCGCCAGGTGGGGAGCCTGCACGATCGGATGGCCATGGATGGGCGTGGCCTGGGGGGCGAGTTCGTCCACCATGACGAGCAGGATGTTCGGGGGCGACGTGGTTGCAGTCATGCTCTCCTCGGGGCAGCCGGCGTATGCCTGGATCTCGCAGTGATACGGATGAACAATCGATTGCGCTTTCTGATATTGCGTTGCGCAATCGATTGCGCAATCGAGAAGCCATTCTCGGCGCATCACACCGGGCTGTCAACAACCCGGTGTGGCCATCGGTCTTCGGTCAGTGTCGGCCGGGCGGGGCCGCAGGCGGGGCACTCGACTCACGCACGATCAATCCCACTGGCGGAAGGATTGCCGCGACCTGATCGCAGTCGCCGTTGATGAGGCCGACCAGACCCCGGACGCCGCGCTCGCCCATTTCCTCGAGAGGCATGCGCACCGCGGTCAGGGTGGGGAACAGCATGCTGGCCAGCGCGACGTCCTGGATGCCCACGATGGAGAAGGCCTCCGGCACCCGGACGCCGGCCGCGTGCAGCACGCTCAGCGCGCCGGCGGCCACCACCGTCGTGGCGGCGACGAGGCCGGTGGCGCCGGTATTGCGCTCGAGCAGTTCCCGCATGGCGCTGGAGCCGCCCTCCGCACTGTATCCGGCATGAATCACGAGTTCGGGGTCGAACGCGATGCCGTGCCTTTCCAGCGCCTCCCGGTAGCCTGCCAGCCGGCGGCTGCTGTTGAAGCCCGCAGCACGTCCCCCCAGGTGGGCGATCCGGACGTGTCCCAGCGAAAGCAGATGCTCGGTGGCGATCCGGGCGGCGGCGTAGCTGTCGCAGGCCACGTGGTTGGCTACCGATTTCAGCTTGCGATTGAGCACCACGAACGGCAGCGAAATGCGTTCCAGGGTCTGGGCCAGCGGGGTGTCGTCCTCCATCGTGGCGACGATCAGCCCGTCCACCTGGTTCACCCGGGCCAGATGCTCGTACCCGGAGGCCTCGGATGACTCCGAGCCGGACTCGTTGTAGTAGGTGATGAGCACCCAGTAGCCGAGCTCGCGGGCAGCCCTGACCGCTCCCCGGATCATCTCCGAGAACACCGGATTCTCGAGTTGGGGGATGCCGATGCCGATGGTGTAGGAGCGTGCGGTGCGCAGGCCCCTGGCCATCGGATTGGGCGAATAGCCGAGGGTCTGGGCGCACTGCACGACGCGGGCGCGGGTGTCTGCGGCGATCCGCGACGCGGTGCCGCTGAGCACGCGAGAAGCCGTCGATCTGGCAACGCCTGCAGCCAGGGCCACATCGGACAAGGTGACGCCTCGGGGGCGCTGGCCCGAAGGCTTTCGCACTGGCCTACCTCTCACAGATCATTGGCGGACGATACAGCGGGTTCCTCCCGCTGCCGGCAGCTTGCCATCGGCAGTCTTCAAGGTCCCTTCCGAAGGGCGATGTTACGGGACATGGGAACGCCACGGGCCTTGCCGGCCAGATCCTGCTCACGTGGAGCAGGACGCGGCATCTTCAGTGCAGAGCGATCCCGGGGGATCCATCATTCTCTCTCCCCCGTGGTTCAAGCAAGCAGCGATCCGAAGACCACCGCGGTGAATTCATTCAGCGGCGTATCGTTTTGCTCCACACGCATCCGCAGCAGTGCGCCCTCCCAGCCATTCAACAGGAACCGCGCCAGTACGGCCGCAGGCGGGCGATTCCGGATGAGCGCTGAGGCGGCACGCCGCGCCAGGAGCTGATGGCCAAGAAGAAAGAAAATCTATTCGTATCGAGCAAAGGGCAGATCACGCTGCCTGCCGCCATGCGTCAGGCACTGGGGCTTGATGGCAATGCCATTGTCACGGCGGAGCAGAGGGACGGTCGCATCGTGCTGACCCTGGCCATGGTGGTCGAAACCGAGGTCTGGTCCGATGCGGAGGTACGGCAATGGGCTCGCGCCGACGAGTTCCAGCCCGGAGAGCGGGAGGCCTTGCTGGTGAGGGCAGACCTGCACGAACCGGCTCGAGGGCAACGCCGGAAGCGGCGTGGATAGCCTGTTTCTCGATGCCAGCGTCCTGTTCACTGCCGCACATCGGCCGCAGGGCAAGGCGGCGTTCCTGTTCCAGGTGCAGCAAAGCCGTGGCGCTGCCTCACCCTGGCGTCTGCTGTCGAGCGCCTATGCCATCGAGGAGGCCCGCCGCAACCTGGTCGCCAAACTGCCGCGCGCAGCCGATGACCTGGCGGCGCTGGTGACGAACTTGCAGGTGGTTGCGCAACCGGCGGCAGCACGGTTGCGGCTCGATCTGCCTGCCAAGGATCTGCCGATCTGGGCTGCGGCCCATGCATCGAAGGCCACGCATCTGCTGACCGGTGATCTGCGCGACTTTGGTTCGCATATGAACCAGCCCGAGCTTACGGGCGGGGTGCTGATCCAGACGGTCGGCGAGTACCTCGCCGCGTTCGCTCGCCGTCTACCCCCAACGGCAGTGGCTGTCGTTGTGCGTCGCTGGAAGTCGGCGGCACTCGTCGGGGATACCGGGTCGTTGTAGACGTGGATCTGGAGAAATTCTTCGACCGGGTCGATCACGATATCCTGATGGATCGGTTGCCCAGACGAATCGACGATAAGGCCGTGTTGCGGCTGGTGCGGCGATGCCGGGTGGTGTGGCAGAGGTCCGGTCCGGGAGGACCGGCCTCTATGCCGATAGTTCGGCCTATGGCTTCAGATGCCTGAGAAAAGCATCTCGTACAACCGTTGCCCCCTCATCCACGTCGAACTTCGGCAATCCCGGCCGTAGCAGCGTGTCCATGTCCCGACGGAAGGCCGCTTTGCGCAGTCTGACATCGAGCAGTGCGTTGGCCTCGTCGCGGCCCATGTGGGTTCCTTCCTTGTCCAGATACCAGGCGAAGGCTTCCATGGCCTTGGCGCCGTCCACCGGATAGGGCGTGGTCCTGGCCTCGCTGAGCTGCCAGGCATGGAAGAGGTCGAACAGATCGCGCCCCTGCTCGCGCTGCATGAGCGCCCGTGTCTTGGTGCCCAACATTTCATTGATGTCGTAGGAACGCACGATGGCGCGGATGTGCTCGCCATCG
>JBAYOD010000015.1:0-26575 GCA_041678445.1 Burkholderiaceae bacterium | reverse complement strand
TGCCGCCGACTGTTTGAGCGAAACGAACGAAGCGAAGCGAAGGGAGTGCAGCGAGTTTCGGCGGCAGGCCACGAGCGCGAGCATCGGAGGGCACCCCGCGAAGCGGGGCAAGCACCCGGCGTGTGCCCAAAGCCTCGCCCCGCGTCCTGGCCCGCACTACACACCAGGCACTCGAACGCAAAGGGCCGTCAGGCCTGGCGGCTGCGCTCGGCCAGATAGGCGCCGAGCCGGTCGATGGCCTCGCGCATGTTGTCCATCGACGTCGCGTAGGACAGCCGCAGCCAGCGCTGCGGATCGTGGTGGCCGAAATCCTTGCCCGGTACCACCGACACGTTGGCGTTCTCGAGCAGTTCGACCGCGAGCGCGGCGCTGTCCTCACTGTGTGCGCTGCAGTCGGCCCAGGCGTAGAAGGCGCCATCCGGCATCACCGGTACCGGCAGACCGATGCTGCCCAGTGCCGGCACGATCCAGTCGCGTCGGCGCTGGAATTCGCCGCGTCGGGCCTCGAAGATCGCCGTTGCTTCAGGGGTGAAGCAGGCCAGTGCCGCATGCTGGGCGAGCGCCGACGCGCAGATGTAGAGATTCTGGGCCAGCTTCTCGAACGCCGGTGCCACGGCTTCGGGGACGATCAGCCAGCCCAGGCGCCAGCCGGTCATGTGGAAGTATTTCGAGAAGCTGTTGGTCACGATCAGGTCGTCACCGAGCGCGAGGGCGCTCTGATGCGCCGCGCCGTAGCTGAGCCCGAGGTAGATCTCGTCGACGATGGTGAATCCGTTGCGGGCCCGCACCGCGGCCACGATGTCGGCCAGGGTTTCGGGTAGCACCGTGGTGCCGGTCGGATTGGCCGGCGAAGCGAGCAGCACGCCCCGGGTGTTCGGCCGCCAGTGGGCGTCGACATGGGCCCGATCCAGCTGGAAGCGCTCTTCGGGGCCCACCGGGACCAGTTGCGGCTCACCGTCGAAGGCGGCCACGAAGTGCCGGTTGCACGGATAGCTCGGGTCGGTCATCAGCACGCCGTCGCCCGGATTCACCAGCGCGCAGCAGGCCAGGGACAGGGCGGCCGAGGCGCCGGCGGTGACGATCACCCGTGAGGGCGCGATGTCGAGTCCGTAGCGTTCACCGTAGTCGCGGGCGATCGCCGCGCGCAGTTCGGGCAGGCCGGTGGCTGCCGTGTACTGGGTGTGACCGGCGCGCACCGCGCGCTCGAGCGCGGCGAGCACCGGCTCGGGCGCGGTGAAGTCGGGCTCGCCGATGCTCATGTGGATGATCGGCCGGCCGGCCGCTTCGAGGGCGGCCGCCCGCTTGACGATCTCCATCACATGGAACGGATCGATCCGTTCCGTGCGGCGGGCGAGGGCGAAAGGCGGGGAGGAGGCGGGGCGCACGGTAACCGGGGTGGCAACTCGGGGGCAGTTGCCCGGGGTGGCAACTGTTTTCCCGACGATATCACGCGGTGGCGGCCAGGTGCTCCAGTGCCGCCTGCACGCCGCCCTTGCGGTACGGAACGCCAGCCCGTTCCAGGCCCATCTCGACGCCTGCCAGCGTGCCCATCAGCGTCAGGTCGTTGAAGTGGCCGAGGTGGCCGATCCGGAAGACCTTGTCGGCCACCTTGCCCAGGCCCTGGCCCAGCGACATGTTGAAGTGCCGGTGCACGATCTTGCGGAAGGCGTCGGCGCTGTGACCCTCGGGCATCAGCACGGCTGTGAGCACCGGGCTGTACTCGGTGGGCTCGACGCACAGCACTTCGAGGCCCCAGGCCTGCACGGCCGCGCGGGTGGCTTCGCCGTGCCGGATGTGGCGCGCGAAGACGTTGTCCAGACCCTCTTCGAGCAGCATCGCGATCGCTTCGTGCAGCCCGTACAGCAGATTGGTGGCCGGCGTCGACGGGAAGAAGCCGTTGGCATTCGACGCGATCATCTCGTTCCATTCCCAGTAGGCGCGCGGCAGCCGCGCCGTCTTCGAGGCTGCCAGGGCCTTGGCGCTGATCGCGTTGAACGACAGGCCCGGTGGCAGCATCAGGCCCTTTTGCGACCCTGACACGGTGACGTCGACTCCCCATTCATCGTGCCGGTAGTCGGCCGAAGCCAGGCCCGAGATCGAATCGACCATGAACAGGGCCGGGTGCCGGCTGCGGTCGATCGCCTGGCGGATCTCGCTGATCCGGCTGGTGACGCCGGTGGCCGTCTCGTTGTGCACGACGCAGACTGCCTTGTAGCGGCGCGCCGTATCGGCATTCAGCCGGGCTTCGATCTCGGCCGGATCGGCGCCGTGGCGCCAGTCGCCGGGGATGAATTCGACGACCAGGCCGAGTCGCTCGGCGAGCCGCTTCCAGAGGGCTGCGAAGTGCCCGGTTTCGGCCATCAGGACCGTGTCGCCCGGCGACAGCGTATTGACCAGTGCCGCTTCCCAGGCGCCGGTGCCCGAGGCCGGGTAGATGACGACGTTGCCCTCGGTGCGGAAGATCTTGCGGATGCCGGCCAGCACCGAGCGACCCAGGGCCTGGAACTCCGGCCCGCGGTGGTCGATGGTCGGGTAGTCCATGGCACGCAGGATCCGGTCGGGCACCGTGCTCGGTCCGGGGATCTGCAGGAAGTGACGGCCGGACGGATGGCTGTTCAGTGCCAGCCCATTGGCAAGTTTCATCGGAGCCTCGCGAGAAGTGATCGGAACCCGTGGCTGGCAACCGCGGGTCACCGGAGTCGGAAAAACAGGGATCGGAAAAAACAGCAGTCGGAAAACCTTGATTATTCGAATTTTGTATGCAAAAGTTCGGAAAAGCAACTCCCCGAGCCGCCTCCTGTGAACGATCTGATGCGTTCTCGGGAATCGAATCGCATTTGGTATGCAAAATCCCGTCATTCAGTCCATCGAAATCGATCGTCGCCCGCTGCACGAGGAGGTTGCCGACCGCCTGCGGCTGATGATCACCGAGGGGGCGCTCGCGCCCGGCGCTCGCCTGAACGAGCGCGTGCTGAGCGAGCGCCTGCGGGTGTCTCGCACGCCGCTGCGCGAAGCGTTCAAGGTGCTGGCGGCGCAGCGCCTGGTCGAACTCAATCCGAATCGTGGCGCCAGCGTGGCGGCCCCGTCGCGGGCCGATGTCGAGCAGTTGTTCGAGTTGATGGGGGCACTCGAGGGGCTGGCGGGGATGCTGGCCGCCGAGCGGCGCACCGAGGCCGATCTGGCGGCGATCCGGGCGCTGCACTTCGAGATGCTGGCGGCGCACGCCCGCCGCGACCTGCCGCGCTATTACGATCTGAACCGCCGCATTCACCTGGCCATCAGCCGGTGTGCGCGCAACGACATGCTCGCCGAGACCTACGACAGCATCAACACGCGAATCCAGAACCTGCGCTTTCGCTCGAACTTCAATCACACCAAATGGGATCAGGCCGTGCTCGAGCATCAGCAGATGCTCGAGGCGCTGGCCAGCGGCGACGGCCCTGCATTGCGGAACGTGCTCGAAACCCATCTGCGCAACAAGCGTGACGCGGTGCTCGAACAGTGGCCGCTCAACCAGACAGACTCCCTATGAACGCTCCGATCGCCAACCGGGTGCTGCGCGCCGCCTCGCCCGAGAACAGCCGCCTTGCCCAGCGCCTGCGCCGTGTGCTGCGCGGCCAGGTCCTGTTCGACGCCGCCTCGCGCGGGCGCTACGCCACCGATGCATCGATCTACCAGGTCGACCCGGTCGGCGTCGTGGTGCCGGCCGACGAGACCGACGTCATCGCCGCCATCGACCTCGCGCGCGAGATGAAGGTGCCGATCCTGCCCCGCGGCGCCGGCACCAGCCAGTGCGGCCAGACGGTCGGCGAGGCCCTGGTCATCGACAACAGCCGGCATCTGAACGAGGTGATTTCCTTCGACGCCGAGGCCCGCAGCGTCGAGGTGCAGCCCGGGATCGTGCTCGATCACCTGAACGCCTGGCTGAAGCCGCACGGTCTGTGGTTTCCGGTCGACGTCTCGACCTCGGCCCAGGCCACGATCGGTGGCATGGCAGGCAACAACTCCTGCGGTTCGCGTTCGATCGCCTACGGCAACATGGTGCACAACGTGCGCGCCATCGAGGCGATCCTCTCCGACGGAACCGTCGAGCGCTTCGGGCCTTTCGGAATCAATGACCGGCGGCCGATGAGCACGGGCCGGGGCGGCGAGCTGGCGTCCCGCTTGTTCTCGATTGCAGCCCGCGAGCGCGACGAGATCGAACGGGTCTGGCCCAAGGTGATGCGGCGGGTCGGCGGCTACAACCTCGACGTCTTTCATCCGCAGTCCGAGCGGCCCTACACGCCCGACGGCTCGGTGAACCTGGCCCATCTGCTGGTCGGCTCCGAAGGCACGCTCGCCTGTTTCAAGCGTCTGACACTCGCGCTCTCGCCGCTGCCCAGGGCGAAGGTGCTCGGCGTCGTCAACTTCCCGACTTTCCGGGCGGCGATGGACAGTGCCCAGCACATCGTCAAGCTCGGACCGACCGCCGTCGAACTGGTCGACCGCACGATGATCGAGCTGTCGCGGGCCAATCCGGTGTTCCGGCCGACGATCGACCGCGCGCTGATCGAGCGTGACGGCAAGCTGCCCGAGGCGATCCTGCTGGTCGAGTTCGCCGGCGAGGAGCGGGCGCCGCTGCTGGGCCGGCTCGCGCAGCTGGTCGAACTGGTGGCCGACCTCGGATTGCCGGGCGCGGTCGTCGAGATGCCCGACGAGAAGGCGCAGAAGGCGCTGTGGGATGTCCGCAAGGCGGGCCTGAACATCATGATGTCGCTGCGCGGCGACGGCAAGCCGGTGTCGTTCATCGAAGACTGCGCCGTGCCGCTCGAACACCTGGGCGAGTACACCAGCCGGCTCACCGAAGTCTTCGCCCGGCACGGCACGCGCGGCACCTGGTATGCGCACGCCTCGGTCGGCACCCTGCACGTGCGGCCCATCCTCGACATGCGGCGCGATGGCGCCGCCAGGATGCGCGCGATCGCCGAAGAGGCGGCGGCCATGGTCCGTGAGTACAAGGGCGCGTTTTCCGGCGAGCACGGCGACGGTCTGGTGCGCAGCGAATGGGTCGCCTGGCAGTTCGGCGAGCGGCTGACCCGCGCCTTCGAGGAGGTCAAGGACCTGTTCGATCCGGCCGGCCTGATGAATCCGGGCAAGATCGTGCGCTCGACGAAGATGGACGACAGCCGCCTGTTCCGCTACCCGCCGGGGCACACCGCGCTGCCGCTGGACACCGCGCTCGACTGGTCGGCCTGGGACGTGGTCGCCGATCCGGTCACCGAGCAGGTCGGGGCGCCGGGCTCGGGCGCCGATCCGGCCAGAGGCTTCGCGAAGGCCGTCGAGATGTGCAACAACAACGGGCATTGCCGCAAGTTCGACGCCGGCACCATGTGTCCGAGCTGGCGGGTGACGCAAAACGAGCAGCATCTGACGCGCGGGCGCGCGAACACCTTGCGGCTGGCCCTGTCGGGGTTGCTCGGCCCTGATGCGCTGACTTCGCCGGCGATGCGCGAGGCGATGGATCTGTGCGTGGGCTGCAAGGGCTGCAAGCGCGACTGCCCCACCGGCGTCGACATGGCGCGGATGAAGATCGAGTTCCAGCACCACTGGACCCGGCGGCACGGCCTGCGGCTGAAGGACCGGCTGATTGCTTATCTGCCGCGCTACGCACGCTGGGCCTCGCGGCTGCGCGGCCTGCTCAATCTGCGCGACGTACTGCCCGGTGCGGCGGCACTGTCGGAGAAACTGCTGGGGCTGTCGGCCCGGCGCAGCCTGCCGCGCTGGCGCGGCGACCCGTTCACCGACGACCGCGGGCTCGATGCCGCGGCGCAGGACTCCGGCGCCCCGGTTGCCGGCGAAGTGGTGCTGTGGGCCGACACCTTCGACAACTGGTTCGAACCGGACAATCTGCGCGCCGCCCACAAGGTGCTGCGGGCGGCGGGCTACCGCGTGCACGTGGCGCGGGCGGCGGCCGGGGCCGAACCGTCGCGGCCGCTTTGCTGCGGACGCAGTTTCCTGGCCGCCGGCCTGGTCGACGAGGCGCGCGCCGAGGCGCAGCGCACGCTGACGGCGCTGGCGCCCTTCATCGAGCGCGGCGTGCCGGTGGTCGGGCTCGAGCCCTCATGCCTGCTGACGATGCGCGACGAATTCCTCGTCATGGGGCTGGGCGAGGCTGCTCGCCGGCTGGCCGGTCAGGCGCTGCTGTTCGAGGAGTTCCTGGCCCGCGAGCATGGGGCGGGCCGCTTGTCGCTGCCGTTGAAGGCCTTGCCCGAGCGGCGCGCGCTGCTGCACGGCCATTGCCACCAGAAGGCCTTCGATGCGATGCGTCCGGTCGAGACCGTGCTCGGACTGATCCCCGAGCTCACGGTCCAGACCGTCGAATCGAGCTGCTGCGGCATGGCCGGCGCCTTCGGCTTCGAGGCCGAGCACTACGAGGTCTCGATGAAGATGGGCGAGCTGTCGCTGCTGCCGGCGGTGCGCGAGGCCGGTGACGGGGTGCTGGTGGTTGCCGACGGCACCAGTTGCCGGCACCAGATTGCCGACGGCGCGCAGCGCCAGGCCGTGCACGTTGCCGTCGTACTGGCGCGCGCGCTGGCGTAGTGTGAACAGGCCCCGGCGGGGTATGCTGTCTGCCCCGCGTTGCGCGCTCAACCCGCTCTCCGGATGACCACTCCGATGGATCCCGCCCTGAAGAAAGCCGCCCTCGAATACCACGAGCACGGCCGCCCTGGAAAACTGTCGGTCACCCCGACCAAGCAGCTGGTCAGCCAGCGCGATCTGGCGCTCGCCTATTCGCCCGGTGTTGCGGCCGCCTGCCACGAGATCGTCGCCGATCCGGCCAACGTCTTCCGCTACACCAGCCGCGGCAATCTGGTCGGCGTGGTGACCAACGGCACGGCCGTGCTCGGGCTGGGCAACATCGGGCCGCTGGCTTCCAAGCCGGTGATGGAAGGCAAGGCGGTTCTGTTCAAGAAGTTCGCCGGCATCGACGTCTTCGACCTCGAACTGGCCGAGGACGATCCCGATCGCCTGGTCGAGCTGATTGCCGCGCTCGAGCCGACCTTCGGCGCGATCAATCTGGAGGACATCAAGGCCCCCGACTGCTTCGTCGTCGAGCGCAAGCTGCGCGAGCGGCTGCGGATTCCGGTCTTTCATGACGACCAGCACGGCACGGCGATCGTCGTGGGAGCGGCGCTGCTCAACGGGCTGGAGGTCGTCGGCAAGCGGATCGAAGACGTCCGCCTGGTCTGCAGCGGCGCCGGCGCGGCGGCGCTGGCCTGCCTGCAACTGCTCGTCGAACTGGGCCTGAAGCGCGAGAACATCTGGGTGGCCGACATTGCCGGCGTGGTCTACGAAGGCCGCACCGAGTTGATGGACCCGGCCAAGGAGGCGTTCGCGCAGAAGACCGCGCAGCGCACGCTGGGCGAGATCATCGACGGTGCCGACGTGTTCCTGGGCCTGTCGGCCGGCGGTGTGCTCAAGCAGGAAATGGTTGCCCGGATGGCGCCGCGCCCGCTGGTGTTCGCGCTGGCCAACCCGAATCCGGAGATCCTGCCCGAGGACGTCCAGGCGGTGCGCGACGATGCCGTGATCGCGACCGGGCGCACCGATTATCCGAACCAGGTCAACAACGTCCTGTGCTTTCCGTTCATCTTCCGCGGCGCGCTCGACGTCGGCGCCACCTCGATCACCCGGGCGATGGAGGTGGCCGCGGTGCACGCAGTGGCCGGCCTGGCCCGCGCCGAGTCCAGCGAGGTGGTCACGGCCGCTTATGGAACGGTCGGCGCCTTCGGGCCCGAGTACCTGATCCCCAAGCCCTTCGATCCGCGCCTGATCGTCAGGATCGCGTCCGCGGTTGCCCGCGCCGCGATGGACAGTGGCGTGGCGACCCGCCCGATCACCGACTTCGACGCCTACCGGTCCCAGCTCGAGCAGTTCGTCTACCACTCGGGCAACTTCATGAAGCCGATCTTCGCGAGCGCCCGGCGCGAACCCAACCAGCGGATCGTCTACGCCGAGGGCGAGGACGAGCGCGTGCTCCGGGCCGTCCAGGTGGTCGTCGACGAGAATCTCGCGCAGCCGCTGCTGGTCGGCCGGCCGGCGATCATCGAGCAGAGGCTGCAGCGCTACGGCCTGAGGATCCGGCCGGGGGTCGACTTCGAGATCGTCAACCCCGACTGGGATGAGCGCTATGCCCGCTACTGGCGCGAGTACCACCGGCTGACCGACCGCAAGGGCGTCACCGAGCAGTTTGCCCAGATCGAGATGCGCCGCCGCCTGACGCTGATCGGCGCGATGATGATCCAGATGGGCGACGCCGACGGCATGATCTGTGGCGCCTTCGGCAACTATTCGCTGCACCTGCACTACATCGACCAGGTGATCGGCCGGCGGCCCGGCGCCAGCGTCTATGCGGCGATGAACACGCTGATGCTGCCGAACCGGCAGGTCACCCTGGTCGACACGCATGTGAACGTCGACCCCAGCGCGGCCGAACTGGCCGAGATCGCCCATCTGGCGGCCGACGAACTGTTGCGTTTCGGTATCAAGCCCAAGGTGGCGCTGCTCTCGCACTCGAACTTCGGCACCTCGAACCAGCCCAGCGCGCTGAAGATGCGCGAGGCGCTGGCGCTGCTGCGCGAGCGCGCCCCCGACCTCGAGGTCGATGGCGAGATGCACGGCGACACGGCCCTGGACAGTGAGCTGCGCAGCCGCATCATGCCCCGCTCGACCTTGTCGGGCGAAGCCAACCTGCTGGTGCTGCCGGGCATCGATGCCGCCAACATTGCCTACAACCTGCTCAAGACCGCGGCCGGCCACAATGTGGCGATCGGTCCGGTGCTGCTCGGGGCGGCCCGCCCGGTGCATATCCTGACGGCCTCGGCGACCGTCCGGCGGATCGTCAACATGACGGCCTGGGCGGTGGTCGACGCCAGCGCCCGCGGCTGACCGGCCGTCGGCGGGCCTGCAGCCTCCCGCGTGCGACGGCCGCCGGCCGCCGTCCGGCGGTCCGGCAGTTGACGCCTGCGCGGGCGCGCGTTTAGGGTCGGGGTCCATTCTCGACCCTAGAAACCCCTCTCATGCCCGTGGCGCAAGCTGGCGGTCAGGCCGCGAACGACGAGCGTGACGCCGAAGCGCCCATCGATCCGGCGCGGCGCACCGAACTCTTGCAAGAATGTCAGCAACTGGTCATCGCCCGGTTGTCCGACGCGATTGCGCAGGCCCTGACGAAGGTTGGCGACGAGTTGACCGCGCTGGCGCTGCGCAGCTGGAATCCCGAGATCCAGCAGGGGCTGCTCGATGCGGTGTCACTGGTCAGAGCCCGCCAGAGTGAGATCCGGTCGAGTTTCCGGGAGTTCTTTGCCGACGTCTTCGTGCGCCGTTCCCACGGCGAGACCGACGAGGGCGCGCAGTCGCTGTCCGGCGGACTGGCCCTGGTCGACGACAGCGTCATCGAGGAACGGATCGCGATCGACCGGATTGTCCAGCGTGCCCGCAGCAAGCTCGACCCGGACGAAGTGCTGGGCGTGCGCGCCCGGCTGGGCGTGCTGGCGGCCGGCGAATGGTTCGACGAGGCCCGGCATCCGGCCGCACCCGAAGCGGTCTTCGAAGCCCTGCGGCGCACGCTGGTCCAGCTCGAGGCCGAGCCAGGGGTCCGCGATGCGCTGCTCGACGCGCTGGAGCCCTACGTTTCGTCGAATCTCGGCGCGATCTACGCTTCGGTCAACGAGCGCCTGCGCACCGAACACGTGCTGCCCCGGATCCGGCCGCGGATCGTTGCTGCGCAGGACCCGGCGCCGGTGTCACCGGGTTTCGGCGGGGCCTTTCCGGCGCGCAGCGGTCGGGCCGCTGGTGCGGGGCCGCAAGGCGGTCAGGCCGGTGCCGGCCAGGGTGGCCACGGTGCGGGCGGTCAGGGTCATGGCGGTTCGGGTGGTCCGGGCGGTTTCGGCTCCGGTTCCGGGGGAGGCGCTGGTGTCGGTGGCCACGGGACGACCGCAGGGTCGGGTGGCCAGGCCGGCGCGGCCCCGGGCCAGGCCGGCGGCGGCACGTTCGGCGGCGGTGAGCCCGCACCGGGCCAGCTTGCAGCGTCGGGTGCTGCCGCAGCCGGCTCGGCCAGCGGGCTGATCGCTTCGCTGGCCCAGGGGTCGCCGCAGACCCGGCAGGCCGTCGTTCGCATGCTTGCCGATCCCGGCCGCTACGGGGCGGCGGTGGCCGCAGCGCCGGCTGCGCCGCCCGAACTGATGCAGGCCTTGCATGCGATCCAGTCGGTCGGCCTGGTGCATGGCGCCAGCGAACTGCTCGAACAGGGGCGCATCAACGGTTCGCCGCTCGACCAGCTGACCATCGAAATGGTGGCCCAGCTGTTCGATCAGCTCTACGCCGACCGTCGCTTGTCCGACCCGGTCAAGCAGCAACTGCTGCGGCTGCAGGTGGTTGCTGTCAAGACGGCGCTGCTCGATCGCAGTTTCTTCGCCCGCCGTGAACACCCGATGCGCCGCTTGCTCGAAGCGGTTTGCCGAGCCAGCAGTGATCCGGACGTCGATGTCGGGCCGGAAGCGCCCCTGGTCATCGGGCTGGCCGAACTGGTCGACTGGCTGCTGGTGAGCTTCGACAACGAGCTGTCCGTTTTCGATGATGCCGCCGCGCGGCTCGACCTGCTGCTGGCCGCCGAAGCAAAGCGGCGTGAGGAGCGCGACTCCGCGCTGGGCCAGCAGCTGCAGCGCCTTGAAGCCCTGGCCGTGGCCCAGGAGCAGGCGCGTGCCGAGATGCTGGCCCGCACCGCCGGCGGCGTGGCACCCTTTCTGGGTGATTTCCTCGAACAGCACTGGAGCCGTGTGCTCGCCGCCACCCGTGTCGATGTCGGTGAGCAGGGCTGGGCCGATGCGCTGGCCTGCGCCGATCAGTTGCTGTGGAGCGTGGCGCCCAAGACTTCCGACGAGGTGCCCCGGCTGGCCGCCCTGCTGCCCAGCCTGATCGGCGAGCTCAAACGCGGCTTCGCCCTGGTGGGCCTCGAAGCGGCCGACGAGGAGCAGTTCATGAATGCCTTGCTGAAGGCCCACACCGAGGTGATCCAGCAGGCCAAGAACGAGCGCCCCGGCATGGTGCGGACGGCTGCGCCGGCGATGCGCCCGATCCGGCCGGTGATCGACGACGGCGCCGTATCGCCGGCCGTGTCGGCCATGCTCGCCGAACTGGAACGCGGCGACATCATCGACGTGCTCGAAGCCGATGGGGTGCGCCGTCCGTTCCGGATTTCATGGCTCGACCCGGCGCGCCGGCTGTTCGTCCTGACCCGTTTCCCGGACGTTGCGCGGGCCGTTCGCCGGGCCGAGTTCGCCCGCTGGTTTGCGGCCGGCCGGGCCCAGCGGGCGACGGCCAGCGGCGCGGTCGAGCGCAGCATTGCCGGTATCGTCGCCGGCGCCGAGCGGCGCCAGGGCAACGGCTGAGCGCAGCGACGGCGAGGCAGGGTCGCGCCGATCCGGGCCATCCGTTCCCTGGGGCGCGGAAGCCGTTTACCATGCCCGCATGAATCCGAACCGGCTGCTCGCTGTCCTGTGTCTGGTCCTGGCCGTCATCGCCAGCGCCTGCTCGCCGCGCGTCGAAAGCCGGGATCTGCTCGATCCCGGCGTGGTTGCGCTGGCGGCGCTGCCGCCCGAAGCCCGGCAGGTTCACGCGCTGATCCTCCGGGGCGGGCCTTTTCCCTATGCCCGGGACGGCACGACCTTCTTCAACCGCGAGCGCCTGCTGCCCGCCAAGCCGCGCGGTCACTACAAGGAATACACGGTGCCGACCCCGGGTGCGCGAGATCGCGGCGCGCGCCGGATCGTCGTCGGTGGCAATCCCCGTACCGACGCTGTCTTCTGGTACACCGACGATCACTACCGCAGCTCCAGGCGGATCAGGGAGTGAGAAGATGGGTGCCTTGAGCAACATCCCGCCTCATGCCGTATTGCCGCTCGACGCCTACGACGGCGACTCGCTGAGGCGGGCTGCCGAACGTGCCGACCAGCGCCTGCTGGCCGTCGACTTCGCCGGGGCCACCGGCCGCGAGGACGTGCTGGCCGCCATCGCGGAGGCGTTCGCCTTCCCTGCGTATTTCGGCGGCAACCTCGACGCCCTGTACGACTGCGTCACCGACCTGAAGCCGCTGTCGGATGCCGAGCAGCCGGGATTCCTGGTGATCCTCAGGAATCTGCCCGACTGCGAGGGCTACGGGCGCGAGCAGCGCAATGCGCTGCTCGACGTCTTTCGCGATGCGGCCGACTTCTTCTACGACCAGGACACCGCCTTCCGGGTCTTCTATTCGGTGGGTGGGGCGGCCGTTCGGAAGTCTCCGGCCAGGGCCTGAAGCACCGCGATCGCGGCCAGGCCCGCGGTTTCGGTGCGCAGCACGCGCGGGCCCAGCGAAACGGCCTCGAAACCGGCGCTTACCGCCTGCGCCCGCTCGGCATCGCTGAACCCGGATTCGGGACCGACCAGCAGCACGACCGGATCCGGGGTCTGTGCTGCGAGGCCGACCCGGGCCAGCGGCGTGGCGGCTCCCGGTGAGAGCACGAAACGGCGGGCCCCGCCGGCAGGCGCGGTGACGAACTCGGCGAACGGGCGGATCGGGGCCAGTGTCGGCAGCCGGGCGCGGTCGCACTGCATGCAGGCCGCCTCGATGATTCGCTGCCAGTGTTCGATCCGGCGCGCTGCCCGTTCGGCCGTCAGCCGGGTCTGGGCGCGCGCCGAGGCCAGCGGCGCGATGGCGTGCACGCCCAGTTCGACGGCTTTCTCGATCGTCCAGTCCATCCGGTCGGCGCTCGACAGGCATTGCGCCAGCGTGATCGGCAGCGGGCTTTCGGTGTCGCGCTCGAGTCGCTGTTCGAGCTGCACCAGACAGGCTTTCGGGTCGGCCCGGGTCAGCCGCGCGGCGAAACGCCGGCCCTGTCCGTCGAAAACCTCGAGCACCGCTCCCGGCGCCAGCCGCAGCACCCGTGCCAGGTGATGCGAGCGTCGGGGGTCGAGGGTGAGCAGCGCCCCGGGTGCCAGCGGCGTGGCGCCGGCTCCCGGACGGCCGGCCCCCGGATGGCCGGCCCCCGGATGGCCGGCCCCCGGATGGCCATCCTCTGGATCGAACAGCACGCGGGTCAGAGCCATGTCAGCGCTTGCCGGCGGATGGGGCGAGAGGGCGGGGCAGGTCGGAGCGCAGGGCCGGTCGGTCCAGGCCTGCTCAGCCGACCAGCTTGCGGTAGAAGTTCGGCAGCGCGAACAGCGCCCGGTGCACGTCGCCGTTGTAGTACTGCAGGTCGGCGATCCCGCGCTCGGCGATCCGCTGTTCGGCGCCCGTCGGGTCGAGCGCGAGCGGATCGAGCGTGTCGGAGGCGCAGGCCATGCCCCAGTAGCTGCCGTACAGTGGAACGTACAGGCCGAACGGGCGCACGATGCCGAACACGGCGCGCAGGTCGGAGCACAGCCGCGTGACCAGTTCGGTCGTGTAGACCGGCGAACCGATGTGCAGCGTGACGGCCCCGCCCGGTGCGAGCACCTGCTTGAGCAGCGCAAAGAACTCGCGCGTGTACAGCGCGTGGGCAGGCGTGTCGGGATCGGTCAGGTCGAGGACGACCAGGTCGAAGCGTTCGCCGTCGGGGTCGGCGGCCAGGCGTTCGACATGCTGGCGGCCGTCGCCGATCTCGAGTTGCAGCCGCGGATCGTCGAAGGCGCCACGGTGCACCTTCCCGAGGTGCTGGCGCGCCATGCGCACGACCTCGCCGTCGAGCTCGGCCATCACGACCCGCTGCATCGTCGGGTGCTTGAGCAGTTCTTCGCTGGAACCGCCGTCGCCACCCCCGATCACCAGCGCCGAGCGCGGGGCCGGGTGGGTCAGCGCGGCCGTGTGCACGATCGGCTCGTGGTAGTAGAACTCGTCGCGCTCGGAAGTCATGTAGCGGCCGTCGAGACGGAACAGCCTGCCCCACTGCGGCGTCTCGAAGACCTCG
Source organism: Burkholderiaceae bacterium (assembly GCA_041678445.1). Classification (GTDB taxonomy): domain Bacteria; phylum Pseudomonadota; class Gammaproteobacteria; order Burkholderiales; family Burkholderiaceae_E; genus Zeimonas. The sequence continues at coordinate 12,617 of JBAYOD010000015.1, read as the reverse complement.
AGCAGCTGGTAGGGGGTGCGGACCGTCTCGAGTCGGCGGCTTACCCGGAAGCCATAGGCGGCGTCCGGATTCACCCATTCGAGCAGCAGTTCGTCGGCGCGGCTGTCCGGATCGCTGGAGCCGCGCAGGATGCGGTTGGTGTTCTGCTGGTGCGGGGCGAAGGCAACGATCAGGTCGTCGAGCAGCTGTTCGGCCTTCGGCGAATTGTCGGTCGAGAAATTGCAGACGTAGACGTCGAGCGTGACGCCGTTGCGCTCGGGCCAGGTGTGGAGGGCCAGATGCGACTCGGCGAGCAGGACCGCGCCGGTGACACCGCCCGGCTGTCCGTCCCAGTCGGGAAAGGTGAAGAATTTCTCGTCGACGATGGTCAGGCCGGCATCGGCCACTGCCTGGCGGCAGAGCCGGGCCAGAGAATCCGCTTCGATCAGCAGGGACGCGTCGCACTGGCATCCGTACAGATCGGCGGTCAGATGCAATCCCTGCATGATCAGATCAACCGGAAAACCGCAAATTGTATCAAACCGAGGCATCCTTCCAGGACGGTCTCCCGAGGGCGTTTGCTAGAATCAAGGGTTTGATCCGGTGCGCCGGGCCGTGCCCGGACGTTCCCCGAATTTCGACCAAGGAAGCAGGTATGCGCAACTCCGAGCGCAATCCCGAGCGCAATCCCCAAGGCAGTCCCAGTGCGGCCGAGATGGCCGGTGCGATCCGGGCCCTGGCGATGGACGCCGTCCAGCAGGCCAATTCGGGCCATCCGGGCATGCCGATGGGGATGGCCGAGGTCGCGCTGGCGCTGTGGTCGCGTCACCTGAAACACAACCCGGCCAATCCGCACTGGGCCGACCGCGACCGCTTCGTGCTGTCCAATGGCCATGGCTCGATGCTGCTGTACGCGCTGCTGCATCTGACCGGCTACGGCCTGTCCATCGATGAGCTGCGCAACTTCCGCAAGCTGCACTCGAAGACGCCCGGGCACCCCGAAGTGGGCGTGACGCCGGGCGTGGAAACGACCACCGGTCCGCTCGGCCAGGGGCTGGCCAACGCGGTCGGCATGGCGCTGGCCGAGAAGATGCTGGCCGACCGCTTCAACCGCGAGGGTTTTGCGATCGTCGACCACCTGACCTGGGTGTTCGCCGGCGACGGTTGCCTGATGGAAGGCATCTCGCACGAGGTCTGTTCGCTGGCCGGCACACTCAAGCTGGCCAGGCTCGTCGTGCTGTACGACGACAACGGCATCTCGATCGACGGCGAAGTGCGCCACTGGTTCGGCGACGACACGGTACGCCGCTTCCAGGCCTACGGCTGGCACGTGATTGCCGACGTCGACGGCCATGACGTGGCGGCGCTCGATGCCGCGATCGCAACGGCGCGCGACTGGGCGGCCAGGGGTCGCGACGGCGTGTTCGCGCCGACCCTGATCCAGTGCCGCACGCATATCGGCAAGGGTTCGCCGAACCGGGTCGATACGGCCAAGGCGCATGGCGAGCCGCTCGGCAAGGACGAGATCGCGGCGACCCGCGCGGCGATCGGCTGGCCCCATCCGCCGTTCGAGATCCCCGCCGCAGTCCGCGCCGCCTGGGACGCCCGCGCCGACGGTGCGGCCCGTGAAGCAGCCTGGCAGACGCTGTTCGACGATTACGCGGCCCGCTATCCGGAGCTGGCCGCCGAGTTCGAGCGGCGCATGAGCGGCCAGCTGCCCGCCAGCTTCGACGACGCGCTCGATGCCGCCCTGGCCGAAGCCCTGGCCAAGGGCGAATCGATCGCCACCCGCAAGGCTTCGCAGAACGCGCTGAATCATTTCGGACCGGCCGTGCCGGAGCTGGTCGGCGGTTCGGCCGACCTGACCGGCAGCAATCTGACCGACTTCAAGGGCGCGGTCGCGCTGCGCAGCGACGCGCCCGCCGGTGACGCCCGCCACATCAATTTCGGCGTGCGCGAATTCGGCATGAGCGCGATGCTCAACGGCCTGGCGCTGCACGGCGGCTTCATCCCGTACGGCGGCACCTTCCTGACCTTCTCCGACTACGCCCGCAATGCGCTGCGCATGGCGGCGCTGATGAAGCAGCGGGTGATCTTCGTCTACACCCACGACTCGATCGGGCTGGGCGAGGATGGTCCGACGCACCAGGCGGTCGAGCACGCAGCCTCGCTGCGGCTGATCCCGAACCTGGACGTCTGGCGGCCCTGCGATCCGGTCGAGAGCATCATCGCCTGGTCCGAGGCGATCATGCGCGCCGACGGTCCGGGCGCGCTGCTGTTCACGCGCCAGGCGGTGCCCTTCGTGACGCGCTCGGAAGGCCAGATCGACGCGATCCGGCGCGGCGGCTACGTGCTGCGCGATGCCGAAGCCGCGCAGGCCATCATCATCGCCACCGGCTCCGAGGTCGGGCTGGCGCTGGCGGCGCGCGAGCTGCTGGCCGCCGACGGCATCGAGGTGCGCATCGTCTCGATGCCCTGCACCAACCTGTTCGACCGTCAGGACACGGCCTGGAAGAACGCCGTGCTGCCCCGGGGGCTGCGGCGGGTGGCCGTCGAAGCCGGGGTCAGCGATTTCTGGTGGAAGTATCGCTGCGATGCCGTGCTCGGCCTGGACAGCTTCGGCGAGTCGGCCCCGGCCGGCGACCTGTTCCGGCACTTCGGGTTCACTGCCGAGAAGCTGGCCGAAACGGTGCGCGGCGTGCTGGCCAGACCCGAGCAGGCCTGACCAGGCCAGGCCGATTCCCGAAGCCTCACCGATTCCCTCACGTTCTCAATCTCCTGGAAAGACTGCCATGACCATTCGAGTAGCGATCAACGGCTACGGCCGCATCGGCCGGAACATCCTGCGGGCCCATTACGAGGGCGGCAAGCGGCATCCGATCGAGATCGTCGCGATCAACGACCTCGGTGATGCGAAGATCAACGCCCACCTGACCCAGTACGACACGGCCCACGGCCGCTTCCCGGGCACCGTGGCGGTCGACGGCGATTCGATCGTCGTCAACGGCGACCGGATCCAGGTACTGGCCAAGCGCGATCCGGCTACGCTGCCCTGGGGCGAGCTCGGCGTCGACGTGGTGCTCGAATGCACGGGCTTCTTCGCCAGCAAGGAAAAGGCATCGGCGCACCTGAAGGGCGGCGCGAAGAAGGTCATCATCTCGGCGCCGGGTGGCAAGGACGTCGATGCGACGGTGGTCTACGGCGTCAACCACGACGTGCTGCGCGCCTCGCACACGGTGATCTCGAACGCCTCGTGCACGACCAACTGCCTGGCGCCGCTGGCCAAGGCGCTGCACGACGCCATCGGCATCGAGAGCGGCCTGATGACGACGATCCACGCCTATACCAACGACCAGGTGCTCACCGACGTCTATCACGAGGATCTGCGCCGGGCGCGTTCGGCGACGATGTCGATGATCCCGACCAAGACCGGCGCGGCCGCCGCGGTCGGCCTCGTGTTGCCCGAGCTCGACGGCCGGCTCGACGGCTACGCGATGCGGGTGCCGACCATCAACGTGTCGATCGTCGACCTGTCCTTCGTGGCCGCGCGCGACACCTCGGTCGACGAGATCAACACGGTCCTCAAGGCGGCGGCCGACGGCCCGATGAAGGGCGTGCTGGCCTACAGCGATGCGCCGCTGGTGTCGGTCGACTTCAACCACAACCCGGCCTCCAGCACCTACGACGCGACGCTGACCAAGGTTTCCGGCCGGCTGGTCAAGGTCAGCAGCTGGTACGACAACGAGTGGGGTTTTTCGAACCGGATGCTCGACACCACCGTCGCCCTGGTCGGCGCCAGGTGATGCAGTTCAGGCGTCTCGAAGACCTCGACCTGAAGGGCAGGCGGGTCTTCATCCGGGCCGATCTCAACGTTCCGCAGGATGCGCGCGGCGCGATCGTCGACGACACCCGGATCCGCGCCTCGCTGCCCGCGATCCGGCACAGCCTGGCGGCCGGCGCCGCCGTGATGGTCACCTCGCACCTGGGGCGGCCCACCGAGGGCCAGCCGCGTCCCGAGGACTCGCTGGCGCCGGTTGCGCAGCGGCTGGGCGAGTTGCTCGGCCGTGAAGCGCGGCTGGTGAGCGACTGGGTCGACGGCGGTTTCGCCATTGCCCCGGGCGAGCTGGTGGTGCTCGAGAACTGCCGCCTGAACAAGGGCGAGAAGAAGAACGACGAGCCACTGGCCCGCAAGATGGCCGCGCTGTGCGACGTCTACGTCAACGACGCCTTCGGCACCGCCCACCGTGCCGAGGCCACCACGCACGGGATCGCCCGCTTCGCGCCGGTGGCCTGTGCCGGGCCGCTGCTGGCGGCCGAACTCGACGCGCTGGGGCGTGCCCTGGATGAGCCCCGCCGGCCGCTGGTGGCGATCGTGGCCGGCGCCAAGGTCTCGACCAAGCTCACCATCCTGAAGTCGCTGGCGCAGCGGGTCGATCGCCTGATCGTCGGCGGGGGCATCGCCAACACCTTCATGCTGGCCGCCGGCCTGCCGATCGGCCAGTCGCTGGCCGAGCGTGAACTGGTCGGCGAGGCCAGGGCGATCATCGATCTGATGGCCGGGCGCGGCGCGCAGGTGCCGATTCCGGTCGACGTGGTCTGCGCGAAAACCTTCTCGGCCGACGCCCAGGCGCAGATCAAGGCGGCGACCGAGGTTGCCGACGACGACCTGATCCTCGACATCGGGCCGCAGACGGCCGGCCAGCTGGCTGCCGGGCTCGGCCAGGCCGGCACCATCGTCTGGAACGGGCCGGTCGGTGTCTTCGAGTTCGCCGCATTCAGCGCCGGCACCGAGGCCATTGCCCGGGCGATCGCACAATCGCCGGCCTTCTCGATTGCAGGCGGTGGCGACACGCTGGCTGCGATCGCGAAGTTCGGCATCGCCGACCAGATCGACTACATCTCGACAGGCGGGGGCGCTTTCCTCGAATTTCTCGAAGGCCGGACCCTGCCGGCCGTGGCGGCGCTCGCCGAGCGCGCAGGCTCGCTCTGACGGCTCGCTCTCGGGTAGGATGGCTGGATCCGCATCCCCCCGATAACGATCACGAGGCAGCCATCCATGTTCATACCTGTGCCGCGCGCGACCAAGATCGTCGCGACGCTGGGTCCCGCCTCGAACGATCCGGTCGTCCTCGAGCGCATGCTCCGGGCCGGCGTCGATGTCGTTCGCGTCAATTTCTCCCATGGCTCGGCCGACGAGCATACGCGGGTCGTCGGCCTGGTCCGCGAGACGGCCGAGCGCCTGGGGCGGGGCGTCGGTGTGCTGGCCGACCTGCAGGGGCCGAAGATCCGCATCGGCCGTTTCGCCGATGGCCAGGTCGAACTGGCGGTCGGCGACCGATTCGTCCTGGATGTCGACTGCGAGCTGGGCGACCAGGGCCGGGTCGGGCTCGACTACCCGGAACTGGTCAACGACGTGGCGCCCGGCGATACGCTGCTGCTCAACGATGGCCGGATGATGATGCGGGTCGACCGGGTCACGGCAACGACCATCGAATGCACGGTCACCCAGGGCGGTACCCTGTCGAACCGCAAGGGCATCAACCGCCAGGGCGGCGGCCTGTCGGCCCCGGCGCTCACGTCGAAGGACATGGAGGACATCAAGGCCGCGGTCGCCTTCAAGGCGGACTTCATCGCGGTGTCCTTCCCCAAGAACGCGGCCGACATGTACATGGCGCGCGAACTGGTGCGCGCCGCCGGCGGCAAGGCCTTGATGATCGCGAAGATCGAGCGCTACGAGGCCATCGGCAAGCTCGAGGAGATCCTGCAGGCTTCCGACGGCATCATGGTCGCCCGCGGCGACCTGGCAGTGGAGGTCGGCGACGCCGCGGTGCCGGCGCTGCAGAAGCGGATGATCCGCATGGCCCGCGAGTTGAACCGGATCACGATCACCGCCACCCAGATGATGGAGTCGATGATCGAGGCGCCGGTGCCGACCCGCGCCGAGGTCTCGGACGTGGCCAACGCGGTGCTCGACGGCACCGACGCGGTGATGCTGTCGGCCGAAACCGCCGCCGGCCGCTATCCGGTCGAGACGATCGAGGCCATGGCCCGGGTCTGCGTCGAAGCCGACCGCTCCGAGGTCAGTTCCTTCGACAAGGAGTTCCTGCACCGCAGCTTCTCGCGCATCGACCAGTCGATCGCGATGAGCGCACTGTTCGTCGCCCACCACATGAAGGTGAAGGCAGTCGTGGCGCTGACCGAATCCGGGTCGACCGCGCTCTGGATGTCGCGGCTCGATTCAGGCGTGCCGATCTATGCGCTGACGCCGCTGGAGTCGAGCCGGCGCCGGATGTGCCTGTACCGCGAAGTGCATCCGCTGCTGATGAACTACCACGCGCGCGAGCGCGAGGCGCTGCTGCTCGAAGCCCAGCAGCGGCTGCTCGAAGCCGGCATCGTCGAGCGCGGCGACCTGATCGTGCTCACCATCGGCGAGCCGATCGGCAAGTCGGGCGGCACCAACACGCTGAAGATCGTGCGGGTGGGTGAACACGCCTGATCGGATCGCCCTGGTCAGAGGGTCCTGGTCAGAGCGCCCTGACGAGGGCGACCGCGGCCACGCCGGCCAGCGCGGCGCTCAGGTCGCTGCCCGTCAGACGGGCGATCAGGACCACCACGGCCAGCCCCACGCTTTCGGCCAGCCGGCCCTGCAGGGCCGTCGGCACGACCAGGCCGACCATCACGCACAGCGGCGCCGCGCGCTGGGCGGCGGCCAGCCGCGGGGTCATCGTCACGAAGCGCATCAGCCAGAAGCCGGCGGCCCGGCAGGCGAACGAGGCCAGCGTCAGGGCGGCCAGCCAGGCAATCAGCTCGGGGCGAAAGCTCATGATGTCGGCTCGGCGCTGAACCAGGCCGTGGCCATCCCGGCCAGGCCGGCGGCCACGGCCGACCAGCCGGTGAAGCCGGCCAGGTGGACCGCGGCGGCGGCGATGACGGCCGCCAGCAGGGGTTTCAGGTCGCTGTCCGTCTTGACCATGCCGACGGCCATCGCCGCACAGAACGCAACCAGCAGGAAGTCCAGGCCGAGGGCCTCGGGCCGTGCGAAGACGTCGCCGATCGCCGCGCCGACCAGCGTGCCGCAGATCCAGGGCAGGAAGGTGGCCAGACCCGATCCGAACAGGAAGGCGGCGTCGGATTCACCCGCTGCGTGCGCCCTCATCGACAGCGCCCAGTTGGCATCGCCCATGACATGGAGGCTTGCGTAGGCCTGCACCGTCGACGCCTGGCCGAGCCAGGGCCGCAGCGCGGCGCCGAGCAGCGTGTAGCGGCTGTTGAGCATCAGCACCGTGACCACCACGGCGCCGATGCCGGCGCCCGAGGCCCAGCCGCCGACCGACGCCACTTGCGCCGAGCCGGAGAAGACGGTGGCGCTCATCAGCACGGCCTCCAGGGCCGACCACCCGGCGGCGCTTGCCAGCAGCCCGAAAGCCACGGCGTAGGCGATCAGGCCGAAGGCGATCGGCTGGGCGGCCATGAAGCCGCGCCAGAAGCCTGCCCGGCTGAAGATCTCGCGTGCCTGGGGTGGGCGGGCAGGCGCCATGTCGATCGAGCGGTGTGAGGGGGGAGCCGATTCTAGTCGATCCCGGCTGCCCGGTAACTGCCAGGATCTGTGCGGTTTGAACAGGATCCGTTTCTCGCGATCGGCGATAATCAGCGGGTTTCGAGATTGCAAACTTCCGGAGGAATCTGAGATGGCCCTCGTTTCGATGCGCCAGTTGCTGGACCACGCTGCCGAGAACGGCTACGGGATTCCCGCCTTCAACGTCAATAACCTGGAGCAGGTCCAGGCCATCATGAGCGCCGCCAGCGAACTCGATGCGCCGGTCATCATGCAGGCCTCGGCCGGCGCGCGCAAATACGCCGGCGAGGACTTCCTCAAGCACCTGATCCAGGCCGCCGTCGAGGCCTATCCGAAGGTGCCGGTCGTCATGCACCAGGACCACGGCCAGTCGCCGGCCATCTGCCAGGGCGCCATCGACCTCGGCTTCTCGTCGGTCATGATGGACGGCTCGCTGATGGATGACGGCAAGACCGTTGCCAGCTACGAGTACAACGTCGACGTGACCCGCAAGGTGGTCGGCATGGCGCACGCCGTCGGCGTGACCGTCGAGGGCGAACTCGGCGTGCTGGGCTCGCTCGAAACCATGAAGGGCGACAAGGAGGACGGCCACGGCGCCGAAGGCACGATGACCCGCGAGCAGTTGCTCACCGACCCGGAGCAGGCGGCCGACTTCGTCCGCCAGACCCAGGTCGATGCCCTGGCGATCGCCATCGGCACCAGCCACGGCGCCTACAAGTTCACCCGCAAGCCCACCGGTGACATCCTCGCCATCGACCGGATCAAGGAAATCCACGCCCGGATCCCGAACACCCACCTGGTCATGCACGGCTCGTCTTCGGTGCCGCAGGAGTTGCTGGCCGAGATCCGCAAGTATGGCGGCGACATGAAGGAAACCTATGGCGTGCCGGTCGAGGAGATCCAGGAGGCCATCAAGTACGGTGTGCGCAAGGTCAACATCGACACCGACATCCGGCTGGCGATGACGGCCGCGATCCGGCGCTTCTTCGTCGAGAACCCGTCCAGGTTCGACCCGCGCGAATACTTGAAGCCGGCCCGCGAAGCCGCCCGGGAAATCTGCCTGCAGCGCTATCGGCAGTTCGGCTGCGAAGGGCAGGGCAGCCGGATCAAGCCGGTGTCGCTGGCGGCGATGGTGCAGCGCTATGCGAACGGCGAACTGGCCCAGGTGGTTTCCTGACCGGGCCCGGCGATGACCATCGAGACGCTTGCCCAACTGCGTGAGCTCTACGGTGCGCCGAACCCCCGCGCACTGGCCAAGCAGTTGCCGGTGCTCGATCGGCATTGCCGGAACTTCATCGGCCTGTCGCCCTACGTCGTGCTGGCCACCGCCGGGGCCGACGGCACGCTCGACTCGTCACCGCGCGGTGGCGAGCCGGGCTTCGTCGAGGTGATCGATGACGGGCGGCTGCTGATTCCCGACGCACCGGGCAACAAGCGGCTCGACAGCCTGCAGAACATCGTCGAGACCGGCCGGATCGGCTTGCTGTTCCTGATCCCCGGCGTCGACGAGACCCTGCGTGTCAACGGCCTGGCCCGGCTGTCGCAGGACGACGCCTTGCGGGCCCGCTTCGACGATGCCGCGCGCCGGCCGAAGCTGGTCATCGACGTGAGCGTCCGCGACGCCTACCTGCACTGCGCGAAATCGCTGATGCGCTCCAGGCTGTGGAACCCCGACAGCCGCATCGAGCGCAGCCGGCTGCCGACGATGGGTCAGATGCTCAAGGAGCAGATCGGGATGGCCGGCGAACCCGAGAGCCAGGAAGCGATGCTGGCCCGCTACCAGGCCGACCTGTGAGCGGCCGTGCGGCGGGCGCGCCGCTCACGACGCGCCTTCGGTGTTGATGACTGCGCCGAGCGCATTGTCGACCACCAGCGGCGTCTCGAAGTAACGGATCGTCGGTTCACTGCCATAGCGGGCCAGCAGCCGCGCGCGCCAGTCGGCGTCGTGCGCGCGCTCGGCCGCTGCGCGTTCGGACCACAGGTAGAGTGCGCCGGCCTCGCCGGCCGCCGCATCGTAGAGGAAGGTCTTGCGCACCAGATCGGGGTTGCGCCGCCAGTGCGGCGCGACTTCGTGCATGCCGGCAATCACCTCTTCACGCGTGATGCCGGCCGGCAGCGCAAACATCACCAGTTCGCTGATCATCGTGATCCTCCCGTCGTCTGCAGCAATGATAATCTGCGCCTGAGCCTTGCATCGGGGAGTCGCCATGCCGCGTTTCGCAGCCAACCTGTCGATGATGTACAACGAAGTGCCTTTCCTGAAGCGCTTCGAGGCAGCGGCCCATGACGGCTTCCAGGCGGTCGAGTTCCTGTTTCCGTACGAGCACCCCGCCACCGAGATTGCCGCAGTCCTGCGCGCGGCCGGCCTGCAGCAGGTGCTGTTCAATGCTCCGCCGGGCGACTGGGCGGCCGGCGAGAAGGGGCTGGCCAGCCTGCCGGGTCGCGAACAGGAGTTCGACGCCGGACTCGATCTCGCCATCGAATATGCCCAGGCACTGCGCTGCCCTCGCATCCACCTGATGGCCGGGCTGCGCGCAGACGGCGTGCCTTTCGAACAGCAGCGCGCCACCTACGTTGCCAACCTGAAGCGCGCGGCAAGCCGCCTGGCCAACTACGGGCTCACGGGCCTGATCGAGCCGATCAACCCGCGCGACATTCCGGGTTTCCTGCTCAACACTCAGGCTGACGCCCACGCGGTTCTGGCCGAAGTCGGTGCGCCCAACCTCAAGGTGCAGATGGACCTCTATCATTGCCAGATCGTCGAGGGCGACCTGGCCATGAAGATCCGCCAGTATCTGCCGGGGGTCGGGCACTTCCAGATCGCCGGTGTGCCGCAGCGCCACGAACCCGATCTGGGCGAAGTCGACTTCGACTTCCTGTTCGAACTGATCGACGAACTGGGTTTCGACGGCTGGATCGGCTGCGAATACCGGCCGCGCGCCGGCAGTTCCGAGGGGCTGGGCTGGCTCAAGCGCTGGCGCTGAGCGCGCTGGCGTCGGAGAGGTTCGTGCCGCGTGGCCGGCGCCAGGGTTGCTGCCGTCGAGGCTTGCCTGCAACCGAATGAGCCACATCCTCACTTCACTCTGGCCGCTCTTCTTCCTGATCCTGGCGGGTTACGGACTGGAGCGGGCCGGTTTCCCGGGAACGGGATTCTGGCCGGGCGCCGAGCGCTTCAACTATTACATCCTCTTTCCCGCGCTGCTCTTCATCAGCCTGGGCTCTGCGCCGCTGGACCATCCAGCCCTGCCGCGCCTGTTCGTGGCGATCGCGCTGATACTGGCCATCGCCACCGCGGGGCTGTTCGCCGCGCGCCGGTTCAGGCGATGGCCAGCCGCCCGGTTCGGCGTGCTGCTGCAGGGGTCGCTGCGCTTCAATACCTACCTCGGCCTCGCCGCGGTGGGGGGCCTGTACGGCAGGGAGGGCATGCTTTTCGCCGCGGTGATCCTGGCCGTGCTGGTTCCCGCCGTGAACGTCCTGTCGGTGCTCGCGCTGTCGATGGACGACGGCGGACATCCGTGGGCGCGGGTCGTTCGCGTCGCGAAGAACCCGCTCATCCTGGCCTGCCTGGCCGGGGTCGTCGCGAACCTCGCCGGCATCGAGTTGAAGTGGGGGTCAGACAGGCTGCTGCAGATGCTGGCGAACACCAGCCTGCCACTGGGTCTGCTCAGTGTCGGCGCGGCGCTGAAACCGAGTGAACTGCGAGGGCAAGGCGCAGCGCTGGTCGGCAACAGCCTGATCCGCCTGCTGGTCATGCCGGTGCTTGCCTTCGCGAGCGCCCGGCTCCTGGCCCTGCCCGTCGTCGAAACCGCGATTCTCGTCCTGTTCTTTGCCCTGCCCGTTGCCCCGACTTCCTACGTCCTGACACGGCAACTCGGGGGAGACGGCCACCTGATGGCCGGCATCATCACCTGCCAGACGCTGCTGTCCGCAGCGAGCCTCCTGCTCGTGGTCGCCGCGCTCGCCCGGTGAGGCGTCTGCAGCAGGCCGCGCTCGACGCCATTGCACTTCCCGGGCCTCCCGGGCCGGCCCTTGACCTTCCCACGGTGGCAAGCTCTACGCTCTGTCCACGACTTTTCACCAGGAGGTTCGAATGCGCTTCCATATCGAAGACATGGTGTGCGGCGGCTGCGCCCGCAGCGTGACCAAGGCCATCCAGCGGGTCGATGCCGACGCCCGGGTGACGGCCGATCCCCCCAACCGGGTCGTGGAGGTCCAGTCGTCGGCCACCCGGGAGCAGATCGAAGCGGCGCTGCGCGAAGCCGGTTTTCCGCCGCGGGTGGAGCCTTTTCAAGACAGTTTCAGCGCGATGGATTCGGGGGCCGGGAAGGGCTAATATCACCTAGTATTACCATGTGATAGGAGGCCCGCTATGGCAACATCTCTGAAGATCGACGAGACGCTGAAAGGTCGCGTCCAGCGCCTCGCCAGCCAGCGTCGGCGCTCGCCCCACTGGATCATGCTCGAAGCGATCCAGCAGTACGTCGAGCGCGAAGAAGCCCGCGAGCGCTTCAAGCAGGAAGCCTTGGCGTCCTGGGCGGCCTACAAGGAAACCGGTCGCCATCTGACCGGCCAGGAGGTTCGCACCTGGTTGAACACCTGGGGCAGCCCTGACGAAAGGGCGGTGCCTGAGTGCCACGAGTAATCGTCACCGAAGGCGGGGCGCAAGGCCTGGAACGATGTCGGCGGTTTCTGGCCGCCAAGGCACCGGAAGTCGCCAGACGGGCTGGCCAGGCCATCGAGCGGCAATTCCTGCTGCTGGAGACGGCCCCCGACATAGGCCGGCCGTTCCCTGAAATGCCTGAGTTGCGCGAGCTGGTGATTGCCTTTGGGGATTCCGGATATGTGGCTTTGTACCACCACGAACCGGCCGAGAATGCGGTGTATGTTCTGGCCTTCCGGCACCAGAAAGAAGCGGGCTATTGATTGCCGAGGCCGAATCCGGGGCAGTGGCGCTCATCGCGCCCGAGAGCGTTCACGCCGAGGCGCGCCTGGCCTCGTATCTCGGGCACTTCAAGCCGGCTGCCTGCCACAGGCTCGTCGCCGGCATCTGGCACGAGCACCC
>JBAYOD010000014.1:0-26838 GCA_041678445.1 Burkholderiaceae bacterium | reverse complement strand
GGGCCTGACCAGCACCTCGAACACGAAGATCATTGTTTGCTCCTCGAAACTGCCGTGCTTGCACTGTGAGCTTATCGATCGTACGCCATAAGTGCTGTCAATCTTGACTTTCAGTGGATCCACGTATATCGTATGACACATCGTACGATATATTGATTCGAATGAAACCTGTTCTGGAACCCGGCGGATCCGGTGCCGCCCGCATGCACGGCGGGCAATGGATGCGGGGGCGCAAGTTCAATGCCGACGAGTTGCAGGCGATGCTGCTGTGGTTCATGCGCGAGGCCCCTGCCCATGGCTACGAGCTGGCGAAACGCTTCGGCGAGTTGTCGCACGGGTATTACACGCCGAGCCCGGGCGCCCTGTATCCGGCCCTGAGCCAGCTGGAGGCGCGTGGCCTGGCCCGGTTCGAGCTGGCCGGCAAGCGGAAGATCCACCGGATCACTGCCGCCGGTTTCGAACACCTGCAAGCCGACGCCGAACGCATCGAACTGCTGTTCGCCACGCTCAGGCATGCGGCGAAGAAGATGCTGTGGCTCAGCCACGTCAATGAAAGCGAGGCCGCCGCAAGCGATGCCACAGGCTGGCTGCCCGAGTTCGTACGGGCTCGCCAGGCCTTGCGCCGCGCCCTGGCGAGCCGTGGCGAGCCGGGCCATGCCGAGCAGCGCCGGCTGGCGGCCATTCTCCAGCGCGCGGCCCGGGACATCCGGCAGGGCTCGCCGGCTGGTGACCCGGCGGCCGGCGACCCGGCGGCCGGCGATCCGACCGGGCATCCCGTCCACGATTCCGCAGACCAAGCCTCGAAAGATTCTTCCGACCAATACAGGAACTGCCATGACGACTGACACGCTCCAGGTGCAGAAAGTGCGCCACGCCATCAAGATCCGCCGGCTGACGGTCAGCCGCGTCACCGACCTCAGCCCCTGGATGAGGCGCATCACCCTGACCGGTGATGATCTGGCCGGCTTCCTGTCCGCTTCGTTCGACGATCATGTGAAGCTGCTGGTGCCGGAAGCTGCCGGAGCCGTGCCCAGCCTGCCGACGATCGGGCCCAACGGCCTGGTTTTCGAGGCGGACAAGCCCAGGCCGGCCATGCGCGACTACACGCCGCGACGTTACGACGCGGCCAGCAACGAGCTGGACATCGATTTCGTGCTGGGTCACGAGGGGCCGGCGACTGACTGGGCCAGCCGGGCCGCACCCGGGCATCAGCTCGGCATCGCCGGACCGCGGGGCTCCTTCGTCGTTCCGACTGGTTTCGACTGGCACCTGCTGATCGGCGACGAGACGGCGCTGCCCGCCATTGCCCGGCGTCTGGAGGAGCTGCCGGAGACCGTCAAGGCCATTGCGGTGATCAAGACGGTTGCGGACGATGCCCGGATCGAACTGGCGAGCCGATGCGCGCTCGAAGTCCACTGGGTCGGCGGATCGGCCGATGCCGGCGCAGACGGGACTGTGCTCGGTCCCGTGGTCCAGGCGCTGAAGTTGTCGGACGGCCACGGGTATGCCTGGGCGGCGGGAGAATACAACGAGATCAAGGCCGTGCGCGGCCTGCTGACCGATCGACTGGGTATCGACCGCAGCCGGATCCGGGCGTCGAGCTACTGGCGCAAGTCGGCGGCGGCCACGCACGAGCACTTCGACTGAGTCTTCAACGGCCTGGCGATCTCGCTGATCTTCGGGATCTTCGTGTCCACGGTGCTGACGCTGGTCGTGATCCCGGTCCTGTACTTCGTGGCTGCCGCGGGCAAGGTGCGATAATGGGGGTTCTGGAGGACGACCTCCCCCGATCCGGGACGCGTATCAGGACGGCCTGATGAGTTTGCATTGGAGACGTCATCATGGCTTGGGTCTACCTCCTGATCGCCGGCATCCTCGAGGTTGTCTGGGCATTCGCGATGAAGCAGTCGGATGGGTTCACCAGACCCGTCCCGAGCACCGTCACCCTTGTGGCGATGATCGCCAGTTTCTGGCTTCTGGCGATGGCCATGAAGTCCTTGCCGCTTGGGACGGCGTACACGATCTGGACGGGAATCGGCGCGGTGGGGGCCTTCATCGTCGGAATCGCGATCCTGGGTGAACAGGTTTCGCTCGGGAGACTGCTTGCGGCGGGCCTGATCGTGGCCGGGATCGTCCTCATGAAACTTTCCACGCCTTCGTGAGGCGGCGTTGATGTCGATTCCTGCCGGTTTGCGGGCGCTGCGCAGGCCCGGAGCGATCGGCAGGTCAGGTCGGCCGCCGGGTGTATGCGAGAGGCATGACACGCGAGATGCCATAATCGGCGCTCGACAGGACGCATGAGAAACGGGCATGAGCGAGAAGGTGCCGGCGCTGTTCATCGGCCATGGCAATCCGATGAACACCCTGGAGCGAAACGGTTTCACCGATGCCTGGCGGGCGTTGGGTGAGCATCTTCCGCGACCGCGCGCCCTGCTCGTCGTCTCGGCCCACTGGTACTTCGGCGCCACGGCCGTGACGGCCATGCCGCGGCCGCGGACGATTCACGACTTCTACGGTTTTCCGCAGGCGCTGTTCGATTTCGAGTATCCGGCGCCGGGCTCGCCGGAACTCGCGCAGGAAGTGGCCGAGGTCGTGAAGCCGAAATGGGTGGGGCTCGATCGCGACCAGTGGGGCCTGGATCACGGCACCTGGAGCGTGCTTGCCCATCTGTACCCGGGTGCCGACATCCCGGTGGTGCAGCTGTCGATCAACGCGCTGCAACCCCTCGAATACCACGTGGCGCTCGGGGCGAGCCTTGCGGCGCTGCGTGAGCGCGGCATCATGATCCTGGGCAGCGGCAACGTCGTCCACAATCTGAAGCAGGTGCTTTGGAAGCAGCCGCACGCCGCCTTCGACTGGGCCGAGCGCTTCGACGACGCTGCCACGGCGCAGCTGGCCAGCGCGCCGGGCGACATCCTGAAGCTCGTCGAGCATCCGGACTATGCGCGCGCAGTACCGACTCCCGATCATTTCATCCCGCTGCTGTACATCGCGGCGCTGGCGGCGCAGCAGGGCAGGGGCGCCGAGGCTCTGGTGCGCGGCCATTCCCTGGGCTCGATCTCGATGAGCTGCTACGGCGTGGGCGTCGGGCAGGAGCATTGCGCCCAGGCGACGGGCGCTGCCGGGCTGCCGGCCGGCGTGCCGCCGGATCAGACCAACATGTAGCGCTCGGTGCAGCGCTCGGGTGGCCGGCCCGGCACTTCGGGGTCGACCGGCCGGTCCGGCATTTTTCAATCGGCAATGACGCAAGCGGTCATGAGCAGCAACTTCGATTTCGTCGTCGTGGGGGGCGGACTGGCCGGCGCCACAGCGGTCGAGACCCTGAGAAGCGAGGGTGCGCAAGGCAGCATCCTGCTGCTGGCGGCCGAGCCGCTGCTTCCCTACCAGCGGCCGCCGCTGTCCAAGATCGCCATCACGGCAGACGAGCCACCGCCGCCCCGCTTCGTGCTCGAAGAGGCGCGCTATCGCGAACTGGCAGTCGATCTGATGCTGGACAGCCCGGTCGCGGCCGTCGATGCGAGGCAGCGCACGCTGCGTACCGAGCAGGGTGAAACGATCCGCTACGCACGCCTGCTCATCGCGACGGGCGCCTCGCCCAGACGGCTGTCAGTGCCCGGCGCGACACTGGCCGGCGTTCACTACCTGCGTTCGCCTGCCGACGCCGAAGCGATCCGGGTGTCGGCAACGAAGGCGCGCCGTGCCGTGGTGATCGGCGGCAGCTTCATCGGCCTGGAGGTCGCCGCCTCGCTGCGCCAGCGAGGTCTCGAGGTAACGCTGGTCGAATCCGGCGCCTTGCTCGGAAAGCTGCACATGCCGGAGGTCTCAAGGGCCTTCAGGCGTGGTTTCGAGCGTCACGGCGTGGTGATTCTCGAGGATGACGAGGCCGTGGCCCTGCGCGGCCGGGGGCGGGTCAGGTCGGTGGTCACGCGCTCGGGGCGCACGCTGGCCTGCGACATGGTGGTGGTCGGCATCGGCGTGGTCCCCGAGACCGGTTTCCTGGCCGGCAGCGGCATTGCACTGGGCGACGGCATTCTGGTCGACCGCTTCCTGCAGACCAACCATGCCGGTGTCTTCGCCGCCGGTGACGTGGCGAATTTCTTCGACCCGATCTTCCGGCGCCGGCGCCGCGTCGAACACTGGGACAGCGCCATCAAGCAGGCGCGTGTCGCCGCCCGGAACATGCTGGGTCGGCGCATCCCCTGCGAAGAGGTCACGACCTTCTTCAGCGAGATGTTCGATCTGGCCTTCAACATGGTCGGCGACTTCGATGCGAGCGACGAGAAGATCGAACGCGGTTCGCTCGAAAACGGGTCGTTCGCCGCGTTCTATCTGCGCCACGACGTGCCGCGGGCCCTGTTCTCGGTCGGCCGGCCGACCGAGGAGACCAAGGTGACGATGCACCTGATCAAGCATCGGGTGAACCTCGCGTCGATCAAGGCGCGCCTGTCCGATCCGCAGTACACGCTTTCCCACATCCCGAACCAGACGATCTGCATCCTGCAGGGCGGGGGTGCCTACGGCGCATTCGAATGCGGTGCGGTCAGGGCGCTCGAGGAATCGGGAATCCGTCCGGACGTCGTTGCCGGTGTGTCGATCGGAGCCTTCAACGGCGCGATCATCGCAGGCAATCCCGATCGTCCCGCGGCGGCCCTCGAGTCGTTCTGGAACGACCTGGCGATCGCGTCGGCGCACGCCCCCGACGAGGCACTGCGCCGGCAGTTGGCCAGCGGGCAGATCGCCCTGTTCGGTGTGCCGCAGTTCTTCCGGCCACGCTGGTTCCAGCCGATGTTCGGCCCCGAGCAGATGCCGCACCGCTGGACCAGCCTGTACGACACCCGTCCGGCGCTCGCGCTGCTGGAGAAGTACGTCGATTTCGGCCGCCTGAAATCCAGCCCGATCCGGCTCATCGTCAGCGCGGTCGACATCAACACCAGCGAACTCGTCGCGTTCGACAGCTTCGTCGACGATCTGACCCCCGCCCACATCCTGGCCAGCGGCAGCCTGCCGCCCGGCTTCCCGTGGACGACCATCGATGGCAGGCACTACTGGGACGGCGGGATCGTCAGCAACTCGCCGCTGGATCTGGTGCTGCAGCGCTGCGGCACGGCCGGCAAGCGGGTGTTCGTCATCGAACTCTTTCCGGGCAATCGCACGGCGCTGCCGGCCAACCTGTCCGATGTCCTCACCCGGCAGAGCGAGATCCTGTACAGCGAGCGGATCCGCAACGACGTCCAGACGCGCGAACTCGTGCGCGACTTCCGCAAGCTGATCGATGAGATCCTCGCCGAACTGCCGGCCGTCGACGCCGCCCGGATCCGCCATCGCCCGCACTACATCGAACTGATGGGCCAGGATGCGCCGACGACGATCACCCGGATCATCCGGGACGACGGCGAGGACGAGCCCGCCTCGAAGGTCTACGACTTTTCCCGCCGCACCATCGAGCAGCTGGTCGAGTCCGGCTACCGGATGACGCTGCAGGCGCTGGGCAAGGACGATGCGCCGCCGGTCAGTCAGGCGTCGGACTGACCCGGCCTGCCTTCGGTCTGCGTGTCGTGCCCATCGCCCGTATCACCCTGCAGGCGGGGTGCCTGTGGCGAGGGCTGCGGCGCCGGCTGATCGACGGGGCGGGTCAGCGGCACGAAGCGCACCGGCAGGATGCTGCGGCGTGTGATGCTGCCGTCGGCGAGCTTCTCGATCAGCAACAGCTCCTGCCCGGCCAGCTGCGATCCGACCGGGATCACCATCTTCGCGCCCGGTTTCAACTGGTCGACCAGCGGCTGCGGCACTTCGGGCGCCGCAGCGGTGACGATGATGCCGTCGAACGGCCCTTTCCCGGGCCAGCCCTGGTAGCCGTCACCGATCTTCACCGTGACGTTGTCGTAGCCGAGTTCGTCGAGCAGCCGCGCGGCGGTGTCGCCGAGCGGCGCGAGGATTTCGACTGACCAGACCTGGCGGACCAGTTCGGCGAGCACGGCCGCCTGGTAGCCGGAGCCGGTGCCGACCTCCAGCACGACGTGATCCGGGCGCGGCTCGATCAATTCGGTCGACAGGGCGACGATGTAAGGCTGCGAGATCGTCTGGTCTTCAGCGATCGGCAGCGGGCGATTGTCGTAGGCAGCGCGGGCCCAGCGCTCCGGAACGAAGCGGTGGCGAGGCACCTTGGCGAGGGCGGCCATCACGCGCGGGTCGAAGCTCGCCCGGCCCGTATATCGTTTGGTTTCCCGGGCCTCGGCGGCGACCTCGTCGACCATCGCCTGGCGTTCGCGCACCCGGCTGTCGTCGGCCGAGGCCTCGGCGGCCAGGCCTGCGCCGAGGCCCATGGCTGCCAGGGCCAGTCCCAGCCTGCGGCTCTTGTTCGACGATTTTTCATGCATGCTGTGCTGACCCTGCCAGGGAGGATTGCCGGACATGATGACGACGGAAACGGGCGTGATGCTCGCCCACTATAACGACTGGGCCGACCAGCGTCTGTTCGCGGCCATCGGAGCGCTGCCGCAGGGCGCCGTGTACCGGAGCAGCACGACGCTGTTCGGCTCGATGCTCGGCACACTGAACCACAATTATCAGGTCGACCTGATCTGGCGCGCGCATCTGCTTGGCCGACCACACGGCTTTTCGAGTCGCCGCGATCTGCTGCACCCGGTGTTCGAGAATCTGGTCGATGCGCAGTCCGAAGTCAACCGCTGGTATGTCGACTGGGCCCGGGAACAGGATGAGGCCAGCCTGCGCCAGTGCTCGGATTTCAGCTTCGTGTCGGGCCGGGCCGCGCAGATGTCGCGCGGCGGCATGTTCCTGCACGTCATCAACCACAAGACCTATCACCGCGGCTGGGTCAGCCAGATGTTCTTCGATTTCGACGCCAGGCCGCCGGAAACCGACCTGTGCGTCTTCCTGTGCGACGTCTGGGAGGATGTCAGGAAGGGCTATGATTGAACACAGCAGCGATGGCCGCACCGGCGGGCGCCGCATGTCGATCGATTCACCGTCAACCAGGACATCCTTCCAGATGAAACTCTATTACTCTCCGGGCGCCTGCTCGCTGTCGCCGCACATCACCCTGCATGAATCCGGCCTGCCTTTCGAGCCGGTGCTGGCCAGCACCAAGACGCACAAGCTGCAGGACGGTACCGACTACTACACGATCAATCCGCTGGGCTACGTGCCGCTGCTTGAACTGGACGACGGCCAGCGCCTGCGTGAAGGTCCGGCCATCGTGCAGTACATCGCCGATCAGGTGCCCGCCAAGGGGCTGGCCCCGGCCAACGGTTCCTTCGAGCGCTATCGCCTGCAGGAATGGCTGACCTTCATCGGCACCGAACTCCACAAGGGCCACAGCCCGCTGTTCGCGCCCAGCACCCCGGATGCCTACAAGGACATCGCCCGTCAGCAGTTGATGAAACGCTTGGGCTGGGTCGACGAGCAACTCGCCGACCGGGACTATCTGCTGGGCGGCTTCAGCGTGGCCGATCCCTATCTGTACACCGTTGCGCGCTGGGGCCAGTATGTGGGCGTGGACCACTCGGGCCTGGCCAACCTCGCAGCCTACTGCGCCCGGATGGAGGCACGGCCCGCCGTGCAGGCGGCGCTGCGTGCCGAGGGCCTGCTCAAGTAGGGTCCGCGCCGGCGCCCGGCAGGGCCTGCGGCCAGGCGTCGCGCAGGCGCCGGGCGTGCTCCTGCAGCACCTCGGCTGGCGGATCCTTGCGCGGCCAGCTCAGGGCGACGCCATCCTGCGGATGCCGGGGCACCACATGCAGGTGGAAGTGGAAGACGGTCTGGTCGCCGTCGCGTCCGTTTGCCTGCAGCAGCGTGAGCCCGGGCGGGTCGAAGGCGTTGCGCACGGCCTGCGCGACGCGCTGCGCGGTTTGTGCGACGGCGGCTGCCTCTTCGGGCGTGATGTCCAGCAGCGTGGCTGCGTGGCGCCGGGTGGCCACCAGCGTATGACCGGGATTGAGCTGGCCGATGTCCATGAAGGCAATGGTCAGTTCGTCCTCGTGGACTTTCGCCGCCGGGATTTCGCCGGCCACCAGACGGCAGAAGATGCACTGTCCGGGCGGCGAGGGGTCGATGAACATGGGCATGGTGGCGTGCCTCGGGTGAAGTGCCTCGGTGGCCGAATCGTCGGGATGGGCTCAGTGTAGCTTCAGGCGGCCGGAGACGCGCTTCTGCAGCAGGCGGGCCAGCGCCAGGACGGCCGTCTTGCCCGTTCCCAGGATGACCCGGTGGTGGTTCAGGTGCAGCGACATGTACATCCACTTGGCGATCAGGCCCTGGACGAAGAAGTTGCGCCCCGCCAGGCCGCCCATCAGGTTGCCCACCCCCTTGTTGTCGCCCAGCGAGACCAGTGAACCGAAGTCGCGGTAGACGAACGGCCCGGCCACTTCCCGTTCGGACAGCAGCGCGCCCAGCACGCGGGCCAGGTAATCGGCCTGCTGGTGGGCGGCCTGGGCGCGGGCCGGCACGAGCTTGTCGCCGACCCAGGGACAGGCTGCGCAATCCCCCATCGCCAGGATGTCCGGGACCGAGGTTCGCAGGTGGTCGTCGACCACGAACTGGTTGATGCGGTTCACTTCCAGACCCAGCCGGGCATTGTGGTCGGCGGCCTTGATGCCCGCTGCCCAGACGACCAGGTCGCTCGCGATTTCACCCTCGGACGTGAGCAGCGAACCCCGTCCGATCGCCGTTACCCGGGTGCCGGTCAGCACGCGTACCTGTTTGCGGCGCAACGCCAGATCTGCCTGGGCCGAGATCTTCTCCGGCAGTCCGCCAAGAATGCGCGTGCCGGCTTCGACCAGCGTGACGTCGAGCCGGAAGCGCTGGCTGCTGCCCAGGCTCTGCTGCAGCACGCTGTGTGCTTCGCGCAGTTCGGCCGACAGCTCGACCCCGGTGGCACCCGCGCCGACGATGGCCACCGACAGGACGTGGTCGCCGGAGAATGAGGCACGCGCGCAGGCGCCGAGCCAGTCGCTGTGGAAGCGCTGCGCATCGCGCACGTTCTCCAGCAGGTGCGCGTGTTCGATGCCGGGCGTGCCGAAGGCGTTGGAGCCGCTGCCGAGGGCCAGCACCAGTTTCTGGAAGCCGATCGTGCGGCGCGGCACCAGCAGCTCACCTTCAGTGTTGCGGATCTCGGCCAGCTCGATGGACTTTCGTGTCGTGTCCAGCCCCACGAAGTCGCCGATGGCGAAGCCGAAATGATTGCGCCGCGCCAGCACCGGGTAGGACAAGCCTTCCTGGTGAGCGTCCAGTGTGCCTGCGGCCACTTCGTGCAGGGTCGGCTTCCAGATGTGGAAAGGCGATCGATCCACGAGCAGGACGCGCTCGCGGCCCTGGCTGCGACCCAGGCGCCGGCCCAGGCGGGCCGCAAGCTCCAGCCCGCCCGCGCCGCCGCCTACGATGACGATGTCGGAGTGCATGCGCGGGCCCGGATCGTTCGACGTTGCAGTGATGGAGCGGCCTGCAGCTTGCCGGTCCGCTACATCGAAGCGAGCCCGAGGGCTGCCCGGAAGCGGATCTTGACGTAGGTGCCGTCACGTGAAGGCAGCGCCCGCGCATGCTCTTCGACGCTGATGAAGACCTGTGCGAACAGGCTGCCCGTCCGGGAACCGATTCCGGCGGCCAGCGCGGTCACGTCGTCCGGATCGCCGATGGTCATCACCTGGTCGAAGCCGCAGGCCCGGGCCACCCCCGCGAGGTCGACGCCCAGGCTGCTGTGGCTGCGCTGCATGCCGGTTTCGCCGAAGTGGCCATTGTCGAGCACGACGACGCTGAGGTTCTTCGGCCGCTGGACGCCGATGGTGGCGAGTGCGCCCATCCCCATCAGCTGCTCGCCGTCGCCGGTGATGACCAGCACCGGGCGTTCGGGTCGGGCCAGGGCGAGGCCCAGCCCCATGGCTGCGGCGCCGCCCATGGCGCCCCACAGGTAGAAGGTGCCCGGGCGATCCTCCGCTGCGAAGACATCGTAGGAAGGCGAGCCCAGCCCGGTAATGACCAGCGCATCCGGGCAGGCTGCCAGCAGACGCGCGACGAAGTCGCGGCGATCGATCGACCCCTGCACAGCTGTGGTGTTCATTTCGAGGCCTGCCATTCCTTGCGCCCGATCAGGCTTTGCGACAGCAGGACCGCAACCGCCTGGCCTGCGCTGAATGCGGCGTCGAAGCCGGCCTGGACGACCCCGGCCACTTCCTGCGGCTCGTCGGCACGCAGCACCGTAATGCCCATCAGTTCGAGCGAGCGCTGGGTGGCCAGTCCCATCGGAACCTGCCAAGGGTTGAATTCGGCCCATTCGCCGCGCATCGTGATCAGTGCCAGGAACGGGAACCGGCAGTTCTGCACGAGCGAGAACATGTTGACGCAGTTGCCGACCCCGCTGCTCTGCATCAGCAGCACGGCACGGTCGCCACCCAGCCAGGCACCGCAGGCGACGGCGATGCCTTCCTCCTCGGTGGTCAGGACGATTGCCTGCATCGTCTCGTCCTCGTGGGCGCGGCGGATGACGTGGGCGTGACCAGCGTCGGGAACGTAGGCAAGCTGCCGGACATTGCCGGCTTTCAGGATCGAGAAGATGTCCTCGTGCCAGGTCGGTGTCCGGGAAACGGGGGGGCTCATGGCGGGGCGGATTCCGGTTGGGTCGAGAAGCTGGGTCGAGAAGCGGTTCGCCATCGTAAACCGCAAGTCGATCGTCGTTCAATCGACAGGCTCCGAAAAGGCCCCGGTGTTCCGGTGGCCGACAGCGCACGCTCCCGGTGGCCGACAGCGCACCCCGATACTGCGGTACCGGAGCAGAGTCGGTCCCGAAGGGCTAAGCTGTCGGTTTGATATCCCCGTTTCTGTGGAGGTGCGGCGAAATGGCTACGATCGATGCCAGTGGAATCCTCGAGCTTGGCGGCGAGCGTTTCCGGATCCAGAGACTGAGCGCGCTCGAAGCCGAGTTCGGCGTGTCCCGGCTGCCCTATTCGATGAAGGTGCTGCTCGAGAACCTGCTGCGGCACAACGACGGAGTCAGCGTCCGGGACGAGGACATTGCCGCGCTGGCGCGCTGGCGAGGCGGGCGCAGCGGGGATGACGAGCGCGAGATCGCGTTCCGTCCCGCGCGCGTGCTGATGCAGGACTTCACTGGCGTGCCCGCGGTCGTCGACCTGGCCGCGATGCGTCATGCCGTGGCCGAGCACGGCGGTGACCCGTCGGCGCTCGATCCGTTGATTCCGGTCGACCTTGTCATCGACCATTCGGTGCAGGTCGATGTCTTCGATCGGGCCGACGCCCTGGCGCGCAACTCCGAGCTCGACTACCAGCGCAACCGCGAGCGCTACCAGTTCCTGCGCTGGGGCCAGCAGGCCTTCGGCCGCTTCTCCGTGGTGCCGCCGGCAACCGGGATCTGTCACCAGGTCAACCTCGAATACCTGGCCAGCGTCGTCACCGCGCGCGACGGCTGGGCGTTTCCGGACACGCTGGTCGGCACCGACTCGCACACACCCATGGTCAACGGCCTCGGTGTGGTGGGCTGGGGGGTGGGCGGCATCGAGGCCGAGGCCGCGCTGCTCGGCCAGCCGATCTCGATGCTGATTCCCGAAGTCGTCGGCATCCGGCTGATGGGCGAGTTGCCCGAGGGCACGACGGCGACCGACCTGGTGCTGACCGTCGCGAGCCTGCTGCGCGCGCATGGCGTGGTCGGGCGCTTCGTCGAATTCTACGGGCCCGGCGTGGCCAATGTGCCGCTGGAGAATCGCGCGACGATCGGCAACATGTCGCCCGAATACGGATCCACGATCACCGTGTTTCCGATCGACGACGAGACGCTGCGCTACCTGCGCTTCACCGGGCGTCCGGAGAAGCAGCTTGCGCTGGTCGAGGCCTACGCGAAGGAACAGGGGCTGTGGCACGACCCGTCGGCCGAGCCGGTGTTCACCGAGACGCTGCAGCTCGACCTGTCGTCGATCGAACCGTCGATCGCCGGTCCGTCGCGGCCGCAGGATCGCGTGCCCTTGCACCAGGCGCGCGAGCGCTTTGCCGCCGACCTGGTCGGCTCATTGCCCGAGCAGGCAGCGATCGCCACCGCGCCTGCGGCCGCCGAGAGTCAGCACGAGCGCGACTACGACAAGGCAGCTGCCGATTCGTTTCCGGCCAGCGATCCGCCGTCGGCAGCGCGCAGCGGTTTGCCCGACGGTGATCCCGGCGGTTCGTCCGATGTGCATGCCGAGGGCAGCGGACCGACGGCTGCGAGCCGGCCGCACAAGCAGGTGCCGGTGCGCCTGGGCGCCGATGCCGGCCTGGCACGGCCGGTCGACGTGCAGCTCGATCATGGCCATGTGGCGATTGCCGCGATCACCAGTTGCACCAATACGTCGAACCCGCAGGTCATGGTGGCCGCCGGCCTGCTGGCACGCAAGGCGGCCCGACGCGGCTTGCAGCGCAAGCCCTGGGTCAAGACCTCGCTGGCCCCGGGCTCGAAGGTGGTGTCCGATTACCTCGATCGCGCAGGGCTGACCGAAGACCTGGCGAAGCTCGGTTTCGGTCTCGTCGGCTACGGCTGCACGACCTGCATCGGCAACTCCGGTCCCTTGCCCGAGGCGATCAGCGATGCGGTCGATCAGCACGGTCTGGCACTGGTGTCGGTGCTGTCGGGCAACCGGAACTTCGAAGGGCGGATCAATGCCGGCGTGCGGATGAACTACCTGGCCTCGCCGCCGCTGGTGGTGGCCTACGCGATCGCCGGCACGATGGACATCGACATCATGAACGCGCCGCTGGCCACCGACCAGGACGGCCACCCGGTATTCCTGCGTGAGATCTGGCCGACCATGGCCGAAGTCAACGCGGTCATCCAGGCGTCGCTCGCTTCGGAGATGTTCCTCGGCGCCTATGGCAGCGTCTTCGACGGCGACGAGCAGTGGCGCGCGCTGCCGGTGCCGGCCGGGGGGGCCTACGAGTGGTCGGAGACCTCCACTTACGTGCGGCGTCCCCCGTATTTCGATGACTTGCCGGCGGTGCCGGCGTCGCTGGCCGACATCGGCAATGCCCGTGCCCTGGCGCTGTTCGGCGACAGCATCACCACCGACCACATCTCGCCGGCCGGCGCCATCCATCCGGCCAGCCCGGCCGGACGCTGGCTGACGGAGCAGGGGGTGGCGGTCGCCGACTTCAACACCTACGGGGCGCGCCGCGGCAACCACGAGGTGATGATCCGCGGCACCTTCGCGAACGGGCGCATCCGCAACCGGCTGGCGCCGGGTACCGAAGGTGGAGTGACTCTTCACCAGCCGTCGGGCGAGCAGCTGTCGATCTATGAGGCGGCCGAACGCTATCGTGCGCAAGGCGTGCCGCTGATCGTCCTTGCCGGCAAGGAGTACGGTTCGGGATCGTCGCGTGACTGGGCGGCCAAGGGCACTGCGCTGCTCGGTGTGAAGGCGGTGGTCGCCGAGAGCTTCGAACGCATCCATCGTTCGAACCTGATCGGGATGGGTGTGTTGCCGCTGCAGCTCGAGTCCGGTGCGAGCTTCGCGTCACTGGGCATCGACGGCACCGAGGTGTTCGCGATCAGCGGGCTGTCGGGGGTCGATCCGCAGTCGCTGATCCATGCGCGGCTGACCCTGGACGCCAGTGGCAGGAAGATTCCGGTGCTCGCAAGGCTGGACACTCCGATGGAGGCGCACTACCTTCAGCATGGCGGGATCCTGCACTACGTGCTGCGCCAGCATCTCGCCGCCGCAGCGCAGTCACCACAAGCCTGAGCGTTCCGGCCCCTGCCGGCGAGCGCCCGCCGACAGGGGCCATCCGGCACCAGCCGGGGCCGGCTGGTGCCAGTCGGTGGCGGCCAGTCAACGCCGGCCGGTCAGCGACTCGTGCTCCATCAGCAGATAGGTGTTGTAGGCATTGCGCCGGTTTGCCTCGGCGAAAGCCGGCAGCTGCGCGAAGCGCGACCAGTCGGTCGCCTCGTAGGCTTCATCGAAGGGCACGAAGTCGTCGGCGGCCTTGCCCATCTGCTCGCGCAGATAGACCAGGTAGTCGCGGGTCAGCGCAATGTCGGCCGAGGCGTCGCGCGATGCGGGGCCGTGGCCGGTGACGACGAAGCGCGGCTTGCGCTCGGCAAGCCCTTCGAGTGCTGCCAGCCAGCTGCGGCTGTCGGCGTCGCCGACATAGGGCACGCGCCCGGCGAAGATCAGGTCGCCGGCGAACAGGACGCCTTCCTCTTCGACCAGCATCATCAGGTCTTCGGCAGTGTGGGCCGGGCCGGCCGCGTAGATGCTGAAGCCGATGCCGCCGAGCCGGAAGCGCGTGTCGCCGTCGAGGTAGACGTCGGGGGCAACGATGCGCGCCTCGTCGGTGACCCAGGGGGCCAGCGACTGCCTGCGCTCGGCCAGTCGTTCGACGGGGGCGTCGCCCGCCAGGTAGCCGCGCACGGCCCGGTGGGCCCAGACCTCGGCCCCTGCGGCGGTCAGGGCCTGCAGGCCATAGAAGTGATCGGCATGGTAATGACTGACGATCACGCGGCGTACCGGCTGGTCCGTGACCGAACGGATCCGTGCCAGCAGGGCCGCGCCGAGCGCCGGCGTGCCCAGGGCATCGAAGACGACGACGCCGTCGTCGGTCACCACGAAACCGGCATTCGAGTTGAAACCCTGGTTCTCGTGGGAGACCTCGCCCTGCAGGCCTTCGACCCACCAGACCCGCTCGGTCAGCTGCTGCAGGCGCAGGTCGACAGTTGCCGGGGCGGCCGGTGATCCGGCGGCCGGCGCTCCGGCGGCCGGCGCCCCGGTGGCCGGTACTCCGGACTGGGCCTGGAGTGCTCCGGTTGCCAGCACTGCGCAGATCGTGAGGCAGGCCGTGAAGCCGGTGAAGCCCGGCGGCCGGCGCAGCCGCCGCGGGCATCGCGGCATGAGCAGCCGGCGCAGCTGTTCGAAAGCGGGTGCGCCACGCTCTCGTGGCATGGCTCCGGCAGCCTGCCCGGTCGCCTGTTCCATCATGACCTGTCCCTCCATGGTTGCCGGTTCATGATGCCGCATCCGCCGGCAATCGCGATCCCCGGCCATGCCAGGCCAGGGCAGCGAGCATCAGCAGCACGACCCCCACGATCGGCAGCATCAGCGCGTTGATCGTGTCCCAGCCGGCGGTGTCGAGCAGGTGCCCGGAGCCGAAGGAGGCGACGGCGACGGTGCCGAAGACGAGGAAGTCGTTGAGCGCCTGGACCTTGGCGCGCTCGGGCGCCTCGTAGCAGTCGGTGACCATTGCGGTTGCACCGATGAAGCCGAAGTTCCAGCCCACGCCGAGCAGGATCAGCGATCCCCAGAAGTGCAGCAGTTCCAGGCCCGCCAGCGCGAACAGCCCCGAGACCGCGATCAGGATCAGGCCCAGCGCAGTGATCAGCAGCTTGCCGAAGCGTGCGATCAGATGGCCGGTGACAAAGCTCGGGGCGAACATTCCGAGGACGTGCCACTGGATGCCCAGGGCTGCCTCGCCGACAGTGTGACCGCAACCGACCATGGCCATCGGCGCGGCCGTCATGATGAAGCTCATCAGGCCGTAGGACACCACGCCGGCCGTGACGGCGACGATGAAGCGCGGCATCCGGACGATGGCGCCCAGCGGCCGGCCGCCGGTCTGTGTGCCGGCAACCGGTGGCGGCGGCATGCGCAGCATCATCAGCAGCGGCAGCGCCAGCAGGGCCAGGCCTGCCTGGCCGAAGAAGCTGCCGGCGAACGGCGCGGCAGGCAGCGCGTCACGCGTCCAGATGACGACTTGCGGGCCGATGATCGCGGCCAGCAGGCCGCCGATCATGATGTACGAGATCGCCTGCGCCCGACGCGGTGGGGCCACCGCGTCGGAGGCGGCGAAACGGTAGCTCTGGACGCCCGCGCCATAGAAACCGGCCAGCGCAATGCCGACGCAGAAGGTCAGGAAGCTGCCCTGGATCACCCCGACGGCGGCAATCAGGCCGGAGACGATGGCCAGCAGGGCGGCCAGCACATAGGCATTGCGTCGTCCCACGCGGCGCATCAGCATCGCGATCGGAATGGTCGACAGGGCCAGACCCAGGTGGTAGAGGCTCACGGGCAGCGTCGCCAGCGACGGCCGCTCGGCGAGCGCCTGGCCGACGATGCCGCCGAGCGAGATGATGATGGGCGGTGCCGCGCCGCCCAGTGACTGGGCAGCTACCAGCAGGCGCAGGTTGCGTTGGGCGACGGCATCGGTCCGTGGGTCGAGGTCGGCAGGGGCTGCGGCAGCGGGCATGGACTTCCGGAGGGTAGTGCCAGAGGGATTGGTAGAACCGGCAGGTCCGCCCCATGGCGGGCAGGTTCGCTGTATTGTATTAGAATTGACTCAATTAGCGAAATCTCATAGAAAAGACCGATGCCCTCTACCGCAAGAAGTCGGGAGTTCATCCAGCAGGGTGCCGAACAGGCTGCCGCCATGCTGCGCACGATGGGCAACGAGCGCCGGTTGCTCGTCCTGTGCCTGCTGATCGAACATGGCGAGATGGCGGTCGGCGCGCTGAGCGAGCAGGTCGGGTTGAGCCAGTCGGCGCTGTCCCAGCATCTGGCCAGGATGCGCGAGGCGGGGTTGGTCGACTGCCGCCGCGAGGCCCAGAACGCTTACTACCGGATTGCCGATCCCCGGGTTGAGACCCTGGTCTCGGCGTTGCGGGAGATTTTTTGCCCTTGAGACGAGCGTGGCGAACCCGTGAAGGGCCGACTGTATCGAGTGTCAGTCGGATGCTGGTACAGCAGCCGAGAGTTCGGGTGTCAGGATCGCGCCTTCGTCCTCGAGCATGGCCTGGAGGGTTGGCACGTCCACTGTAGCGACTGTAGCGGTCGGTGCCCCGGTGCAGGTGAGTGCTGCGGCCGTGCCGGCTGCTTCCCCCATCGCGAAACATGGACCGGCCACCCGGGCAGAGGCCTGTGCCAGATGCGTGGCCGATAGATTGCGTCCGGCAACCAGCAGGTTGTCGAAGCCCTTGACGACCAGGCAGCCGTAGGCGATGCCGTACCAGTCGCCATCTGGCAAAAATTCCCAGCTTGTGCCACGTCCACCACTATGGTGTTCAAGAGGCCAGGCGGTGCAGGCGATGCGCTCGTGCGGCTTCTCGCAGGCACGGACGGCCGCCTCGGTCAGGGTTGTCAGACCCTCGATGAGCCGTGTTTCCCGTATTCCGACCATCGCGCCGATGTCGATGATCCTGGCCTTGTCGAATCCGGGCACGTAGCGTCGAAAGACTTCTTCATACAGAAAGGCTTGGCGTCGGCCTTCGATTTCCGCGGCGCTAATATCGGCACCGCATGTGAAGTTGAGCGGCTCGCCGTCCGGTTTGAGGAGTCGTGACACGTTGAGATGGACGACGCCTTCGATTGGGCTGATGTGGACCCCGGTTGCCGTGCGGGGCAGATCGTAGCCATCGGCGACCGCGCGCTCGAGGCAGGCTCTGATTGCTTCGCGGGACAGCGCGCCAGCGGCCTCAGTATCCACGTTGCCGAGCCGGAACATTGTGGAACCGGATTGGGTGCGACCGTTTTCGCCCAGTGCGAAGCTGGCTCCAGCGCCGGCCGCCACATCGCCGTCGCCGGAACAGTCGATCACGACGCGCGGTCGAACGGCGACGCGCCCGTCGCGGGTTTCCAGCACGACGGTGTTCACCCGCCGATCTTCGACATGAGCGGCCACGACCTGGCTGTGCAGCATCGTTCGCACGCCGAAACGGGTGACCATCTCGTCAGTGACGTGCTTGAAGACCTCGGAGTCGTAAGGCACTCCGATGATGCGGCCATGCCGGCGAGGCGGCAGCACGGCGTCACGCTGTCGCAAACGGTCTTCCAGATCCAGATAGAGTCCGCCGACGACCCGGCCGAGGGTTTCATCATCGACGACCGCGTGAGTACCGCAGAAGCCCCCCAACGTGACCGCTGTCAGGGTCCCTCCCAGGTGACCGAAACGTTCGATCAGAAGCGTTTCTGCGCCGCCACGGGCGGCCGCGCAGGCAGCGGCGATCCCCGCGGCGCCGCCGCCGACGACCAGTACATCAGGTTCGGCGACGACGGCGAGCCTGCGCGCAGGTTCACTGATCCAACTCATGTCCGCGGCCTCGATTGAGCAGGTCAGTTGTCGAGTTTGATACCGGCAGCAGTGACCGCCTTCTGCCACTTGTCGACTTCGGCTTCGATACGTCGGGTTTCTTCCTCAGGGGTGTTTACCGCGACGTTGGCGCCCATGTCCGTGACACGCTTGTGCATTTCGGGTGAGTTCATCAGCTTGACGATCTCCTGGTTCAGCCGGGCAACGGCTTGCGGAGGTGATTTGGGCGGCATCGCGATGTTCTGCCAAGCGGAGACGTGGAATCCGGGCAGACCCGATTCGGCCACCGTCGGCAGATCCGGCATTGCGGCTGCTCGCGATGACGTGCTGACGGCCAGCGCCTTGACTCGACCGCCCTGGATCATCGCCCGCGAGGCCGGGATGTTGTCGAAAAGCATCTGAACCTGGCCACTGGCCAGGTCGGCAAAAGCCGGTGCGCTGCCTTTGTAGGGTACGTGGACGATGTCGATACCGGCAGCCTGCTTGAAGATTTCCGAAGCCAGATGCTGTGCGGTACCGGCGCCCACCGATGCGAAGTTCAGCTTGCCCGGGTTTGCTTTAGCATAGGCGATCAGTTCACCGACCGTATCGACCGGGAAGTCCTTGTTGACGACGAGCAGCAGCGGCAACTCCGTGATCTGGGTGACCAGCGACAGGTCGGTCACCGGGTCGTAGCGCAGGTTCGGATAGAGGCTGGCTGCGATCGAGTTCGGCCCGGTGCTGCCGAGCAGCAGCGTGTACCCGTCGGCGGGCATTCGACTGACCTGCTCGGTCGCCATCATTCCGCCGGCTCCCGGCCGATTGTCGACGACGACGGGTTGACCGAATTCCTTCGACAGGCTTTCGGCGATCAATCTTGCCATCAAGTCAGCGGCGCCACCGGGAGGCCAGGGCACAACGAAGCGCAGTGCCTTTTCTGGATATTGGGCCAATGCACTCACGGGCGTGAGCAGCAGAGAGAAAACCGTTGAGAGCGCAATGAACAGCGTACGTGTCAGCATGTCTGTCTCCTGTTTTCGGGTAATGACTGCCGGTTGATTTCCGGTTGCCTCAGGTCAGTGAGAACCGGACGTTCTTGAGCTGCGTGTCGTCGAGCATGGCCTCCTTCCCACGCTCCTTGCCCAGGCCGCTTTCTCTGAAACCACCGAACGGCGCGTCGACCGATGAGCGCACCCCGGTGTTGATGCATACGGTGCCGGCGCTGAGCGCCTTGACCAGCCGCATCGCTCGTGAGGCGTCGCGCGTGAACGCGCAAGCCGCCAGACCGTAGCGAGAATCGTTGGTGATATTGATTGCATCCTGTTCGGTCGCGAAGCGAATCACGGACAGGACCGGGCCGAAGATCTCTTCACGCGCGATGCGCATCTCATTGGTCGCATCGTGGAAGAGCATCGGCGACAGGAAGGCGTCGGATTTCAGGTCGTCGCGCCCGTCAAGGTCGACGTACTGGGTCAGCCGCGCGCCCTCTGCTTCGCCAATTTCTATGTACTTGCGAACCTTCGCTGCCTGGCCGGAGCTGACCAGTGGCCCCATTTGGGTCTGTGTGTCGTCGGGAGCGCCGATTCTGACCGAACGCAGGCGCCGCTCAAGCAGTTCTAGAAACTGTTCGGCGACTGATTCCTGAAGGAGCAAGCGCGTACAGGCGCCACAGACCTGTCCGCTGTTTCGGACAATGTCGGTGAAGGCCACATCGACTGCCTTTTCGATATCAGCGTCGCCGAAGACAAGCGAGGCTGACTTGCCGCCCAACTCCAGGGTCAGCCTCTTCACCGTATCAGCGGATGCCCGGAAAATTTCTTTGCCGGACTCGGTGCCTCCAGTGAACGAGATCTTCGCGACCCGAGGGTCGCGAACCAGTGCAGCACCGACCGTTGGGCCCGGTCCGTTGACGATGTTGACAACGCCCGGCGGAAAGCCTGCTTCCATCACGAGAGATCCGAGCTCGACAGTCGACAGCGGTGTGATCTCTGAGGGTTTGATCACGACGCAGTTGCCGGCGGCCAGGGCTGGTGCCATCTTGAGCAGGGCAATGCTGAGTGGAAAGTTCCACGGCACGATCAGGCCGCATATGCCGAGCGGTTCACGCAGGGTGAAGTCGAGCAGCGTCTTGTCGGAGACATCAAGTGTTTCTCCGGACATCGCGAGCAGGCAACTGGCGTAATACTCCAGCGTTGCCGGCCCGCCGGCCAGCCAGCTCCGCGAAGCTGTGATTGGTTTGCCCGCGTCGTAGCATTCGAGCCAGGACATGAGCTCCACCCTCTGTGCCAACAGTTCTGCAAGCTTCATGAGCTTGCGGGCACGCTCACGGGGTGTCGTAGCGCGCCAGCCACCGTGGAAGGCGCGCTCGGCGGCCGCCACGGCGGCACTGACGTCCTCTTCGGTTGCCTCACAGACTTCGGCAAGCGCTTGGCCATTGGATGGGTCAGTAGTGGTGAAAGTCTTCCCGCTGCGGCCGGGTACTTCCTTGCCGTCGATGAGCATCGGATACGGACCGGTGCGCAGAACTTCCTCTCGATTCATCGGGGGGTCTCCAGAATGGGAAGTCAGAGTGCAGCTTCGTAGAGTTGGCGGATCTGCGCATCCGATGGGCGCTTGCAGTTGATCTGTGTGGAGCGTCCCTTGGAGGCCAGTGCAGTGAGGCGATCGAGCATGTCGGGCCGGATGCCCAACTCGGCGAGATGGCTGCAGGTGCCCGCACGGTCACGCAGTGCCACCATCGCCTCGACGCCGGCTTCGGCGAGCCGCACTTCGGCTTCCGGACAGGAACCTGTCGACACGCTTTCATCGCCACCCTTGCCGGTCTGCACTCCCATCAGCCGCGCGATGTTGGCGTAGCGAGGCGCGGCAGTTGCACAGTTGAACCTGAGTACGTGCGGCATCAGCGCGCTGAGGCTTTCGCCGTGGGTGCAGTCGATCATTGACTCGACTGCGGTGCTCAATCCGTGGATGGCGTCATTGCCCTTCATCGAGATTGCGATGCCGGCCAGATGGCTGGCCAACATCATCGCGCTGCGTGCCTGCAGATTCCTGCCGTCTTCGATCGCGCTTAGCAGGTTCCCGTTTACGAGGCGGATCGCTTCCTGGGCACAGAGATCGCCAATGGGATTGACCTGCGCGTTGGTATAGGAACCCAGCGCATGTATGAAAGCGTCCATACCAGTTGCAGCGGTCATGCGAGCAGGAACGCTGACGGTCAATGCCGGGTCAAGGATTGCTTCCTGAGGTCGGCAACGAGTGCTACGAACCAGGTATTTTTTGCCGCTGGAGTCTTTGACCAAGGCGCCGGTCGTAGCCTCGCTGCCAGTTCCGGACGTACTCGGCACGACCATGAATCCGATCGGCGAACCCGCCGCATCGTCGACCCCTTTGGCTTCGATTTCCTCGATCGAGCGATTGCTCAGAAGTTGCATCGACATCACCTTCGAGGCATCGATCGAGCTCCCGCCACCCAGGGCAACCAGAAAATCGAAACCGTCGCGCCGTAGCAGCGAGACGCCCTCGGTCACCTCTGCCATGGTCGGGTTCGGTTTCACTTCTCCGAATATCAGCACTTCGATACCAGCCTGGCGAAGATGGCCAGCGACTTGCTCGGCGAGACCGATGCGGACGAGTCCGGCGTCAGTCACGAGAAGCGCGCGCCGCGCGCCGCGCGTCTTCGCCTTGTTGCCCAGGCTGGTAACGCTGCCGGCGCCGAAGGTTGTTGTCGGGGGCCAGGCGATGGAGAAGCTGATTTGGTCCAGAGGATCGCGTTCAAGCATTGAAGGAACTCCCGGGTTTGAACTGGTTCATCACCGAGCGCACGTCGTCGACGGCGTGTAACGCTCGCAATGTGGCAAGTGCTTGCTCTACCCGGTCCTCGGGCATGAAGAGCGAAGCGCCCTCACGAAACTTTTCGGCGTGATCGAAAGGCCTGTCGCGGGCCCCCAGCAGTTGCTGGCGCTCGTCGACATACTCCCGCCCGTCATTCATGCGGATGCGTACGCGTGCGCCGTAGCGGTAGTCGCTGTAGTAGGCCGCGTGCATTTCTGGATCGGCCTTGAAGGTGATCTTCCGGCGCAGCGACTGAATCGTCGGCGATAGTGCCTGTTCGTCAAGATACTGGCGGTAGGTGAACTCGCCGTCGGCAAGCGAAGCGAGCACGCCGTGCCCGGCGTCGAAGCAGAGAGCGACATGGGTTGCCGTGCGTTCGCCGATCTGGCTATAGAGATCGGGTTCGAGCGCTTGGAAGCGGGCGGCTACGTAGAGCATCACGCCCGGCCCGGCAACCTCGATGCTGGCAATGTTGGTTGGATCGAAGTCCGGAATACGCGAACGCAGGGCCAGCGCGCACTCGATCGCAGACAGGTTGTAGGCGCAGGATGGATGACGCTTGGTGTTCAGCGTGCGCGTGTGCCACTCGTCGCCCAGGCCTTTCAGGAGCTCATCGATGTCGACGATTTCGGAGACCGTCGCCAGGTAGCCGGCTGGGTGCTCGATCATGTCGACATTCCCGATCAGACCTGCCTTGGCCAGTGAGGCTGACACCAATCCCCACATGGCTGGAAGGCCGTTACAGAGTACCTTGCTGTCGGTCATCCATCCGGTGTTGCAGCTCTCCATCGCCAGGAAACAGGAGTGGCTGATGGCACGTCGAGTCTGGATTTCATCAAGCCCGAGCAGACGGCTGGCGATCAATGCCGTCTCGACCTGATGATTCGGCATCGAGTTGCCGACGTAGGCGCCACGCTGGATCGCCCGTGATGTGCGCGCGTTGATCTCGTTACCCAGCACGACAGCGGCGATCAGATCCTGTCCGGAGGCGCCAACAGCTTCGCTGGCCGCAAATGCGGTGGGTACTACTGCTGCGCCCGAGTGACTGATGATGACCCAGTCATCGAAGTCGATGACCTGAGCGACCGCCGAGTTGTAGAGCGCTGCGGCCGGGGATGACATCCGTTCCGGCGCGCCGAACAAGGTTGCCTGATTGCTGGTGCCGAAGACCGCCAAGCCCGCCGCCACCGATCCGGCTGCCGGCATCATGCTGCCGGTATAGCAAGAGCCTATCGTTGCGACGATCTGCTCACGCGCAATGGTGAGGACGTCTTGGGGAATGTCCTGATAGCGGAGATCGAGCGCGAACTGCGCATAAGCCTGGGTTACTGACGGACGGGTTGGCGCCGATGCTGTCCTGATGATGTTGGCAGCGTCGATACATGTCGGCTGCTGGTCTTCGCTTTGCTGCGACAGCAGTGCCGTCTGCAGAAGCATCGAGAACTGCATGATCAGGCGTCGCTGATCTTTTGGAAAAGGCGCTCGTCCGGCCAGCACGATGGCCATCAGATGGGATTCGCCGGTCAAGACCCGCTGCCAGTCGGATTGCGCTAGCCGCAAGGTTGCATGAGGGGCCAACTGCTGGTCGGGCTTGCTGATCTCCGCCCGCGTCAGCGCAAGGCGCATGAGGATCTGCTCGCCTTCGAGGGATTCGCACAGCAGTAGACGGCCGACCGCGCCTTCAAGCCGCTTGGAAACCAGCTTGCCGTTCAGGCTGGCCCAGATGTTCGCGAAACGCTCGAGTCCGGTCGAGAGGGCGCCGCACCCTGTTGCCGAATTCATCGTATCTCCCGAGTTCTTTTAGTTCACCTAGTGATACATCATGTCATTATTTGTATATAATGCCCTGGTTTGAGTTCCGGCACAAGCCCGGAACGCCGGGCAGAGTCGAGGCGCGGTACAGTGCAGGTGTGTCGGCCGGAATTGTCTGGAAGTGGCGGTGGCCGACCTGTTCGCGGAGTCCGAGGTGTGATCAAACAAAACCGCTCTCTGGTCAGGGGGCTGAGAATCCTGCGTGCCTTCAATGAGGTGCCGCAGCCCTCGCTGGCTGAGATAGCTGCTGCCGTGGAGCTCGACAAGACAACGTGTCGGCGTTTCCTCCTGACTCTTCAGGAAGAGGGTTATGTTGAGTTCGACGACACGCTGAAGCGCTACCAGCTCCGCCCGCTGGTGCTCGAACTCGGCTACGCGCGGCTCAACAGTCTGTCGGTGCCGAAGCTGGCGGCGCCCTATATGCGCGAGCTTGCCAACCAGGTCGGTGGCGCTGTGAACCTATCGATACTCGATGGTGACGAGATCGTTCTGGTCGGCCGCACGGTTGCCGATGTCGAGAAACGCAAGCTCGTAACGATGAATCTGCATGTCGGCATGCGTCTGCCGGCGCACTGCACGGCAATGGGTCGCATTCTGATCGGCACCACACATGATGATTTGCGCAGCTTCGTGGCAGCCATGAAAGTGCATAAGCTTGCATCCAGCACCGTCGTGAACCGCACCGCGCTTACCCAGGCGATCGCCGAAGCGGTTCGGAAAGGCTACGCTGTCGTCGCGGACCAGTTGAGCCTGGGCTATGGCGCCATCGCCGTTTCGCTGGGCACCGGGATGACAGAGCGTTTCGGTCTCGCCGTGTCGATAACGACCAGTGACTATTCACCAGAACGGCTGGAGCAAGATGTACTGCCTGAGCTCAGAGCGGTGAAGGACAAGCTGGATCGAGTGCTGGCGATGCGCGCGGGGGGCAATCACTCCTGATGGGGCTAGTTGGTCCCGTCCGGCCAGCGCGGCGCGTCCGTGCCGGGCGGCATCGAGGGCCGGGCGTAGCCGGCTGGTGTGCGGGCCAGCTGGACACTGGGGCGCACCGCCCGCAGCACGCCGAAGCCCGACGGGGTTTCGTCCAGCCACGGGGCGAGATCCGGCGACTGGGCTAGAAGGCCGTCGGCGATGCGGCCCAGTCCGCGCAGCCACTGCGCGGTCCGGGCCAGCGAAACCTGTACGTGCCAGCTGCCGCCCTCTTGCTGCTGGTGCCAGAGCGCGGCGGCGGCGCCGAAGGCCATCAGGTAGCCGCTGGCCTGGTCGAGGATCTGCATCGGCAGCGCACGCGGTTGGCCGTCGCCGGCGGCTTCGCCTTCGGCATGGTTGAAACCCATCGCGGTCTGCACCAGCGAGTCGAAGCCGCGCCGCTCGGCCCAGGGTCCCTGATCGCCATAGGCGCTCAGTGAAACGACGACGATGCCGGGTCGGTGTGCGGCCAGCGCCTCGGGTGAGAAGCCGAGCGCGGCGAGGCTGCCGGGCCGGTAGCCCTGCGAGAAGACGTGGGCGTCCTCGACGAGCTGCCACAGTCGGGCGCAGCCGCTTGCGCTGCGCAGGTCGATGTGGGTCGAGCGCTTGCCTCGGCTGGTGTCGGCGATGGCGGCGATATTGGGCAGACCGGGCGAGTTCACCAGCATCACGTCGGCGCCGAGCGCGGCCAGGGCCCGTCCACCGACCGGTCCGGCCAGGATGCGGGTGAGGTCGAGCACGCGCAGACCGCTGAGTGGCCGCTCATCGTCCGCCAGTGCGGGCAGGGTGCGCGGCGGCGCTGCGCCGAGCCGGCTGATCGTCATCGGTGCCTGGGTGGCGATCGCCCGCCCCTGGGCTGTGGTGTCCCACTGGGCGAAGCTGCGCAGGGCTGTGGCAACCAGGCCCCGCGCGTTTGCAGCCTGCTCGAAATCCAGCGCTGGCCAGTCGAGCAGGCGGCATTCGACATCTGTACGGCTGGCGGTGGCCGGGTCCAGGCCCAGCAGACGTAGTGCGCCGTCGCGGTGATGGCGGAAATTCGTGTGCAAGCGGACGTGGCCGTCGGCGCAGCGGTACAGGCCTGCGAACGGATCCCACGATTCCGGCTGCCGGCCGTCGAGGCTGAACCAGCCGCTGCATTCGGCGCTGGCGTGGGCCATGTCCACTGCGACGCGCTGACGGGTTGCGCCACGAACGCAGGCCAGTTCGCAGGCAGCGAGTGCTGCGGCCGCAATGCTGACCTGAGCTGCGCAGCCGACGGCGAACGAAGACGGGAATACCGGATCGCACCCGGTCAGGGTCAGCATGTCGAGCGCCTGCGCCGGCAGGCCGCCGAGCGGCCAGAGGGCGGCGAGTGCAGCGGATGGATTCATCACGGGGACGGGGCGGTATGGTGCGAGCGGGTCGATCGGATGCCGAAAAGCTATCACGGGCGATGCCTTCCGCACGGTGCTTACCGGGTGATCGGCCTGTCGACCGGCGGCCCGCCCCATTGTCGTAGCATGTGCGTGGGTTGTCGCCATGTCTGTCCCGGTCGCCGGTCGGATACGGTGCAGCAGGGTCACTGCGTTTTCGAGGAGGCCGGACCATGATGAACCAGAACGCGGCAGTCGCCGCGCCGCCGCTGCAGACCAGTCAGTGGCTGAACGCGCCGGCACCGGTGACGCTCGAGTCCTTGCGGGGTCGGGTCGTCGTGATCGAGGCCTTCCAGATGCTTTGCCCGGGTTGCGTGTCCCACGGCCTTCCGCAGGCCACGCGCGTGCATGAGACCTTTCTGCGCTACGACGTGGCGGTGCTCGGCCTGCATACCGTCTTCGAACATCATGACGCGCAGACGCCGATTGCCCTCGAGGCCTTCCTGCACGAGTACCGGATCCGCTTTCCGGTGGGTGTCGACGCACCTGGCGAGGGGCGCGGCCTGCCGCGCACCATGGACGCCTATCAGATGCAGGGAACGCCGACCCTGGTGTTGATCGATCGCGCCGGCCGCCGGCGCGCCCAGCATTTCGGTGCGGTTGCCGATCTGCTGCTCGGTGCCCAGATCATGATGCTGCTGGGTGAGGCGCCGCCGGATTCCGGCCAGGGCTGACTGCCCGACGACGAACGTGGAGCGATCCTTGTCCCTGCCGAAGTCTGCCTACATCTCGCATCCGAGCAGCCTGCAGCACGAGATGGGTGCCCATCACCCGGAGT
>JBAYOD010000013.1:0-27643 GCA_041678445.1 Burkholderiaceae bacterium | reverse complement strand
GCGGTCCGGCCTTTGGCCGGACTGCTCTGCGCTGCTCGCCCGCGTGGCCCCGGCGCGCAACTCGCTGCGCTCCCTTCGCTTCGCTTCGTTCGCTGTGCTCAGACAGGCGCGCCGAGTCAGAGTATTGGTGGCGCGCTGCGCGCGCGGGCCACGCGGGCTGTGCTGCTCGACGCGGGTTCTGAAGGCCCGGCCCCCGTACGGGACCACCGGCCTCCCGGAAACGCTGTCCTCGACGCTTCTGCCGTACTCAACGCTTCTCGTGGCGACCGGACTCTCAGCAACCGGACTCGCGATGTCGCGCTTCGCCGTATCGGAACTCGCAGCCCCCAAGCTCGCGGCGCCCGCCCCCACCGTCTCCCGCCCGGCGGGGTCAGGCCTGGTTGGGCGGGGTGCTTTGCCGGCGCCGAGTAGCGCAGGACGTGGGGCCGCGCGCGCAGCGCGCTTCCAACATCTGACTTGCCGCCGACTGTCTGAGCGCAGCGAACGAAGCGAAGCGAAGGGAGCGAAGCGAGTTTCGGCGGCAGGCCCCACGCCCGAGCAACGCAGGGAAGCCCGGCCAACGGCCGGGCCGCCGGCATCAAGCCCCGCCCAACCAGGCCTGACCCCGCCGGGCCGGCACGGCAAAGAGCCCCGTATCATCGGAACCTCTCGATCCGCGCCCCAAGCCCCGCCAGCTTGTCTTCCATCCGCTCGTAGCCACGGTCGAGGTGGTAGATCCGGTCGACGATGGTGACGCCTTCGGCCGCCAGGCCGGCGATGACCAGGCTGGCCGATGCCCTGAGGTCGGTCGCCATCACCGAGGCGCCCGACAGCCGCGGCACACCCTGGACGACGGCCGTATTGCCCTCGATGGTGATGTCGGCGCCCAGGCGCTGCAGTTCGAGGGCGTGCATGAAGCGGTTCTCGAAGATCGTCTCGGTGACTACGCCGGTGCCCTCGGCGATGCAGTTCAGGGCCATGAACTGCGCCTGCATGTCGGTGGCAAAGCCCGGATACGGTGCGGTGCGCACATTCGCTGCACGCGGGCGGCCGTTCATCCGCAGCCGGATCGCCTGCGGGCTGCAATCGATCTGGGCGCCCATTTCACGCAGCTTCTCGAGCGTGGCGTCCATCGTCGAGGCTTCGGCGCCGGTCAGGACGACGTCTCCGCCGGCGGCCATCGCGGCACACAGGAAGGTGCCGGCCTCGATCCGGTCGGCCATCACGCGGTGCCTGCCACCGTGCAGCCGGGTGACGCCGCGTACCACGATCCGGTCGCTGCCGGCGCCTTCGATCCGCGCGCCCATGGCGGTCAGCGCGTCGGCGAGGTCGATGATCTCCGGTTCGCGGGCGGCGTTCTCGATGATGGTCTCGCCGTCGGCCAGGGTGGCGGCCATCATCAGGTTCTCGGTGCCGGTGACCGTGACCATGTCGGTGACGATGCGTGCGCCCTTCAGGCGCGTCGCCCGTGCGACCACGTCACCGTGTTCGATCGCGATCTGCGCCCCCATCGCCTGCAGGCCCTTGATGTGCTGATCGACCGGCCGCTGGCCGATCGCGCAGCCGCCGGGCAGCGCCACCCGCGCCTGGCCGAAGCGTGCGAGCAGCGGCCCGAGCACCAGGATCGAGGCCCGCATCGTGCGCACCAGTTCGTAGGGCGCCTCGGGGGAGGCCACCGGCCCGGCATCGATCGAAACCCGGTCGGCGTCGCGCTCACAGCGCGCGCCCATCAGGCCGAGCAGCTTCAGCGTGGTGGCCACGTCGTGCAGCCGCGGCACGTTGTCGATCTCGACCGTATCGGTGGTCAGCAGCGCGGCGCACAGGATCGGCAGCGCGGCGTTCTTCGCGCCCGACACGGCAACTTCACCGTGCAGCGGTACGCCACCGGTGATCCGCAGACGATCCACGATCAGGCTCCGTCTGCAAACTCTTCAGGAGTCAGTGTCTTCAGCGACAGCGCGTGGACTTCCTCGCGCATACGCTCGCCGAGCGCCCGGTAGACGATCTGGTGACGCTGCACCGGGCGTTTGCCGGCGAAGGCCGACGAAACGATCAGGGCTTCGAAATGGCGACCGTCGCCGGCAACCTCGAGGTGCTGGCAATCGAGGGCAGCGGCAATCCAGCCGTGAAGGTCATCAGGAGTGGGCATGACGAGATCCATGGCAAGCGCTCAATGGCGCAACTTGTAGCCCGAGCGCAGCATCGACAGCGCCAGGGCCGAAACGACGACCAGTGTGGCGACGACGACCGCGAGGCTGGTCAGCGGCCGCACGTCGGAGGCGCCGAAGAAGCCGTAGCGAAAGCCGTCGACCATGTAGAAGAACGGGTTCAGGTGCGATACCGACTGCCAGAAGGGCGGCAGCGACTTGACCGAGTAGAAGACACCGGCCAGGAAGGTGAGCGGCATCACGACGAAGTTCTGGAACCCCGCGATCTGGTCGAACTTGTCGGCCCAGATCGCGCCGATCAGCCCCATTGTAGCGAGGATCGCGCTACCCAGCAGGGCGAACACCAGGATCCAGGCGGGGGTGTGGAACTGCAGCGGCACGAACCAGGCTGTCACGATGAAGACGCTCAGCCCGACGACCATGCCCCGCACCATCGCGGCCAGCACGTAGGCGGCGTAGATCTCGAAATGCGACAGCGGCGAAACGAGCACGAAGACGATGTTGCCGGTGATCTTGCTCTGGGTCAGCGAGGACGAGGTGTTGGCAAACGAGTTCTGCAGCACCGCCATCATCACCAGGCCCGGAATCAGGAACGAGGTGTAGCCGACCCGCTCGAAGACCTGAACCCGGTCTTCGAGCACATGACCGAAGATGAGCAGGTACAGCAGTGCGGTCAGCACCGGGGCACCGATCGTCTGGAAGCCGACCTTGATGAAGCGCAGCAGTTCCTTGCGCAACAGCGTGGTGAAGCCGGTCGCCGAAAAGCGCTCGGCGGGCGCCTGGGGGCGGTTCATCAGCGATGATCCTTCATGATCTGGACGAACACGGTCTCGAGATCGGCGTGCTGCAGCTCCATTTCGTCGATCTGGCAGCCGCCGGTGCGCAGCGTTGCAAGAATTTCC
This sequence comes from Burkholderiaceae bacterium, assembly GCA_041678445.1. GTDB lineage: Bacteria > Pseudomonadota > Gammaproteobacteria > Burkholderiales > Burkholderiaceae_E > Zeimonas. Next base: position 24,594 of record JBAYOD010000013.1, on the reverse strand, counting down.
TCGATCGCCGCGTAGTCGTCGATGCGCAACGCGACGCGGTGCGCCGAGGGTGCAGGTCCGACCGGCGGCGCATCGGCCCCGGCGATGCCATCGTCGACGATGCGCAGGGCTTCGAGCGCGGCCGGCAGGGGCGCCCCCGACAGGCTCAGTTGCAGCCGGCGGCTGCCGAAGCGGCGCAACAGCGCGCTGACATCGTCGAGCGCGACCACCTGCCCCTGCTTGAGCATCGCGATGCGCCCGCACAGCTCCTGGGCTTCCTCCAGATAGTGGGTGGTCAGCACGATCGTGTGCCCGTCGCGATTGAGCTGGCTGACGAACTGCCACAGCGTCTGGCGCAGTTCGACATCGACGCCGGCGGTCGGTTCATCGAGCACGATCACCGGCGGCCGGTGCACCAGCGCCTGGGCGACCAGCACACGGCGCTTCATGCCGCCCGACAGCGCCCGCATGTTGACATCGGCCTTCGAACTCAGGTCGAGCTTGGCGAGGATCTCGTCGATCCAGTCGTCGCTGGAGCGCACACCGTAGTAGCCGGCCGAGATGCGCAGCGTCTCGCGCACCGTGAAGAACGGGTCGAAGACCAGTTCCTGGGGGACGACGCCGAGCGAGCGCCGGGCGGCCCGGAATTCGCTCGCCACATCGTGGCCCATCACCCGAACGCTGCCGGCGCTCGCGCGGCTCAGCCCCGCGATGATCGAGATCAGCGAGGTCTTGCCGGCGCCGTTGGGGCCGAGCAAGCCGAAGAATTCACCCTGCTCGATGCTCAGCGACACGCCGCGCAAGGCCTCGAAGCGGCCGTAGCGCTTGACGACCGAAGTCACCTCGACCGCGGCCGTCACGAGCTTCCTCCGGTCATCGGCCTTCTCCGGTCACGAATCCTCCCCGAACAACAGCTGCTCGACCCCGTACAGACCGACCAGCTTGGCCAGCCGCTCGCCGCAGCCTTCGAAACGTGCCGTCGCACCGGCAGCCTGCGCCTCGCGCAGGATTTCGAGCAGCACGGCGATCAGCGACGAATCGAAACGCTCGCAATCCGACAGGTCGTAGACGCGCTCGGCGCCGGACTGCGCGCTTTGAGCGGCCGCCAGCACCTGCCGGGCGCTGCCGTGATCGACCTGGGCGGGGAAACGCCAGGCGGACGTCGCGGGCACGGCGCTCATCAGCTGCCCGTACCGGTGCCGCCCTGCCGGTTCATTTCAGCCAGGCTGCGGATCAGGCCATCGACGCCGCTGCGCGAGGCTTCCTGGGCGAACTGGGTCCGGTAGGTCTCGATCAGCCACATGCCGAGCACGTTGACATCGTAGATCTTCCAGCTGTCGCCGATCTTCTGCATCCGGTAGTCGAGCTGGATCGGTTCGCTGCCCCGTTGCACGATTTCGCTGCGCACGATCACGTCGGTCGCGTCGGCAGCCGCGCGCAGCGGTTTCATCCGGATCGTCTGGTCGTCGACCGCATTCAGCGCACCGGCATAGGTGCGCAGCAGCATCGCGCGGAACTCCTCCATCAGCTGCTTGCGCTGCTCGGGAGTGGCCTGACGCCACCAGCGGCCGGCAGCCAGCGCCGTCATCCGCTCGAAGTTGACGTGCGGCATCACCAGTTCGTCGACCAGTGCGGACAGTTTCTCCGTGTCGCCTGCACGGACCGCGGGGTCGGCCTTGATGCGTTCGAGTGCCTCGTTGCCGATGCGCTCGATCAGCGCCTGCGGGGATTCCGCCTGCGCCAGCGCGGGCTGGGTGGCGAGCGCGAACACGCCGACCGCGCACGCGGCCAGCATCAATCGGATTTTCTGCCAGGACATGATTCCTTCCTCAGAGTCGCGGTGAAGGGTCACTCTTCGTCGTCGTAATCCGGTTCTTCGCCGTAATCCGGTACTTCGTCGTCGTAATCCACCGGAGGATTACCATCGTGGATCAAACTGCGGCGCCGCTGCAGCCAGGCGTCGCGAATGAAGCTGTACTCATCGAGCGCCGCACCACGCATCAAGCGCTCGGCGCGGAACAGGCGCGCCCGGTCGTCGACGACGCGCAACGCCCACAGATTGTTGCGCTGGCCGTGCGAATCGAGCTGGTTGAGCGGATCGCCCACCACGTCCACGGCCCGGCCCGGCGCATCGCGCACCGTCGAGGGCCCGAAGAACGGCAGCACCAGGTAGGGGCCCGACGGCACACCCCAGACCGCCAGAGTCTGGCCGAAATCCTCGCTGTGCTTCTCGATGCCCAGATCGCTGGCCACGTCGATGATGCCGCCGAAACCGAAGGTCGTGTTGATGGCGACCCGGAACAGGTCGTAGAAGGCATCGACCGGCTTGCCCTGCAGCAACTGGTTGACGGCCGTCCAGACGTCGGCGAGGTTGCCGAAGAAGCTGCCGACCATCTGGCGGGCAGGCGCCGGCACCACGTTCTGGTAGCCGGTGGCGACCGGCTTGAGCACCGCCCGGTCGAGCCCGTCGTTGAAGCCGTGCATCGCCCGGTTGAAGGATTCGAACGGGTCGACCTGCGCCGTCCGGCCGCCCTCCTGGCCCTCGACGGGCGCCAGGCTCGCACAGCCGGTCAGTGCCAGGCAGGCTGCGGCAGCGGCTGCCAGCAGGACCCTGCGCAGGCCGTCGAGCGCCCTTGCCGGCACGGCCGGCCCGGGCGCTGCCGGCTGGGTGCTTGCCATCGATGCCGCACTCATCCTCACTGGCCTCCTTCCGATGCCTTGCCGTACAGGAACTGCCCGATCAGGTTCTCGAGCACGACTGCGGACTGCGTCAGCATGACGGTGTCGCCGCCGGCCAGGTTCTCGGTGTCGCCGCCGGGCTCCAGGCCGATGTACTGGTCACCGAGCAGACCCGAGGTGAGGATCTTGGCCGAGGTGTCCTTGGGGAACTCGTAGCGCCGGTCGAGCGCCAGCGTCACCGTGGCCCGGAAACTCTGGTTGTCGAAGCTGATCGAGGTCACGCGCCCGACCGCGACCCCGGCGCTGCGCACCGCGGCACGCGGCTTGAGCCCGCCGACGTTGTCGAACTCGGCCCTGACCTCGTAGGTGGGGCCCATATTGAATGCGCTGCTCATGTTGCCGGTACGCACGGCCAGGAAGACCAGTGCGGCGAAGCCGAGCAGCACGAACAATCCGACCAGCAGGTCGACTCCCGAACGTTTCATTGCCTGCTCTCCGTGAACACTTTCAGTAGGCGCTGAACATCAGCGCCGTCATGATGAAATCCAGGCCCAGAATGGCCAGCGACGAGGCCACCACGGTCGTCGTGGTCGCCCGCGCAACCCCTTCGGGCGTGGGCCGGGCCGTATAGCCGACGAACAGCGCGATGAAGGCAACCGTGAAGCCGAACACCACGCTCTTGATCACGCCATTGCCGACATCGTCGAACCAGTCGACGCCGCTCTGCATCTGCGACCAGAAGGCACCGCCGTCGACGCCGATCATCTCGACACCGACCAGGTAGCCGCCGAGCACGCCGAACATCGAGAACAGCGAGGTCAGCAGCGGCACGCAGAACACGGCGGCAATGAACCGCGGCGCCAGCACCCGCGCCACCGGGTCGACCGCCATCATCGCCATCGCGTCGAGCTGCTCGCCGGCCTTCATCAGGCCGATCTCGGCGGTCAGCGAGGTGCCGGCGCGGCCGGCGAACAGCAGCCCGGTAACCACCGGCCCCAGTTCACGCACCAGCGACAGGGTCACCAGCAGACCGAGCGCCTCTTCGGAACCATAGCGGCGCAGCGTGTAATAGCCCTGCAGGCCGAGCACGAAGCCGATCAGCAAGCCCGAGACCAGGATGATCGACAGCGAGTAGTTGCCGATGAAGTGGATCTGGTCGATGACCAGCCGCCGGCGGCGCAGCGAGGCCAGCCCGAGCACGCACAGGCGCAGGAAGAAGCGCGCGCCACTGCCGACCGCCGCGACGAACTCGATCAGCATGCGCAGCGGGGCAAGCAGCGAGCCGTTCACGGGCGCAGCCCCAGTTCGTCGGCCAGCGCCCGCCCCTGATAGTGGAAAGCGATGGGCCCGTCGATGCCGCCCGCCAGGAACTGCCGGACCTTCGGGTCGGTCGATGCGCGCATCTCGGCCGGCGTGCCCTGGGCGGCGATCTGGCCGCCGCTGAGCAGGTAGACATGGTCGGCGATCGCGAAGGCCTCGTCGATGTCGTGCGAGACGATGATCGATGCGCAGCCGAGTGCATCGGTGAACCTGCGGATCAGCTTGGCGATCGTGGCCAGTGCAACCGGATCGAGGCCGGTGAACGGCTCGTCGTACATGACCAGCGGCGGATCGAGCGCGATGCTGCGGGCCAGCGCGACCCGGCGCGCCATGCCCCCTGAGAGCTGCGAGATGTCGAGCCCGGCGGCACCGCGCAGGCCGACTGCCTCGAGCTTCATCAGCACCAGGTCGCGAATCATCGATTCGGGCAGATCGGTGTGCTCGCGCAACGGGAAGGCGACGTTTTCGAAGGCGTTCAGATCGGTGAACAGGGCGCCGAACTGATAGAGCATTCCCATCTTGCGGCGCAGCGTGAACAATGCCTCATGGCCGAGTTCATGGACATTGTGCCCGTCGAAGACGACCGTGCCCTGCCGGGGGCGCAACTGGCCACCGATCAGGCGCAGGATGGTCGTCTTGCCCGACCCCGAGCCGCCGATCAGCGCAACGACCCGGCCACGCTCGAAGCGCAGCGAGACGTCGGACAGGATCTCGCGGTCGCGGTAGCCGAAGCGGATCCGGTCCAGAACGAGGAAATCACGAGTCAAGACAGGCAACCCGAAGGCGATGGAACCCCGGATTCTAACCGGCCCGGAATATACTCGGCGCCATGCAACCCGGCACGCCCTCCCAACCGCCGGCAGACCCGCAGCGGCTGATCGACCAGGCCCGCGAGGTGCTGCGAATCGAGTCGGCCGCCGTGGCCCGGCTCGCCGAGCGCATCGACCAGGCGTTTGCCCGCGCCTGCGCGCTGATCCTGGCCTGCCGTGGCCGGGTGGTGGTCAGCGGCATGGGCAAGTCCGGCCACGTCGGCCGCAAGATGGCCGCCACCCTGGCCTCGACCGGCACGCCGGCCTTCTTCGTGCACCCGGGTGAAGCGAGCCACGGCGATCTCGGCATGGTCGCGCGCGACGACGTCTTCATCGCGCTGTCGAACTCGGGAACGACCGAAGAGCTGCTGACCATCGTGCCGCTGATCAAGCGCCAGGGGGCCGGGCTGATCGCGATCACCGGCAACCCGGACTCGACGCTGGCCCGGCTGGCCGACGTTCATCTCGACGCCGGTGTCGAGCGTGAAGCCTGTCCGCTGAACCTGGCACCGACCGCCAGCACGACGGCCGCCCTGGCGCTGGGCGACGCGCTCGCCGTGGCGCTGCTCGACGCGCGCGGCTTCGATGCCGACGATTTCGCCCGCTCGCATCCGGGCGGCGCACTGGGCCGCCGGTTGCTGACCCGCGTCGCCGACCTGATGCACACCGGCGACGCCCTGCCGCAGGTGGGCGTCGGGGCACCGCTGGTCGAGGCCATCCTCGAGATCACCCGAAAACGGATGGGCATGACCGCCGTCCGCGCCGCCGACGGCCGCCTGGCCGGGATCTTCACCGACGGCGACCTGCGCCGCCTGCTCGAACAGGGCCGCGAGGTCCAGGGCCTGACCGTGGACGCGGTCATGACCCGCAACCCGCGCACGATTGCCAGCCGGGCCCTGGCCGCCGAAGCCGTCCGCGTGATGGAGGAGCAAAGGATCAGTCAGCTGCTGGTCGTCGACGACGGCCGGCTGGTCGGCGCCCTGGGCATCCACGACCTGCTCGCGGCGCGGGTCGTCTAGCGCGCAGGTGGCGGCAATGACCCGGACCCCCGATGAGGCGCGCGCCCGCGCCGCGGCACTGCGCCTGCTCGCGCTCGACGTCGACGGCACGCTGACCGACGGACGCATCCACATCGGCCCGGCCGGCGAGGCGATGAAGTCGTTCTCGGTGCGCGACGGCTTCGGCCTGACGCTGCTGCGCGAAGCCGGCATCCGGCTTGCGATCGTCACGGCCCGCCGCTCGGCAATCGTCGAGCACCGGGCGCAGGAGCTGCGCATCGACGATGTGATCCAGGGCGCCACCGACAAGGCGACCGCACTCGCCGGGTTGTGCGACGCCCAGGGGCTGAGGCTGACCCAGGCAGGCTTCATCGGTGATGACTGGCCCGACCTGCCGGCGATGCTTGCGGCGGGTTTTGCTGCGGCGCCGGTCGACGCGGCCCCCGAGGTGATTGCCCAGGCACACTGGGTCTCGAGTCGGCCGGCCGGCCATGGCGCCGTGCGCGAACTGGCCGAATTCATCCTGCGCGCGCGCCACGGCTTCGCCGAGGCGCTGGCACGGCGGCTGGACCGATGAACACTCGCGCCTGGGACCGCTTCGCCGCCACCTTGTCGGTGCTGCTCCTGGCGGTGCTCGCCGCCGGCAGCTATTACCTCGCGGAGATCTCGCGCCGCATGACGCAGGCGCCGGTCGTCGACCCGCTGCGCCATGAACCCGACTACTTCGTCGAGAACGTGGTGTTCACCCGGGTCGATGCAGCCGGCCAGCCGGCCTTCCGGCTGTCGGCCGACCGGATGCTGCACTACCCCGACGACCAGTCGACCGAGTATTCGAATCCGACCGTCATCAGCCTGGACCCCAGCCAACCGACCCTGCGCATGGTCAGCGACACCGGCGTCTCCAGCGCCGACGGTATCGAGACCCGCCTGCGCGGCAACGTCGTGCTCACCCGCGACGCCACACCGCAGGAACCGATGATGACGGTGAGGACCGACTACCTGGTGATCTACAGCGACACCGAGATCGCCCGCACCGACCGGCCGGTCACGATCGAGCGCGGCACCTCGACCTTGACCGGCGTCGGCATGGAATTCAATAATTCGACCCGCTCCCTGACGGTCGCTTCGCGGGTGCGCGGCCTCTGGCAGCCTGCGCCGAAGCCACGATGACCTGCCGCCCAATGCCCGCTTCCGATCGACCCGTTCGCCGCCGCAACGCCGCCGCCCTGCTCAGTGCACTGGCCGGCGTCGCGCTGTGGCTCGGCCTGCCGGCAGGTGCCGCCGCCGAGAAGGCCGACCAGCAGGCGCCGCTGGCCATCGAGTCGGATCGGATGGAGTACGACGATATCCGCAAGATCGGCACCTTCACCGGCAAGGTGGTGCTGACCAAGGGCACCATCATCATCCGCGCCGAGCGGCTGACCGTGCGCGAAGACACCGAGGGCTGGCAGCACGGCACGGCCTGGGGCCAGCCGGCCAGCTTCCGCCAGAAGCGCGACGGCCTGAACGAGTGGATCGAGGGCCGCGGCCGGCAGATCGACTACGACACACGCACCGAAACCGTCCGGCTGCAACAGCAGGCGACGATCCTGCGCACCGACGGCCGCCGGGTGCTCGACGAAATCCATGGCAATGACATCGTCTACCGCAGCGCAACCGAATTCTTCACCGTGCAGGGCTCGGAGCGCCAGGCACCGACTGCGCAGAACCCGTCGGGCCGCGTGCGCATGGTGATCCAGCCGCGCGCCCCGACCGACCCCGCGCCCGATCCGGCGACCCGACTCGCACCGGCAGACAGCCTGTCCGCCCCGGCGGACCGCTGATGACCGCGCCGCCCAGCAGCCATCTGGCTGTCCGCAACCTGATGAAGACCTACCACGGCCGCAAGGTCGTGCAGGACGTGTCGATCGACGTGCGCAGCGGCGAGGTCGTCGGGCTGCTGGGCCCGAACGGCGCCGGCAAGACCACCTGCTTCTACATGATCGTCGGGCTGGTGCCGTCCGACGGCGGGGTCATCGAACTCGACGGCAAGCCGATCAACCGGCTGCCGATCCACCGCCGGGCCCGCCTCGGCGTCTCCTACCTGCCGCAGGAAGCCTCGGTGTTCCGCAAGCTGACCGTCGAGGAGAACATCCTCGCCGTGCTCGAGCTGCAGACCGACGAACGCGGCCGGCCGCTCGGCCGCGGCGAGCTGGCACGGCGGCTCGAATCGCTGCTGACCGAGTTGCAGATCGTGCACATCCGCTCGAACCCGGCGCAGACCCTGTCGGGCGGCGAACGCCGACGCGTGGAGATCGCCCGCGCGCTGGCCGGCTCGCCGCGCTTCATCCTGCTCGACGAGCCGTTCGCCGGCGTCGACCCGATCGCGGTCATCGAAATCCAGCGAATCGTGCGATTTCTCAAAGACCGTCACATCGGCGTGCTGATCACCGACCACAACGTCCGAGAAACGCTTGGCATCTGCGACCGAGCCTATATCATCAGAGCGGGTACTGTTCTTGCTTATGGTCGGCCCGACGAGGTCGTCCAGAACGAGGACGTCCGACGTTATTACCTGGGCGAACACTTCTCGATGTGACCGCGGGCATCCGCCCTGCGGGCCGGCAAGGCTGTGCACGCCCGCTCCAGGCCGATGAAACCCTCGCTTCAACTCAAGCTCTCGCAGCACCTGGCGCTGACGCCGCAACTGCAGCAGTCGATCCGGCTGCTGCAGCTGTCGACGCTTGAACTGAATCAGGAGCTCGAGCAGATCCTGGCCGAGAACCCGCTGCTCGAACGCCTCGACGACCCGCTCCCGGGCGCTCTCGCGATCGCGCCCAACGGCGGGCTGGACGCCGGCACCGCAGCACACGGCAGCGACGCCGCCAGCCACGACGGCCAGGCCGGCGGTGACGAGGCGCCGGCTACGGGCGAGAACGACTGGGCCGACGAGCGCTGGACGGCTGGGGCCGACGATGGCGACTGGGGGTCGGCGACAGGCACCCGCACCCGCAGTGACGACGGCAACGACGAACGTGACTGGCCCCAGCTCGACAGCGGCACGGTCACCTTGCGCGAACACCTGATATCGCAACTGGCCGCGATGCGGCTCTCGCAGCGCGACAAGGCCCTCGTCACGCTGCTGATCGAAGAGCTGAACGAGGACGGGCTGCTCGAAACCGGGCTGGACGAGCTGGCAGCGGCGCTGCCCGAAGAACTCGGGATCGAACCCGAGGAGCTGTCCGCCGCCCTGAAGGTGGTGCAGAGTTTCGATCCGGCCGGCGTGGCGGCGCGCGACCTGCGCGAATGCCTGCTGCTGCAGCTCGACAGCGACGATTTCTCGGATCGCCCGGCCCGGCTCGTCAGGACCGCCCGCGAGATCGTCGATGGCCATCTCGACGAGCTGGCCGCCCGCGACTTCCTGCGCATCAAGCGCGCGCTGCATTGCGACGACGACACCCTGCGCGCCGCCCAGGCGCTGATCCGCCAGCTCAATCCGCGACCCGGCGCCAGCTTCGCGGGCGAGGCGCCGGCCTACGTCGTGCCGGACGTCATCGTGCGCGAGAGCGGCTCCGGCTGGACGGTCAGCCTGAACCCGGCCGTGATGCCCAGGCTGCGGATCAACGAGATGTATGCCGACGTCCTGCGGCGCAACCGGGGCAGCCACACCGAGCTGTCGGGCCAGCTGCAGGAAGCGCGCTGGCTGGTCAAGAACGTCCAGCAGCGCTTCGACACCATCCAGCGCGTCGCACAGGCCATCGTCGACCGGCAGCGCGCCTTCCTGGCGCATGGCGAGGTGGCCATGCGCCCACTGGTGCTGCGCGAGATCGCCGATACCCTGGGCTTGCACGAGTCGACGATTTCACGCGTCACCACCCAGAAGTACATGCTCACGCCGCTGGGCACCTTCGAGCTCAAGTACTTCTTCGGCAGCCATGTCGCGACCGACTCGGGTGGCGCCGCTTCGAGCACGGCGATCCGGGCACTGATCCGTCAGCTGGTTTCGGCCGAGGATTCCGCCAAACCCCTGTCCGACGGCCGCATTGCCGAAATTCTCGGCGAACAGGGCTTCGTCGTGGCCCGGCGCACGGTTGCCAAGTACCGCGAAGCGCTGCGGATTCCGCCCGTGTCACAGCGGCGCAGCCTTTGAGCAACTGCCGGGGGCTGGCTGGCCGGCGTCGTTGGAGTACACTGCAGAGTTCACCGGAAGAAATCGCTGGCAGGCTGATGCTGCACTGCGGAAAATTCTCCCTATGCATTTTTTGCCAGGGCCTTATAATCCAGCATTCTAGGAACCTTCCTCAGAGGTGATTCGGGATGCTGCAGAGCGTCATGGCAAGCCTTGGGGGCGCCTGTGAGATGAACCGTTTTTCGAGATTGCTGACTCCGAACAACGTCGTCATCGACCTGTCGGTCACCAGCAAGAAACGATTGTTCGAGCAGATCGGACTGCTGTTCGAGAACAATCAGGGCATCGAACGCAGCAAGGTGTTCGACTCGCTGTTCGCACGCGAGCGGCTCGGTTCGACCGGGCTGGGCGAAGGCGTGGCCATCCCGCATGGCCGCATCAAGGGCCTGAAGGAAGCCGTGGCCGCCGTGGTCCGGCTGGCCGAACCCCTCCCCTTCGATGCACCCGACGGCAAGCCGGTGAGCATCCTGGTATTCCTGCTGGTGCCCGAGCAGGCCACCGAGGAGCACCTCGAACTCCTCTCCGAACTCGCCGAACTGCTGTCCGACGAAAACATCCGCGCGGCGCTGGCGCAGGCCAGCGACCCGGCCGAAGTGCACAAGCTGCTGTCGGACTGGGAGTCCTGTCGCCCGGCCGTGTAAGCGGTACGGAGCGCAAGGCGCGAAGCCCGCAGTGACGACCACGCCGCCGACCGTCCGTGTGCTGTTCGAACAGCATCGCGACGACCTGCAGCTCGGCTGGCGGGCGGGCCACGACGGCGGTGACCGGGCTGCGGCCAAGGCTGGTGCCGAACCGGCCGACCTGATCGGTTACCTGAACCTGATCCACCCGGACCGCATCCACGTATTCGGCCCCGCCGAACGTGCCTACACCCGCCGCCTCAGCCCCGAGCGCCAGAACGCCCTGCTCGATGAGCTGATCACGGCGCGGCCGCCGGCCATCGTGATCGCCAACGGCCTGGAAGCCTCACCCGAGCTGATCGAGCGGGCCGACCGCGACGGCCTGCCGGTGCTGACCACCCCGCAAAGCGCGGCCCACGTCATCGAGGCCATGCGCCTCTCGCTGGCGCGCGCGGTCGCGCAGCACTGTTCGCTGCATGGCGTGTGCATGGACGTGCTCGGCATGGGGGTGCTGATCTCCGGCGAATCCGGCCTGGGCAAGAGCGAACTGGCGCTGGAACTGATCAGCCGCGGCCATGGCCTGGTCGCCGACGACGTGGTCGAACTGAGCCGGATCGCTCCAAGCGTGATCGAGGCCCGCTGCCCGCCGCTGCTGCAGAACCTGCTGGAAGTCAGGGGGCTCGGCCTGCTCGACATCCGCACCATCTTCGGTGAAACGGCCGTACGCCGGAAGATGAAGCTCAACCTGATCGTTCACCTGGTACGCACCCGCACGATGGAAGACCAGTACCCGCGGATGCCCCTCGAAGCGCAGTACCAGGAGGTTCTCGGGCTGCCGGTACGCAAGGTCGTCATTCCGGTCGCCGCCGGGCGCAACCTGGCCGTGCTGGCCGAAGCGGCCGTGCGCAGCGCCATCCTGCAACTGCGTGGCATCGATACCACAGGCGACTTCATCGTGCGCCAGCGCGCGCTGATCGAAGCCCAGGGCTGAACGCGTCACGCGATTGGCCTTACCATCGGGGACATGCGCCTCGTATTGATCACCGGCATCTCGGGCTCGGGCAAGTCGATCGCCCTGAACGTGCTCGAGGACGACGGCTTCTTCTGCATCGACAACCTGCCCGTGCGCTTCCTCGACGAGGTGATCGGCTCGCTGGCCGCCGAGGGTCACCAGCGACTGGCCGTCGCCATCGACGCGCGCAGCGGCCAATCGATCGACGACCTGCGCCACTGCGCCGCCCGGTTGTCAGGCCAGGGGCACGACGTCAGGCTCCTGTTCCTGAACGCGCGTACCGAAACGCTGGTGCAGCGCTACTCGGAGACCCGGCGGCGTCATCCGCTGTCGCAGCGCATCGGCCGCGACGAGGAGCCGCCGACCCTGCTCGAAGCAATCGAAAGGGAACGCGAGCTGATGTCGGTGCTCGAAGACCTCGGCGTGTCGGTCGACACCAGCGAGCTGCATCCGAACGTGCTGCGTGCCTGGGTGCGCGACGTGGTCGGTGCCGAGCGCGCCCCGATCACGCTGCTGTTCGAATCCTTCGCCTTCAAGCACGGCGTGCCGCTCGACGCCGACCTGGTCTTCGACGCCCGCTGCCTGCCCAATCCGTACTACACGCCCGAACTGCGGCCGATGACCGGACTCGACATGCCGGTGGCCGAATACCTGCGCGCCATTCCGTCGGTCGGACGGCTGATCGAGCACATCGCCGGCTTCCTGCACACCTGGCTGCCGCATTATCTGCAGGAGAACCGCAGCTACCTGACCGTGGCGATCGGCTGCACCGGCGGCCAGCACCGCTCGGTATTCTGCGTCGAGGAACTGGCCCGCGAGTTCCGCCGCGTCGAGCACGTGCTGGTCAGGCACCGTGCGCTGGCGAACCGGGCGGCGGCCTGAGCGCGGCCAGCAGCAGGCGCTTGACCGGCCGCGGCAACGCGGCCCCGGCGATCTCGTCATCGGCCAGCCACAGGCTTCCCGGCGCCGCCACTGCGCGCGCCCCGAGCGTCTCGCAGAACCAGGGCTCGATCCGCAGCCGGAAGTGGGTGAAGGCGTGGACGAAGGCGGGTAGTTCCGCCAGCAGTCCGGGTTCGCTCAGCACGAGGCCGTGGCGCTGGCCGAGCCGCGCCGCCAGCTCGGTGATGCCCTCCGGCTCGCCGTCGACCGGCTCGGTCTGCGGCAGGCTCCAGAGGCCGCCCCAGATACCGGCCGGCGGACGACGCTCGACCAGCCAGCCATCGGCCTGACGGATTGCCAGCATCCGGCAGGCCCGCGCCGGCACCTCCCGCGCCGGGCGCGGCGTCGGCAGCTCTGCCACCCGGCCCTCGCGCCAGGCCACGCAGTCGCCGGCCAGCGGGCAGCGGTCGCAGGCCGGCCGATGGCGTGTACAGACCGTGGCACCGAGGTCCATCAGCCCCTGCGTATAGGCCTCGACCTCGCGCTCGGGCAGTTCGCGCTCGGCCAGCGCCCACAGCGCGGCTTCCACGCTGCGCTCGCCCGGCCAGCCGGTCACGCCGAACACCCGGCACAGCACCCGCCGGACATTGCCGTCGAGGATCGCGGCCCGCTCGCCCGCGGCGAAGACCGCGATCGCCGCAGCGGTCGAACGGCCGATGCCCGGCAGCGTGGCCAGCACCTGCGAATCGAGCGGGAACACGCCATCGTGACGCTCGACCAGCTCGCGGGCGCAACGGTGCAGGTTGCGCGCGCGGCTGTAGTAACCGAGACCGCTCCACAACTGCATCACCCGATCGAGCGGCGCCGCCGCCAGCGAGGCGAGGTTCGGGAAGGCTTCGATGAAGCGCTGGTAATAGGGGATGACGGTGGCCACCTGGGTCTGCTGGAGCATGATCTCCGACAGCCAGATCCGGTAGGGATCGCGGGTGCCCTGCCAAGGCAGGTCGTGGCGCCCTTCGCGGCCCTGCCAGTCGATCACCCGGTGGGCGAAGCGCAGTCCGGTCACGCGTCCGGCACGTCGCGCTTGCCGGGCATGTCGCGCTTGCCCGGCACGTCGAACAGCGCACCGACCTCCTGCGCGGCCATCTCGAGCTGCACGATCCGCGCCTCGATTGCCGCGCGCTCGGCCGCCACCTCGGCCATCCGCTGCTCCAGGCTCTCGCCGGCCTCCAGCACCCGGCGCACCGATTCGGCGCGCCGGCCGAGCTGGGCCTCGCGTTCGCGCAGGCGGGCCTCGACCGGCGCCAGCATCGCACGCTGCCAGGCCGCGCAATCCGAGGCCAGCCGTTCATAGAGCTCGCACAGGCGCATGGCCAGCGATTCGAAGAAGCGCCGCATCAGGATCCGCTTCTCGTTTGTAACCAGGGCCAATGCACCGAAGCGGCTCTGCTGCAAGCGCTCGATCCGCTCCAGGGCCTCGTAATGACGGCGCAGCGAGAAGCGCACCGGACTGCCCAGCGTCAGCCCGTGTTCGGAACTGAAACTGCGGTACATCGCGTTCATCAGGGTGGCGATCTCGGCGATCCGCTGCTCGGCATCGGTGAAGTCGGCGTGCGCGGCATCCATCAGCGCCTTCATCGCCTGGCGCAGCCCCGTCGAGAAATGGCTGGCCCGCATCAGCTCGCGGGCGTCGGCAAGATGGCGGCGGGCCACCGGCGCGCTGACCACCTCGGCCAGCGCCCGGCCGTGGCGCCCCAGCACCGATCGCAAGGCCAGCAGTTGCCGACGGCCGCGGTCGCAGACCTCGCGTTCACGCGCGATCTGCGCCGCCAGTGCGGTGATCGCGTCGCGATTGCGGCCATGCAGGCCGTTCAGTTCCATCTGCAGCGTCACCTGCGCACGCCGCTCGGCTTCGAGGGCCAGCTCGGCGTCCCGGTGCAGGCCCTCGAACTCGCCTTGCAGGCGGTCGCGCAGCAGGCCCTGGCGGCCCGCCACCAGCGCGTCGCCCAGCGCCTGCTCGAGCGTCAGGATGCGGCTGCGCCGCAGCAGGCCGGCGTCGTCCTTCAGGCGTGCGACCAGCGCCTTCTGCGCCGACACCGGGAAGACCTGGCCGGCCGGCAGGTCCAGGGTGCTGGCCACGGCACTGGCCTGCCGGGCGATCTCGAGTTCGATCTCGGCCTCGTCACGCAGGCCGTCCCACAGACCGTCGATCTTGTTCAGCACGGCGTAGCGTCCGTGCCGGCCACGTCGCGACACCTCGACATGCTCGCGCCAGACCTCGGCCTCGGAACGCGTGACCCCGGTATCGGCGGCCAGCACGAACAGCACGGCGTCGGCGTCCGAAAGCGTGCCCAGGGTCAGCTCGGGTTCGGCGCCCAGCGCGTTCAGGCCGGGGGTGTCGATGATCACCAGGCCGCGGGCCAGCAGCGGATGCGGGTAGTTGACGATGGCATGACGCCAGCGCGGGATCCGGACCGGCTCGCCGGCCGCCGTACCGGCCAGCGGATCGGCGGCGAAACCCAGCGTCTGGGCCTGCCCGGCATCCACCGCCAGGGTTTCCGAGACGCTGGCCAGCGCCCGCTCGAGCGAAGCGCCGTCGTCGAGGTCGATCGCACGCTCCTGCCAGGCCGCGCGATCGTTGCGCCAGGCGCCGAGCGACATCGGCGAGGTCCGCGTCTCGATCGGCAGCAGGCGCACCGAGGGCGGCAGTCCTGGATCCCAGCGCAGCTCGGTCGGGCACATCGTGGTCCGCCCGGCCGACGAGGGCACGATGCGCCGCCCGGTATCGGAGAAGAACAGCGCGTTGACCAGTTCCGACTTGCCGCGCGAGAACTCGGCCAGCAAGGCGACCGATACCCGGTCGCCGGCCAGGCGCTCGCACAGCCCGGCAAAACGCTCGCGCGCATCGTCGTCGGCCGGACCCACCGTTTCGAGCACCCCGATGTAGCGCACCAGCGCCGCCGACAGCGCATCGCGCCAGGCCCCGAAGCCGGCGATCCGCTCGCCCAGCCCCGACGCGTCGGGCCGGGCCCGCAGCACGCTGCTCAGCGCTGACATTTCGGGCACCAGTAGGTTGCGCGCTGCTGGTCGCGGCGCGTGGCGATCGGCGTGGCACAGACCCGGCACGGTTGGCCGGCCCGCCCGTAGACTAGGCAGTCGAGCTGGAAATA
Organism: Burkholderiaceae bacterium; assembly: GCA_041678445.1. Classification (GTDB taxonomy): domain Bacteria; phylum Pseudomonadota; class Gammaproteobacteria; order Burkholderiales; family Burkholderiaceae_E; genus Zeimonas. The sequence goes on along the minus strand of JBAYOD010000013.1, from coordinate 8,960 downwards.
GCCGCCTCGGCCGTCGCTGCCGACGAAGTCACGCAGCGAACTGCCGCCGCGTGCGATGGCATCGGCCAGTGTTGCCCGGACCGCCTCGGCAAGCCGCTCGCAGCGCGCCTGGCTCAGCCTGCCCGCCGGCGTCGAGGGACGGATCCGCGCCCGGAACAGGCTTTCCGAAGCGTAGATGTTGCCGACCCCGACAACCACGGTTCCGGCCAGCAGCAACTGCTTGATCGCAACGGCGCGGCCACGGGTGGCGCGAAACAGCATCGCACCATCGAAATCGTCGGAGAATGGCTCCACGCCGAGCCCGGCCAGCAGCGGGTGGCCTTCGACCGGGCCGCCGTCGGCCGGATGCCAGAGCATCGCGCCGAAACGGCGCGGGTCGTGATAGCGCAGCAGGCGATCGCCGAAATCGATGTCGACGTGGTCGTGGCGCGCAGGCGGCGCTGCCGGCTCGGGCAGCACCCGCAGGCTGCCCGACATGCCCAAGTGGACGATCAGCGTCGAGCCACCGAAGTCGAGCAGCAGATACTTGCCGCGCCGGCCGACCCCGGCCAGGCGCCGGCCGGCGAGCTCGGTCTCGAGTCCCTCGGACACCGGCCAGCGCAATCGGGGTTCGCGCACCTCGACCCGCCGGACCACGCCGTCGGCCAGCCCGGTGCGCAGACCGCGGCGAACGACTTCAACCTCAGGCAATTCGGGCATCTGGGACAGTGCGGGGGCGTCTCGGGTAACCTTGCCCGGCAGTGTAATTGAACCTAACATCACTTCATGAATTCGACGGCTCCGGCTCGCTCCGGCACACCCTCCTGTCGGCACGTGCCGCGTTTTCCGGTTGCCCTCGTCGCGCTGGCGCTGAGCCTGTTCACAGCCGCCTGCGCAATCGACCCACCCGGCCCCGATGATGGCGCGGTCCCCGCTGCCCAGGCGGCAACCGGAACGGCCGGCACCGACGGCAAGACCGGCCCGGACACCGATGCAGGTACCGCGTCCGGGCCGGGCGCTGCGACCGACGGATCAGCCGACGATGCCGAAACCGACGCCGGCACCGAGGCCGACAACGACACCGAGGCCGACGGCGATGCCCTGCCGGCAACAGCCGCCCGCGATGCCGGCGATGAAGGCCCGATCCCTGAAATGGAGCTGAATCCACAGTTGCTGTTCCAGCTGCTGGCTTCGGAGATCGCCGCCCAGCGTGGTCAGCTGGCGAGCGCCTCGCATACCTACTTCACCATGGCCGAGCAGACCCGCGATCCGCGGCTGGCAAGGCGGGCCACCGAACTCGCGCTCGCCGACCACGCCACCGAGTTCGCCCTGCCGGCTGCCGAACTCTGGCGGACGCTGTCACCCGATTCGCGCAGGGCCGCGCAGACGCTCGAAATGCTGCTGCTGGGCACCGGCCGCCTGGCCGACGCCGAGCCGCTGCTGGCCGAACGGCTCGCCCGCGCCCGCGCCGGCGGCGGACTCGCCGCCGCCTACGGTCATGTCGAGCAGGCCCTGCTGCGCACCCGCGAGCCCGCGCCGGCCCTGGCCATGCTCGAACGGCTGGCCGCCCCGGACACTCAGGTCGCCGCCGCACGGCTCGCCCTGGCCGCCCTGGCAGCTGCCACCGGCGACAACGCTCGCACCGTGCGGGAGGCCCGCACCGCCCTGGAACTCGCTCCCGACGACGAGATGGTCGCCGTGCGCGCCGCCCGCTCGGTCGCCGACGCCGAGGCCGGCCCCGATACGGCGATCACCCTGCTCGAGAACTTCGTGGCGCGCAAACCCGACGCGCTCGAGGCCCGGTTCACGCTGGCGCGGCTGCTCGCGTCGGCCGGACGCGACGAGGCCGCACGCAGCCAGTTCGACAAGCTGCTGGCCCGTGAACCCGAGAACCCGGCCCTGCTCTTTTCGGTGGCCCAGTTCGCCTGGCAGTCGGAACGGGCCGATGAGGCCGAGGCTTACCTGAAGCGCTATCTGAACCTGCCGGACTCGATCCGGCGCAACGACGATCCGGCCTGGCTGTTCCTCGGCCAGATCGCCGAGAGCACCGGCCGCATCGACGAGGCGATCGACCACTACGGCCGCGTCGACCGCGGCGAGCAGTTCATGCCCGCACTGGTCCGTCGTGCCCAGCTGATCGCGCGCCAGGGCCGGCTCGACGAAGCGCGTCAGTTGCTGCGCAACACCCGCGTGAACAACAACCGGGACCGGGTCCGGCTGATCTCCGCCGAGGCCCAGGTGCTGCGCGCCGCCCAGCGCTACGACGAGGCGCTTGCGCTGCTCGGCGACGCGCTGACACGGCTGCCCGAGAATCCCGACCTCCTCTACGACCACGCCATGGCGGCCGAGCGCGTCGGACGGCTCGACCTGCTCGAAGCCAGCCTGCGCAAGCTGATCGCCCTGCATCCCGATCATGCCCATGCCTACAACGCGCTCGGCTACACCTTCGCCGACCGCAAGATCCGGCTCGACGAGGCCCGGCAGCTGATCGAGAAGGCGCTGTCGCTGCAGCCCGACAATGCCCACATCCTCGACAGCATGGGCTGGGTCCACTACCGGGCCGGCGATCTGGATGCAGCCGCCGATTTCCTGCGCCGCGCCTGGGCCGGCAGCCAGGAAGCCGAGGTCGGCGCCCACCTGGGCGAAGTCCTGTGGGCCCGCGGCGACCACGACGAAGCGCGCACGATCTGGCGCGAGGCGCGGAAGCTCGATCCGGACAATGCGGTACTGATCGAAACGCTGCAACGTTTCGGGATCGAACCATGACACGGCCGGCCGTCGCGGTGCCCAGTCGGCCGCTGCCCGCGGCTGCGCCGCGGCCCGGCCGCCGCACCCTGCTTGCCGCGCTGACCGCGCTGCCCTGGCTCGGCAGTGGCTGCACGAGCCTGCCTGCGCCGGCTCCGGAGGCCGCGGCCGGCACGCTGATCAATGACTGGTCGGGCCGCTTTGCAGTCACCCTCAGCGAACCCGGCCCCGAAGTGCAGACTTCCTACGGCAGCGGCCGCTTCCTGCTGCACGACAGCGCAGGCGCCACCGAACTCGAACTGCTGTCCCCGCTGGGCCAGACCCTGGCCACAGCGTCGCTGCGCGCCGGCCGGGCCGAGCTTCAGACTGCCGAGGGACAGCGTTACGAGGCCGATTCGGCGGAAGCGCTGACCGAACGGGTCTTCGGCTGGCGACTACCGGTCGGCGACCTGCCGCGCTGGCTGCGCGGCCGGCTGGCGGCCCCGGTGCCGGGCCCGGCGGCCGGCACGCTGTCGGGCGTCGAGCACGGCTGGACGATCCGGCTCGAGAACTGGCGCGCCAGCGGCCCGGGCCGCCTGGACCTCGACTGGCCCGCCGAGCCTGTCCCCGGCACCCGCCGCATCAACCTGAAGCTGATCGTCGACCATGCGTCCTGAGCCGCTCAGATGATCGAAGAACTGCGCAACCTGCCCGCCCCGGCCAAGCTGAACCTGTTCCTGCATGTCACCGGCCGGCGCAACGACGGCTACCACCTGCTCGAAACCGTCTTCGACCTGATCGACATCGGCGACCGCCTCACCCTGCGCCTGCGCAATGACGGCGCCCTGATCCGGCGCGACACCCTGCCCGGTGTCGCCCTCGAGCAGGATCTGACCGTGCGCGCGGCGCGCCTGCTCGCCGAGGAAACCGGCTGCCGCTTCGGGGTCGACATCGCGATCGAGAAGCGGGTCCCGATGGGTGCCGGACTGGGCGGCGGCAGCTCCGACGCAGCCACCATGCTGCTCGGCCTGAACCGGCTGTGGCAGCTGCGGCTGACGCGCCGCCAGCTGATGCGGCTGGCCGCGCGGCTCGGCGCCGACGTGCCCTTTTTCGTCTTCGGCCGCACAGCCTACGCCACCGGCATCGGCGACAAGCTGCAGGCCCTGCCGCTGCCGCCGGCCATCCACGTCATCGTGATCCCGCCGGTTCCGGTCTCGACGGCCTCGGTCTTCTCGTCACCCGATTTGACACGTGATACGAAACCCCTCACAATCGCTGGTCTTTCGCGAGAGAGTTCCGTTCGTCGCGGGAGAAACGACCTCGAATCCGTGGCCTGCTCCGGAAATCCGGCAGTAGCCGCCGCGCTGGCAGCCCTCAAGAAAGCAGCCAGCGAGTTCGGGCTCAGCGCGGCTGCTGCCCGGCTGACAGGCTCCGGCTCGTGCGTCTTTCTTCCGGTTCCCGACGAATCGGTCGCGGCGTCGATCCGTCAGGATCTGTCGCGGCGCCAGGGCACCAGCGGCGAGCCGATCGGCGAGGTCATCGTCGTCCGGTCGCTGCCCAGGCATCCTCTCTCCGATTGGGCTTTTGCCCCGGATGCATGAGTCCGGCCTGCCGGCGTCATGCATCTGCGGTCAAACTGCTGGGGAGTAGCCAAGTTGGTCAAGGCACCGGATTTTGATTCCGGCATGCGAGGGTTCGAATCCTTCCTCCCCAGCCATTCGTTCCTATCTCGAGCTCGCCGCCATGCTTCACGGTTATCGTCGTAACGCCGACGTCGTGAGTCCGGAAGGTCTGATGATCTTCACCGGCAACGCCAACCCCAAACTGGCAGCCGAAGTAGCCAAGCACCTGCAGCTGCACCTGGGACGCGCCACGGTCACCCGCTTTTCCGACGGCGAAGTCAACGTCGAGATCCTCGAGAATGTCCGCGGCAAGGATGTCTTCGTGCTGCAGTCCACCTGCGCGCCGACCAACGACAACCTGATGGAGCTGATCCTGATGGTCGACGCGCTGAAGCGCTCGTCGGCCGGACGCATCACGGCGGCCATTCCCTACTTCGGATACGCGCGCCAGGATCGCCGGGTGCGCTCGATGCGGGTCGCGATCAGCGCCAAGGTCGTCGCGAACATGCTCGAAACCGCCGGTGTCGATCGTGTGCTGACCATGGATCTGCACGCCGACCAGATCCAGGGCTTCTTCGACATTCCGGTCGACAACATCTATGCCGCGCCGCTGCTGCTGGCTGACTGCTATCAGCAGGCGTTCGAGGATCCGGTCGTCGTTTCGCCCGACGTCGGCGGCGTCGTGCGCGCCCGTGCGCTGGCCAAGCGGCTCGATTGCGAACTGGCGATCATCGACAAGCGCCGCCCCAAGGCCAACGTCGCCGAGGTCATGAACATCATCGGCGACGTCGAGGGACGCACCTGCGTGATCATGGATGACATGGTCGACACCGCCAACACCCTGGTCAAGGGTGCGGCCGCGCTCAAGGCGCAGGGGGCCCGGCGGGTGCTCGCCTACTGCACGCATGCCGTGCTCTCGGGCGGTGCGGTCGACCGGATCGCCGACCCGGCCCTCGACGAGCTGATCGTGGTCGACACGATCCCGCTGTCCGAGCAGGCGCAGGCCTGCGGCAAGATCCGCCAGCTGTCCTGCGCCCAGTTGCTGGCCGAAACCATCCTGCGCATCAGCCGCGCAGACTCGGTTTCGTCGCTGTTCGTCGACTGATTTCACGCCCGCGGCCAGACGGCCTGCGGGTCTTTGCAGACGCCCCGGCATTCTGGTCGCGGATCCGGGGCACTTTTTGAAAGGAAGAGCGATGCAAGTCGTTGCAACAAGCCGCAAGGAGCAGGGTTCGAGTGCGAGCCGCCGCCTGCGCCGTGCCGGCCAGGTTCCGGGAATCGTCTATGGTGGCACGGCCGAGCCGACCACCATCAGCATCGAGCACAATCCGCTGTACCACGCGCTGCGGGTCCAGGCGTTCCACTCGTCGATCCTCGACCTCGAGCTCGACGGCAAGACCGAGAAAGTCCTGCTGCGCGACGTGCAGTGGCACCCGTACAAACCGGTGGTCCTGCACATCGACTTCCAGCGAGTGGCGGCCGGCGAGCGGCTGACCGTCAAGGTTCCGCTGCAGTTCGTCAACCAGGATGTCTCGCCGGCCGTCAAGCTGTCCGCGGCAATCATCAGCCACGTGGTCAACGAGGTCGAGATCAACTGCCTGCCGCAGGATCTGCCCAGCTTCATCGAAGTCGATCTGGGCAAGCTCGAGGTCGGCCAGGCGGTCCACGTGAACGACCTGAAGCTGCCTGACGGCGTCACCCTGGCAGCCCACGGCACCGAGAATCCGGTACTCGTCACCGTCATCGTTCCGGCCGCCGGCAAGGATGACGACAGCGAAGAAGGGGCCGCAGAAGAACCGAAGAAGTGAACGCGCGGAAACGGCGCGAACTCCCGCCCGGATGACGTGCGGGAGCCTCGCGCACCGATCCGCATGCTGGCGCACTCCGGGGTGCGCCTCGGGGCCCGGGACCGTCCGGGCCTTTTTCGTTTGCAGCCTGCACGGGCGCCCAAGCAATGACCCCTGAAATCGACCGACTCTGGCGCGGACCGCGCTGGGCGCTGGCCGCCCTGCTCGCCACGCTGGGCATGCTCGGACCGTTTTCGATCGACACCTATCTGCCTGCCTTCTCGGGGATCGCCGCATCGATCGGCGCCACCCCGGTCGAGATGCAGCAGACGCTGTCGGCCTACCTGTTCGGTTTCGCGTTCATGAACCTGTTCCACGGCGCGCTGTCGGACAGCTTCGGGCGCCGCCCGGTCGTGCTGACGGGGATCGCGGTCTTCGTGGCCGCCTCGGTCGGCTGCGCACTGTCGTCGAACATCGCCCAGCTCGTCCTGTTCCGCACGCTGCAGGGCGTTTCCGCAGGCGCCGGTATGGTGGTGTCGCGCGCCGTGATCCGCGACCTCTTCCCGCCGGCCGACGCCCAGCGCGTGATGTCGCAGGTCACGATCTACTTCGGCGTCGCGCCGGCGATCGCGCCGATCATCGGCGGCTGGCTGTTCGTCCATACCGACTGGCATTCGATCTTCTGGTTCCTGGCGCTGATCGGCGCGATGCTGTGGCTGTCGGTCTGGCGCTTCCTGCCCGAAACCCTGCACCAGGACAAGCGGCAATCGTTCGCAGTCCGGCACCTGATGCGCGGCTATGGCCAGCTCGGCGCCGATCCGCGCTTCCTGCTGCTGGCCCTGGCCAGCGGCGTGCCGTTCAATGGCCTGTTCCTGTACATCCTGTCGGCACCCGCCTTTCTCGGCGAACACCTCGGCCTGGGTCCGACCGAGTTCTTCTGGTTCTTCATCCTGACGATCGGCGGGATCATGGCTGGCGCCTGGCTCAGCGGACGGCTGGCCGGCCGGATTCCAGGCCGGCGCCAGGTGCGCCACGGCTTCGTCATCATGTTCGTGATGGCCATGGTCAACCTGATCGCCAACCTGCTGTTCGAGGCCCACGCCTCGTGGGCACTGATTCCGATCGCGCTGTTCGCCTTCGGCTGGTCGCTGAACGTGCCGGTGGTCACGCTGATGGTCCTCGACCTGTACCCGGCGCGGCGCGGCATGGCCTCGTCGATGCAGTCCTGTGTGGCGAGCGTCGCCAACGGCATCGTGGCCGGCGTGATCGCGCCGCTGGTCATGCACTCGACGGTGGCCATGGCCTGGATGGCGCTGCTGATGCTGTTCGTCGGTCTGGCTGCCTGGCTCTACCTGCGCCACCGCTGGCCGCAGACCATCCGTCTCGCGGACTAGAGTCTCGCGGACTAGAGCCTGTTCACCAGATGTCGCGCCGGTAGCGGTTCGAGGCACGCAGCCGGTCGAACTCCGCTTCGCCGAGGATTTCGGCGAGCGCCGCGTCGACGCCGACCGCCAGCCGCTGGCGGCTGCCACAGACATGGACGGCGGCACCGTCACCGATCCACTGGCGCACCTGCTGCGCCTGCTCGCGCAGCAGGTGCTGGACATAGCGTCGCGAACCGCCATCGGTGTCGGCGCTGGCATCGCGGGAAAAGACAGCGTCGAGCCGGGCCAGCACCCCTTCGCTGTGCCAGCGCTCGAGTTCGGCACGGCGCAGGAAGTCGTGCTCGGCGCTGCGCTCACCGAACACCAGCCAGACAGGCCCCGCCCCGGGCGTCTCGGCACGCGCCTTCAGCAGCGCGCGCAGGCCGGCAAAGCCGGAGCCCGCACCGATCAGGATCAGCGCTTGTCCGGGCGGCCCCTGCAAGCGGAACCCGGAGTTGGCCAGGAAGCCGAGCATCACGCAGTCGCCCGGCTGCAGCGGCTCCGGGCTCTGCACGCCGGCCAGCCAGCCCGAGGCGCGACCGGGCCGGCCAGCGGTGTCACGCCGCAGGCGCACGAAGAGTTCCACCGCTCCTTCCGACGGCAGCGAGGCGATCGAGTAGTCGCGCGTTTCGGGCGGATCACCCGGAATCTGCAGGCGGACCAGGTCTCCGGCCTGCCAGGCGTCCGGGGCGAGCGCCTGGCCGTCCGCCGGTTCGAAACGCAGGTTCAGGATCGGCTCGCCGGAACTGCCCGGGTTCATCGTGCTGCGGGCCGTCAGCCGCCAGGGTTCGGCCGGTGCGGCGCCTGGCAGGGCAATCGGATCACCGGCCGACTGGCCGGCCAGGCCACCGACCAGTTCGGACCAGCGCTGCAGCGCAGCCGGATCCCCGGCGTCGACCTCGATGCGTCCGGCGATCGGCCGCGCCCCGCGATCGCGCAGCCAGTCGTCGAGCCGCTGGCCGAAGGCACAGAAGCTGCGGTAGCTGCGATCACCAAGCGCAAGCAGCGAGAACTCGAGGCCGTCGAGCCGGGCCTCTGGCGCCTGCATCGCTCGCACGAAAGCGTAGGCGTCGTCGGGCGGATCGCCCTCGCCGCAGGTGCTGACGATGAACAGCGCCCGCCGTACCCCGGCCAGTTGCGCGGGGCTCACGCTGCCGAGGCGCTCGATGCCGGCGAGCCGGCCGGCCGCCCGCAGCCGGTCGGCCGTGTACTCGGCGATCGCGGCCGCCGCACCGGTCTGGCTGGCAAACAGCAACAGGAAGGACCCGTCGGCGTCACCCTCCGCCGGCGCAAGCTCCGGCCTGCGGGCAGCCCGACGCAGCACCCAGGCGCACCATCCGGCCCACAGGCAGACGATCAGGGCGGCACCGAGCCAGCGCAGCGGCTCGGTCGTCACGAACATCGTCCCGCCACTTCCGTGAAGG
>JBAYOD010000012.1:0-28016 GCA_041678445.1 Burkholderiaceae bacterium | reverse complement strand
TCCCGCCGCTTTGCGGCGCTCGCTGCGCTCAGACAGTCGGCGGCAAGTCAGATGATTGGTGCGCGCTGACGCGCGTGGCCCCGAGCCCTGCGCTCCTCGGCTGCGCACAAGGCGCCGGCCCCCCGCCCAGCCCCCGCACCTTGGCCGGCAACGTCGTGCCCGTTGACGGAAAACCATCCCAGGGGCGTGGCATCAGGGCAGCGCGACGATCAGGGTACCGTGGCAATTCGGGCACCGCCCTGGCGCATGAGCTGGCCCCCTGGTCACAGGCAACACGAAGGACTTATCGATGCCGCGATCGGCCTGTGTGCGGGTCGGGATTGTCGAGAATTCTTACATTCCCGGTGTGGGGCTCCGGGTGTTTGTGAAGAGGTTCATGAAGAATCAATGAGTTACGAATTCAGGTATGAAAGATACTTGTTTTTCGTGACGCCGCCATGAAGCGGTGCACGAACGAGCACATCGACGCGGAGACGAACCATGACGAACGCAATGATCGTCACAGGCGCAAGGGTCGTGGCACGGGTTTGGGCTTCAGGGGCGCTGGTGGCAGGGGTCTTGCTGCTGAGCGCGGGGCTGGCGCAGGCAGAGCCAGTGATCAATCAAGGTACCTGGTACGGGTCCGGTACGGCCGACGGGAACCCGACCTTGCTGGGGCGTGACATCAACGGCAATCCGGTGCCGCTGCTGTTGGGGGTCGCACCGACGCCGATACTGAATCCGGCCGCGGTATTTCTTTACGACACGGTTCAGAACCTGACCTGGTACAACGATAGCGCCAATCCGGTCACGATGACCTGGGACGCTGCAGTGGCCTGGGCGGCAAATCTTGACGTTGGAGGATTCAACGACTGGGAGCTGCCGAAGATCGACTATTCTCACCTTCCTGATTCTGGTTGGCCAGACTGTGGCCTAACCACCTGCGGCGACAACGTGAATACGTCGGGTTCAGAGTGGGCGCACTTGTGGTACGAGACCTTGGGCAACACAGCCGGGTCGATGACCAACACGGGTCCGTTCCAGAATCTGCAGTCCCACTACTACTGGTCCGGTACGGAGTACACGCCGGCTAGGAACGACGCGTGGTTCTTCAGTACCCTCGATGGCTACCAGAGCGGCGCCATTAAGTTCCTTACGTTGTATGCGCTGGCTGTGCGCCCCGGCGATGTTGTGGCCGCCTCGGTGCCGGAGCCCCAGCCGCTGGTGCTGGCACTGTTCGGTCTTGTGGCACTGTGGGTGGCCGGGCGCAGGCGGCCACATCGGGGCTTGGGCGCTTCGGAGGCTTAGGCCCTTTGGGGGTGTGGGGGCGCAGCCCCCACCGGAACGAAGGCGGGTTCAGGCACACGACGCTCCCGCCGCTGCGCATCGGCTGCGCACAAGGCGGGCGCCGAAAGCCTCGCCCCGTGTCCTGGCCCGCTTGCCCCCAGCCGATCGAACGCGAAACCTCCGTCAGGCCCGGAAGCGCCCGCCGGCGGCCTCCCAGGCGTCGACGAAACGGGCGGCCCGGGCCGCGACCAGTGCCGCTGCATCGCCGGGCCGGTAGAGGGCCGAGCCGAGACCGAAACCGCTGGCACCGGCTGCCCGGTAGGCGGCGATCCGCTCCGGGGTGATGCCGCCGACCGGCAGGACCGCCACGTCGGCCGGAATCACTGCCCGCCAGGCGCGCAGGACTTCCGGCGGCAAGCCTTCGGCCGGGAAGGCCTTCAGCGCCGTGGCGCCGGCCTCGAGCGCGGCGAAGGCTTCGGTGGGGGTGGCCACGCCCGGAATCGCCGCGAGACCCAGCGCCCGGGCGGCGGCCACGACCTCGGCGTCGAAGTTCGGCGACACGATCAGGCGGCCGCCGGCCTGCGCGACGGCCGCGACCTCGTCGGCGCCCAGGACGGTGCCGGCTCCCACCAGGCAGTCGGGCAGGTGATCGGCCAGCCGACGGATGCTGGTGAGTGGCTCGGGTGAATTCAGCGGCACCTCGATCAGCCGGAAGCCGGCTTCGTACAGCGCGTCACCGACCGGCAGCGCGTCGTCGGGAGGCAGTCCACGCAGGATCGCGATCAGGGGCAGGGTGGCAAGGGCTTCGTCGATGAGCATCTGCGCTCAGTCCTCCTCGAGGGCGAAGGCGGGCCGGGCGAGGGCGAGCAGGCCTGCGCAGGCGGGCTCACCGGCCGCTTCGTCGGTGTCGATGCCTGCCCGGGCGAAAGCCCGGTGGTAACGGGCTGCGAGCGCCGGCGAGGCGATGATGCAGGGGGGTGCGGTGGGCGCGAAGCTGGCCAGTCCGTCGCCGATCTCGGCGCCGATCAGCAGGCCGGACAGATAGGCCGGCAGGCAGTCGGCCGGCCGCAGCCCGAGCAGCCCCTGGCTGCGGACGGTGAACAGCAGGTGGCCGATGGCCCCGGGCCTGGCCAGACCCAGCGCGACGCCATCGTCGAAAGCGGCCAGTTGACCGGGGCCGTCGGCGATGGCCGGTTCCTCGCAGAGTCGGCCGAGGATGGCGTACTGGCGCATCACTGCGTAGAGCTCGCCGGTCATGCAGGTGCGAAAGCCGGTGACTGCCAGGCCCCGGGTGGCGACCCACTTGCTGTGGGTGCCGGGCAGTACGAACAGTCGTTCGCCGGCCGGCGCGCCGGCCAGGGCGCCGAACACCTGGGTTTCCTCGCCGCGCAGCACGTCGGCCGTCCCGTCGGCGGGGCGGCTGACCAGACCCGGAACGATCCGGAACGGCCGGCCGGCCCGGGAATCGAGCGCCAGCAGGCCGTCCGCCAGGTCGGCAAGGCTGGCCGGCGTCTCGATGTAGGGGGCTTCCGCCCACCCCTGGCGGCTGCCGATCATTCCAGCGGCGATCACCGGCAGACCGGGGTCTGCGTCCAGCCAGCCGGCACAGAAGCTTTCGAAGGCCGACCGGAAGTCGGCGTGCGCAAGGTTCAGGATGCCGAGCGCGCCCTCCCGGCGTTCGAGCACCTGGCCGTCGGCGGCGAGCAGCCAGCCACGCAGTGAACTGGTGCCCCAGTCGAGGGCGATCAGCCGGGCACGCTGCCCTGTTGCATCGGCCGAAGTCGGAAGGTCGAGGGCGAGATACATGACACAAAGTATGCCCGAGCGGCGTCTCGATGGCCGGTCCGCCTTGCTATCATCGCGCCAGACCTGTCATGACCCTCACCGAACTCAAGTACATAGTCGCCCTGGCGCGCGAGCGTCATTTCGGGCGCGCCGCGGAAGCCTGTTTCGTCAGCCAGCCGACGCTCTCGGTCGCCATCAAGAAGCTGGAGGAGGAACTCGAGGTCCAGCTGTTCGAGCGCGGTGGTGCCGAGGTCACAGTCACGCCGATCGGGGGCCAGATCGTCGAGCAGGCCCAGCATGTCCTCGAGCAGAGCAATGCGATCCGCGAGATCGCCGCCCAGGGCCGTGACCCGCTGGCCGGCCCCCTGCGGGTCGGTGTCATCTACACGATCGGTCCCTACCTGCTGCCCCATCTGGTGCGGCAGATGATCGCCGATGCGCCGCAGATGCCGCTGCTGCTGCAGGAGAACTTCACCACCAAGCTGCTCGAACTGCTGCGCCAGGGCGACATCGACGTGGCGATCCTGGCCGATCCGTTCCAGGAGACCGGGCTGGTCACCCAGGCGGTCTACGACGAGCCATTCATCGTCGCGTTGCCCAGGGATCATGCCTGGGTCGGGCGTGAGCGGATCCGCTCCGCGGAGCTCAAGGAGCAGACGATGCTGCTGCTCGGTGCCGGCCACTGCTTCCGGGACCATGTCCTCGAGGTCTGTCCCGAGCTGTCGCGCTTCTCGCAGGCCAGCGCCGGCATCCAGAGAACCTTCGAAGGTTCGTCGCTGGAGACCATCCGGCACATGGTGGCGTCCGGGATCGGGGTGACGGTGCTGCCCCGGATGGCCCGGCCCGATCTGAGCCCGGACGACCTGCTGACCTATCTGCCGTTCGAGCCGCCCGAGCCGTATCGACGCGTGTCGCTGGCCTGGCGCAAGAGCTATTCCCGGCGGGCCGCCATCGAGGCACTGCGCACGGCAATCATCCACGCCGATCTGCCGGGTGTGCGGATCCTGCCGGATGAAGCACCCGTCAGCCACTGAAGACATCCGGATGCCAGGAGATTCGAAGCAATGAGCGTTGAAGCGATGAGCGCGCGTCCCGCCTATCCGACGATCGAGGACACGATCGGCAATACCCCGCTGGTGCGGCTGCAGCGGCTGCCCGGTGCAGCGATGACGGCGCGCGGCAACCTGATCCTCGCCAAGCTCGAGGGCAGCAATCCGGCGGGTTCGGTCAAGGACCGGGCGGCGCTGGCCATGATTGCGCGGGCCGAGGCACGCGGCGAGATCCGCCCGGGCGACACGCTGATCGAGGCGACTTCGGGCAACACCGGCATCGCGCTGGCGATGGTTGCGGCGATCCGCGGCTACCGGATGGTGCTGATCATGCCGAACAACCTGTCGATCGAGCGACGCCAGTCGATGAAGGCCTATGGCGCGGAACTGATCCTGGTCAGCCAGACCGAGGGCATGGAAGGCGCACGCGACCTGGCCGACCGGATGCAGTCCGAGGGCAAGGGCAAGGTGCTCGACCAGTTCGGCAACGATGACAACTGGGCTGCGCACTACGCGCACACGGGCCCGGAGATCTGGACCCAGACCGCCGGTGGCGTCACGCACTTCGTTTCGTCGATGGGTACGACCGGCACCATCACCGGCGTATCGCGCTACCTGAAGGCGCGCAATCCGGAGGTGCAGATCATCGGCGCGGAGCCGACCGAGGGTTCGTCGATTCCCGGCATCCGCAAGTGGCCGCCCGAGTACCTGCCGCGGATCTACCGGCATGCGCGGGTCGACCGCATCGAGTCGGTCAGCCAGGCCGACGCCGAACAGATGGCGCGCCGGCTGGCGGCTGAAGAGGGGATCTTCTGCGGGATCTCGACGGCCGGTGCCTGCGCGATCGCCTTGCGGGTCGCCGAGGCGCTCGAGCAGGCGACCATCGTCTTCGTGGCCTGCGACCGCGGCGACCGTTATCTGTCGACCGGTGTCTTCCCGGGATGAACACACAGACTTCCGGGCAGTCCGACGGGGCTGCCGCAGCCGGAGCCCCCGCTCCGGAGACTGACGCCGGTTCGGCGGGAGACCCGCCCGAACCGGCGGCCGAAGACCCTCTGGAAGCGCCGGCCGGCGCGGCGGGCGCGGCTGCGTCCGCGCCGCCGGCTGGTGCCGCCGCTTCGGCCGGTTCGCCGGACCCAGCCCCGGCCCGCGGCCGGCAACTGGTCGGCGTCATGCTGGTGATCGGGGCGGTATCGTCCTTCTCGGTGCTCGACTCCTTCGCCAAGCACCTGACCCAGCAATACCCGATGCCCATGGTGATCTGGGCGCGCTACTTCATTCACGCCGTGATCATGGTCGCGCTGCTGTGGCCGCGCATGGGCGTGCGGCTGCTGGCGACCCGGCGACGGGGCCTGCAGCTTGCCCGGGGGATCGTGCTGGGCCTGTCGACGCTGTTCTTCGTGACCGGGCTGTCGATGATGCCACTGGCCGAAGCGTCGGCGATCACGCTGATCGCCCCGATCCTGCTGACCCTGCTGGCGCGCCGCTTCCTGCGAGAACGGGCGCCGCCGGGCACCTGGTGGGCGCTGGCAGTCAGCTTTGCCGGCGTGTTGCTGATCGTGCGCCCCGGCGGACAGGTGTTCGGTGTCGCAGCGATCTTTCCGGTTGCCACCGCGCTGTGCGCGGCCATCTACCAGTTGCTGACCCGGCGGCTGGCCGGCATCGATGATGGCCTGGCGACGCTGTTCATCGGCGCGCTGGTTGCCACCGTGATGACCACGCTGCTGGTGCCCTGGTTCTGGGAGACGCCGCGCAGTGCTTTCGACGCCCTGCTGTTCGTGTCGATGGGGGCGGCTGGAGCCTTCAGCCATTTTCTGCTGGTGCGGGCGTTCGAGCGGGCGCCGGCGTCGCTGCTGGCGCCGTTCATGTACCTCCAGGTGGTGGCTGCGCTGAGCCTGGGTTGGCTGGTGTTCGGCAATTTTCCCGACCTGGTCGCGCTGGCCGGCATGGGCCTGATCGCACTGACCGGCGTCGCGATGGCGCTGCGCAGCCAGATGACGCCGGCGCAAAGGGTCCGGGAGCAGGCGGCCGGGCCGATCGCCGCCGCGCCGCTGGCGACCCCCACGGCGCCGATCCTGGCTCCCGAGAACGTGCCGGCGCTGGCCGTCGAAGCGCTTGCCCCGGCGGCCGCGCCCGAGCCCGAGCCGGCACCGGCCGGGCGGCTCTCGGCCCCCGTGCGCGGCATCCTGCTCACAGTCGGTGCCTGCGTGCTGTTCTCGCTGCTCGATACCATTGCCAAGCATCTGGCGCAGTCGCACTCGCCGATGATGGTGGCCTGGGCGCGCTACGTCTTTCACGTCGTCATCATGGTCGCGTTGTTCGCCCCGTCGATGGGGCGCCGGCTGTTCGTCACGCGCCGCCCGGGCTTGCAGGTGACGCGTGGCATCTGCCTGGGTCTGTCGTCGATCTGCTTCTTCTCCAGCCTGGCGCTGCTGCCGCTGGCCGAAGCGACGGCGATCGTCGCGATCGCGCCGGTGCTGGTGGCGGCCGGTGCGGTGTGGTGGCTCAAGGAGCGCACGCCGCCGGGAACCTGGTGGGCCCTCGCGGCGAGCTTCATCGGCGTGCTGCTGATCGTGCGCCCGGGCAGTGGCATGTTCGGTTGGGCGGCGGTGCTGCCGCTGCTGACCGCGGTCTTCTCGATGGGCTACCAGTTGCTGACGCGCCAGCTCAGCGGCGTCGACAACGGCCTGGCCACGCTGTTCATCGGCGGGCTCGTGGCCGCGCTGCTGCTGTCGCTGTTCGCCCCCGGCGCGTGGAGCATGCCGACCGGCCCCGTCGACGGACTGCTGTTCGTCGCCACCGGAGCGATCGGCGCGCTCGGACACCTGCTGCTGGTGCGTGCCTACGCGGTGGCCTCGGCCGCCTCGCTGGCCCCCTACGGCTACGCCCACGCCGCGGCGGCGCTGGTCTTCGGCCTGGTCGTCTTCGGACAGTTCCCGGATGCGCTGGCGCTGGCCGGCCTGGGGCTGATCGTGGTGAGCGGGGTGGTCATGGCCGTGCGCAGCCGCTGGGCGGCCCGCACGGCGGCCGAATCGAAGCGAGTCAACGCCTGAGACTCTTGCGACGCTTCCATAACGTTGTGCGGGAAATTCCGAGTCGACGCGCGGCTTCACCCAGACGGCCGCCGGAAAGCTCGAGCGCCCGTTCGATGCTCGCCAGCTCGGCCTGTTCTCGCGCGCCGGCCAGCGAACCATCCGGTACCTCAAGCCAGTCCAGCGTCATCTCGGGAAACAGTGCCGAAGCATCGAGCAGGGGCTCGTCGGACAGTGCCAGGGCACGCTCGACACGATTGCGCAACTCTCGCACATTGCCGGGCCAGGCATGCGCCAGCAATGCGGCCGTGGCGGAGTCGTCGAACACCGGTACGGAGAGGCCCTGCCGCTTGGCGGATTGCTGTGCGAAGCGCTGCGCAAGTGGCAGCACTTCGTCCAGGCGTTCCCGCAGGGCCGGGATACGGAGCTCGACCACTGCGAGGCGGAAATAGAGATCCTCGCGAAACTGGCGCCGGGAAATGAGCTCACTCAGGTCGGCATTGGTCGCTGCCACGATCCGGCCGTCGAACTGCAACTCCTGGCGCCCGCCGATGCGCCGGAAGGCACCATCCTGCAGCACCCGCAGCAGTGCGATCTGAAGGCGTGCATCGAGTTCCCCGATCTCGTCGAGGAACAGGGTTCCGGTGCCGGTTTCCTCGAAAAAACCGGCATGAGTAGCCGTGGCGCCGGTGAATGCCCCGCGCTCATGGCCGAAGAACTGGCTTTCCATCAGCTCAGACGGCACTGCGCCGCAGTTCACCGCGACAAAGGGCTGGTGCGAGCGTCTGGACTGGCTGTGCAGCGTGCGGGCGGCGATTTCCTTGCCGACGCCGGTCTCGCCGCGCAGCAGAACCGGGATATCGCGCGAAGCCAGTCGTTTCAGATCAGTCGCCAGGGCCGTGGTGGCCGCGGACAGACCGAAACCCTCGCCGGTCTCCGGGGTAAGGGGTTCGGCTTCGTTCGGCAGCAGATCCCGGATGGTTTTCACCAGTTCGTCGACGTCATACGGCTTGGTGAGGTAGTCATCGGCGCCGGCGCGTACCAGCCGGACTGCCTGGCTTACGTCAGCGTATGCGGTGGCGAACACGATCGGCGTCTTGCCGAGCAAGGGCAGCGCCTGCCGGTAAAGGTCTTCGCCGGAGCCATCCGGAAGCCGGATGTCCGAGAGGACGAAATCGGGGCGGGCACGCTGCATTGCCCGTACGGCCTGCGCGCAGTCGGCTGCAAGTTCGACGGCGAACCCTTCCAGGCGCAGGCGCTGCAGCAGGGCTCCGCCGAGGATCGAGTCATCCTCGATGATCAGGACACGAGGCGAGGAGCCGGCCTGAGTCGTCATGGCGCAGTGTCGGGTTCCGGGGTGCCTGACCGTTCCAGGGGCAGATCGAGGACGATGCACGTTCCCTGGCCTGGCTGGACGTCCACGCTGACGTGCCCGTGCATTCGCCGCAGCAGGCGGATGGTGACTGCAAACCCGAGTCCGGCCCTGGCGCTCGGTTCGATGCCGTGTTCCAGACTATGGACCAGGTCCTCGGGCAGCCCGCCGCCTTCATCGTCGATCCGGAGTCGCAGATGGAGCCCTTCGACGGCACAATGCAGCCGGATGCTTGCGCCCGAGGGTGACGCCTCGACAGCATTGAGCAGCAGGTTCAGCAGGATCTGACGCACCTCACCCCCGGCAACGGGCACCGTGGTCGAAAGCTCCGAAACGACCTCGAGGGTAACGCCAGCCTGCCTCGCTTCCGGCCCGACCAACCGGCGCACGTCATCGAGATCCTGCGGGCCGAACCGGTCGCCTTCGACGGCCGATCGATGCGTAGTGAGGGTTGCGTCGGTCACATGGGTCAGCGCGCGCATGCCACGCTCCATGAAATCCAGGGCTTCGGTCCGGACTTCCTCCCGGTCTCCGAACTTTCGCAACGTTTCGATCGCGGTGATCACGCCCGTCAGCGGGTTGCGCACTTCGTGGGCAAGGGTTGCGGCAAGACGGCCCAGTACCGCTTCACGTTCCTGCTTCGCCATGAGGGTCAGCATCGCCTCCCGTTCGCGGGTGGCCGCGGCCATGCGATTGTAGGCACGCACGAGCTGTGCAGTTTCCCGATCTCCCGGGGAGACCTGATGTTCTGCCACAGGCAGAGGTGCCGTTTCCTCACCTTGCTGGAGATGGCGTGTCAACATGTCGATGGGCCGCAACAGACGTCGCATCAGAAGCAGTCCCAGCAGGGCACAGATGGCCCCGAATCCCAGGTCGAACGCAACGACACGCCACCATAGCGCCTGCTTTTCTGCGACGTAGTCAGAGACATCGAGGTTGGCCACGACAGTCATCGACCCCGCGATGGAACTGCGCTCATCGGCCTCGGCGGCCAACGGTCGCCAGACCCAGTAACTGCCGTCGCCGGTGTCGAGAAAGTAGCCGCGTGCCTGCTTCCGGGCGGAGTCGGGCAGGCTGACCTTGTCCACGCCGGCACGGTCGGCGCGAGCCATGACGCGACCGTTCTCAGCCAGCAGGAAAAGGCGGCGTTCCTCGACGCCCTGGTGCATGCGCAGGGCTTCGTCGAGTGCCCGGGCAATCCCCGCGCTATCGTGATGCAATACCGGAGGCATCAGGGCGGCGGCCATGCCGTCCAGGTAGATCTGTCCGATTCGTTCGAGTTGCACTTCCACCTGCGCCGAGAGGCTGCGGGTCGAGATCTGGGTACTGCCGAGCGCAGTCAGGAACACGATGCCGACCATCGCCAGCGGCAGGCGGGCGCTCAGGGGCAGACGAGGGACGATCGGAAGAGGCATGGCAGTGAGCCTGGCTGGCACATCCAAGCGTATCCGCGCAGCGCGCTATGGTCGACCCGAAGTTTCGCCAGGGCAGTTGCCGGCAACGTCCGCCCGCGCCAGGATGCCGTGCAGCGCGTCCTTGCTCGTGCCACGCCACAACGCAACGCCGCTGACATACCCCGCACGACCGATGAGATGGCCTGCCACTGGAGTCGTTACCAGCAGGAACAGTACAGCCAGCACTGCCTTGGCCCAGGTCACCATCGAGCCGTCACAGGCAGCGACGCCGAGCAGTACCAGCCCCGCGCCAGCGACCCCGGCCTTCGTGGCGGCGTGCATGCGCATGAAGAAGTCCGGCAGGCGCAGTACCCCGATGGCAGCGAGCAGGCAGACCAGACTCCCGCCGAGCAACAGTACGGCACCGATCCACTGGTTCATGGTTCGCGTTCCCCAGGGAGGCCCCGGTTTCCTGCGCAGTGGGGGCGGCGTGTGATGTAGCCGGCGAAGGCGACTGTCGCCAGGAATCCCACCAGCGCAATACCCAGGGCGATATCGACGAAGGCGAGCGACTCTGCCACCAGCGCCGCCAGCCCGGCCGCCGCCGCGCCCAGCAGGCTCAGCATGTCGAGGGCGATCACGCGATCAGCAGCTGCCGGCCCCCGGACGATGCGCACGCCCGCCGCGATCGCGGCGGCAGCCAGCAGCACGGCTGATGTCGCAAGCACCGCGTCGAAGATCGTTTCGTTCATTCCAGAGCCTCCATGATCCGTCGCTCGAAACCGTCCTTGAGTTGCTCGACGGTGTTTTCCGACAGGTTCATCACATGCACGTAGAGTTGCCGGCGGTCGTCCGAGACATGCAGGCTCGTCGTTCCCGGGGTCAGGGTGATCAGGTTGGCGAACAGCACGATTCCGGCGTCGGTGTGCAGATCCAGGGGCACGGCGACGATGCCGCTGTGTTCGATGCGCTCCGGCTTCAGGACTGCGGCAATGACATCGCGTACCGAGAACACGAGTTCGCGCAGGAAGATTGCAACCAGGACCATCCAGGCCAGGCTGCGCCTGGGCAGATTCATTGCGGGTGTCCTCCTGCTGGGGGCAGGGTCTGGTTCAGCACTGCGCGCGCATAGGCCTCGCCATCCAGCATCTGACCGGCAGCCCGGACCGAGAAATCGACGAAGGGTTCCGGCCACAATCCTATGGTCAGGGTCAGACTGGCCAGCACCAGGATCGGTGCCAGCATGGCCAGCTTCAGGTGGGGGTCGGCGTGCCACCGGCGGGCAGCCGCATCCGACAATCGGCTCGCCTGCTTCCAGAACGCTTCGTTCCAGATCTTGAGCATCGAATACAGGGTGAGCAGACCGACGGCCAGGGCAACGGCGCCCAGAACGGCATGCCCGGCCTCGAGACTGGATCGGACGACCGTGAACTTCGCCCAGAAACCCGACAGCGGTGGCAGCCCCGCCAGGGACAGCGCCGGTACGACGAACAACAAGGTCAGAAAAGGGGCGCTGCGATGAACGCCGCCAATGCTTCCGAGGTGGTACGAGCCCGCTGCGCGCTGCACGGCGCCGGCGATCAGGAAGAGGTTTGCCTTGACGATGATGTGATGGAGCACATAGAGAACGGATCCGCCCAGGGCGAGAGGCGTGGCGACCGCCAGTCCGATCAGCATGTAGCCGATCTGACTGATGATGTGGAATGACAGGATGCGGCGCATGTCGAACTGTGCGGCTGCGCCCAGGACGCCGGTGATCATGGTCAGGCCGGCGATCCAGCCGATCGGCGGACCGATGAACTCCAGGATGCTGCCGAAAGGCAGCGTGAACACGCGCAGCATCGCGTAGACGCCGACCTTGGTCAGCAGCGCGGCGAAGATCGCCATGATGGGTGCGCTCGCCGTATGGTAAGCAGCAGGCAGCCAGAAAAACAGCGGAAATACCGCGGCCTTCGCACCGAAGCACATCAGGAACAGTACGGCCAGAGTCTTCACGAGCCCCTGGTTCTCCAGCTGCGGGATCACCGTGGCGAGGTCGGCCATGTTCAGCGTGCCGGTCAGGCCATAGAGAAATCCGACACCCATCAGGAACAGGGTCGTGACCAGCAGGTTCAGGACGACGTACTTCACACCTGCGTCCAGCTGTTCGCTCCGCCCCCCCTGGATGAGGAGCCCGAACGAGGAGATCAGCATGATCTCGAACCATACGTACAGGTTGAAGATGTCGCCTGTCAGGAAGGCGCCGGTGACGCCCAGCAGCAAGCCATGGTAGAGCGGGTGGAACCAGGCGCGCTCGCGTTCCCGGGCGCCGTCGACCAGCGCATGGATTGCCACCGTCATGGCCATCAACCCGGTGATCACCACCATTGCCGTGGCCAGCAGGTCGGCGACGAAGCTGATTCCGAATGGTGCGGGCCAGTCGCCGAACTGGGTCGCGATCACGGTCCCGTCGTATGTCGTGGCGAGCAGCAGCAGGCTCGAAGCCAGCAGGGCCGCGCTGCCCGTGATGCTGACCAGCCGCTGGGCCAGCGCCTGGCGCTGCAGCAGTGTGCACAGCGCCATGGTTGTCAGTGGAATGCCGATCGGCAACGCCAGGATCCACGCTTCGGTCACGGCCGCTCTCCTTCGGCCCGCGGCGGGGGATCGATCACGAGTTTCGGCGGTTCGGCTTCCCGCATGGCATCCGGGTCGGTGGTGCCGAGTGCGCAGCCGGCGCGTTCGAAGAGCACGACGGTGAACGCCACCAGCGAGAAAGAGATGACGATGGCAGTCAGGATCAGGGCCTGGGGCAGTGGATTGGCACTGGCCGCGAGCACGAGTTCTCCTAGCGGGACCAGCGGGGGCACATGCGACGAGAGTCGTCCGCTGATGAAGATCGCGAGGTTCACCGAATTGCCGAGCAGCAGCATGCCCAGCACCATGCGCAGCAGATTGCGCGACATCAGCAGGTAGAGTGCGGCGGCCAGCATGCAGCCGAAGGCGGTGGCATAGAGGGCCTGCATCAGGCTGCACCCTCGTCGAGATAGAAACTCACGAATGCGCAGACCGAGCCGAGGACGGCCAGGTACACCCCCATGTCGAATACCAACGCGGTTCCGAGCGCCAATCCACCCTCCCAGATCCGCCACTGGTGTGTCAGGAATGGCGCGCCGGAAAGCAGTCCGGGAATGCCTGACAGCAGGGCAAGCAGCAGGCCGCAGCCGGCAATGCCGGCGGGCGGCCAGCGCAGCGCGGCGAGCAGTCGGCTGCGGCCGCGTGGCAGGCCATAGACGGTGAATCCGGCTGCGCCGATCAGCCCGCCGACGAAGCCGCCGCCGGGTTCATTGTGACCACGCCAGAGCAGATAGAGCGAAAAAGCCAGGGCCATCGGCAGCAAGAAGCGACCGGCCAGGCGCAGGATCAGGTCGTTCATCAGCGATCCCCGGCCTTCGGAGCTTGCTGCGGGCTTCGCCACCGGGCGGTGGTGCCGGCGAGCACGGCGGCCGAGGCGATGGCAGCCAGCGTCAATACAGTGATCTCGCCCAGCGTGTCGAGCGCGCGGAAGTCGACGATGATCACGTTGACCAGATTGCGGCCGTGCGCTTGCGGCACGCTGGCGCCGGCGAAGAAATCCGACAGGCGCATGTCGAGCGGCGTGTCCAGGACCGCGAGCAGGATCAGCGTGGCGAGCAGACCGAAACCCGTTGCGACGACGGCATCGAGGCGCCGCTGTGCGGGGCTGCGCGCATCCTGGCCGTGGCCCGCCATGTGCCCGGCGATCGCCAGCAGAACCACGACGGCCACCGCTTCGACCGAGAACTGGGTGAAGGCCAGATCGGGTGCGCCGTTGAAGAGGAAAGTCAACGCGACGCCGAAGCCCACCGTTCCCGCCGCAACGATGCCGGCAGTGAAGTTGCGGGCCTGCAGCACCGACAATGTTCCGAGCACCAGCAGCGCCGGGAGCAGGCCGTACAGGCTCAGGGCGCCATCGAAAGAGGGCGGGGTCGATGCTCCGGTGCCGATGAGCACGGCCGATAGGCTGATGCCCATCACGCTCAGGACCGTGACGATGTAGCGTCGCAGGCTGCCGCTTTGGATTCGTTCGGTCTGCCAGGCAGCGAGCCGTTGCAGGGCGGCAAGGGAACGGTCGTACAGGGCGTCAGGGCCGTGGCTGTCGATCACTTCGCGAGCCATCAGGGTTCGGTGTATCCGATCCCAGCAGGCGTAGCAGGCCAGTCCCAGTGCGAGAGTCAGGCCGCTGAGGGCCAGCATGGGGGTCCAGCCGTGCCAGAGGGACAGTTGAGCATGGTCGATCCGGCCGCCGACGTCCCGGGTTGCGGCGGTGATGATTTCCCCCACCAGTGACGGCGCCAGTCCGAGCAACAGACCCGATCCCGCCAGCAGGGCCGGCCCGATCCACATTGCCGGGGCCGGATCATGCGGGGGCCGCGGCGTGGTGACCGTGGGGCCGAAGAACACCCGCAGTGTCACCACGCCTGCGACGGCGACCATGACGACGTTCGACAGCAGAGCGAAGGCCACCAGGAGCCAGGAGGCGTCGCCACGCAGGCTCACCTCGTAGACCAGTTCCTTGGCGATGAACCCCATGAACGGTGGCAAACCGGCCATGGACAGTCCGGCCAGGATCGCGATCCCCGCGGTCAGCGGCATCAGCCTGCCCAGCCCTCGCAACCGGGTCGTGTCACGCGTTCCGGCTGCGTGTTCGATGATTCCGGCCACCATGAACAGACAGGCCTTGTACAGAGCGTGGACCATCAGGTAGACCGTCAGGGCCGCTCCGGCCAGCGGATGCGGCAAGCCCAGCAGCATGACCAGCGTGCCGAGCGAGACGATCGTCGAGTAGGCCAGTACGCGCTTCAGGTCGGTCTGGCGGACGGCCAGGACGGCAGCGGTCATCATCGTCGCGAGCCCCGTACACAGCAGCAGCCATGTCCAGAGCGGGTGGTCGCCGTAGACCGGATTCAGCCGCGCGAGCAGGTATACGCCGAGCTTCACCATGGTGGCGGAATGCAGGAAGGCCGAAACCGGCGTCGGAGCCACCATGGCATTGGGGAGCCAGGCATGCAGCGGCACCTGCGCGGACTTCGCGAATGCGCCGAGCGCCACGAGTGCGACGACCCACGTTGCCTGCGGGTGTTCTGCAAGCGCGGGAGCCTGGGCGATGATTGCGGAGATGCGCAGGGTGCCGGCGGCCTGTCCCAGCAGAACGACCGCTGCGAGCAGCGACAGGCCGCCCGCCACGGTCACGAGCAGACCTTGCTGTGCCGAGCGCCGGACCGCCGCTTTCTCCGGCTTGTAGCCGATCAACAGGAAAGACGCCAGGCTGGTGGCTTCCCAGAACACCAGCAGGACGATCATGTCGTCGGCCAGCGTTGCCCCCAGCATGGCACCCATGAACAGGGTCAGCCGGGCAAAGAAGCGGGAAATGTCGGGGTCGCCACGCAGGTAACTGCCCGCGTAGAGAAAGATGAACGTCCCGATGCCGGTGATCAGCAGCGCGAAAAGCAAGGACAGACCGTCGAGGCGCAGTGCCAGCGCCACGCCCAGCGACGGGATCCAGGGCCGGACCTCTTCGATCGGGCCGCTGCCGAGCAGTGCTGGCGCCAGGGATGAAAAACCGAGGAACAGGCCGGCAGGGATCATCCAGGCGGCGCGGGACAGCCGCGAGTCCAGACGTACCAGCCACCAGCAGACGGGGGCGCCGATCAGCGATACGAGCAAGAGTGTGAGGAGCATGAAGCTCACTCTTTGCAAACTGCGTGCCTGTGGCGCAATCCGGGCGCCTGATTCGAAAACTGGACGAATCGTGCCGGTTGGTCGTCAAGAAATGTGAACGCCGTGAACCTTGCCTGTTCAGGTTTCGCAACAGGTCGTGGCGCTCGGAAGGCTGCGTCGGCCGGCCGCGCCCTGCGCAGACGGCGCTGTGCCCCGGGCGCTGCAGCGCTGGCAAGCGAATTGCAGGGATCTGGCCAAGGATGTCGCGGACTCACGGCGATCGATGCCCGGAGAACGCGGATGAGCGCACGGCAAAGCGATTCTGGATCGCACGAACTCCAGGAACGCGAACACTCCGGAACACGTCACATGACTGCGATCGTTTACCCCTGCTTCATCGCACGCCCGGACGGCAGGGGAAGGTGGTACTGGACCTATTACGTCCGGGAGGACAAGCCCGTGGCAGACAGCAAGGAGGCCTTCTTCGACAAGCGCGAATGCGAGGAGTCGATCAGACAGATCCAGCAGTCGTTGACGTGCCCGGTGTTCTTCGTCGGACTCTGATCGTCGACCGGCTGGCGCGCGGCAGGACGCTCACCGCCTGACGCCCTTGCAGTCGGCACCGAGCCAGCGGCCATTCTGGTCGATCCGCATCTCGCCCAGGGCGGCCAGTTCGCCGCTGGTGCCCTTCATCGTCATCTGGGCGCGGAAGCTGGTCGGGCTGACATCGAAGATGCGGCCCGTGCCCTCCATCCGGCCTTCCGGACTCTGGCAGCTCAGCTTGAACTCGGCGTGGGTCGACGAGCGTGACGTGATCGTATGCCGGCAGTCGCTGTCGGGGTCGGGCTGGACGTCGAGTTCGCGGGCCGCCTGCTCGGGGGTCAGGCAGGAGCGGACGGTCTGCGGGCCGGCGCCTGGCAGCGACATCCCCTGGGCGCCGAGCATCTGCTGCATCTGCTGCCTCTGGGCGGGCGTCATACCGGCCATGGCCTGCTGCATCTGTTGCTGGGCCTGCTTCTGCAGGTCGGCCAGCGCGCCGCCGTGGGTCATCTGGATCTCCCAGAGACCGGCTTTGCGCTGGGGCAGGGTCTGGGCCGATGTCGCGGTGGCCGCAAACAGGCTCGCCGCGGTCAGCAGCGCGGCACAGGCAGGGCCGGCGGCACGGATGGCCAGCGGCAGGCGGGCGGGCTGGCGGATGGCCTGGCAGGCCGGGTGGATGTCGGGCATCGGGAAACCTCCGGTGGCGGGACGGGTCAGGGGCCGCTGCGGCGGCGCAGCGCCTCGGCAAGGTCGAGCACCGCCGAGGCGTAGAAACTCGAACGGTTGTAGCGGGTGATCACGAAGAAGTTCTGCGCGCCCAGCCAGTAATCGGGCGGGTCGTCGCCATTGGGCAGGTCGATCAGCGCCAGTCGCGTGTCCTCTCCGACCGGATCGAGGCTGGCCACGCCGTAGTCGCGCAGTGCGTCGGGGGTGAACGACGGCGTGATGCCGGCGTCGATCAGCGGGCCGATCCGGCGGGGGTCGGCGATGCGCACGGCGTAGCGGGCCGGAGCGCCCGGTTGCCAGCCGTGTTCGGCAAGGAAGTTGGCGACGCTGCCGATCGCGTCGGCCGTGCTGTGGCGCAGGTCGACGCGGCCGTCGCCGTCGAAGTCGACGGCCCAGCGCCGGATGCTGCCGGGCATGAACTGCGGCAGCCCGATCGCGCCGGCATAGGAGCCGCGGATCTCGAGCGGATCGAAGCCCTCGGTGCGCGCGAGCAGCAGGAACTGTTCGAGTTCGCTGCGAAAGTAGTCGGCGCGCCGCAGGTAATCGAAGCTGAGCGTGCTGAGCACGTCGATCACGCGGTGCTCGCCGGTGATGCGGCCGAACACCGTCTCGACGCCGATGATGGCGATGATGATTTCCTCGGGGACGCCATAGTGCTGCGAGGCGCGGGCGACCGTGGCGGCATGGTCGTGCCAGAAGCGCAGGCCGGTCTCGATCCGGTTCGCATCGATGAAGCGGGCCCGATAGGCCTGCCACGACCGCTTCGCTCCGGTCGGGGCCGGCGTCATCAGGCGGATGGCGGTGTCGCTGCGGCGGACCTGGGCGAACAGCGCGTCGAGGGCCTGGGCATCGAAGGCATGCCGCGCCACCAGATCCTGCATGAAGGCGCGCACCTCGGGGCGCAGCGGGTAGTCGTTGGCAGCCGCCGGCGGCGCCATGAGGCTGGCCACGCAGGCGAGCACGCCGAAGAGCGCCCTGCTCAGAGCCTGAACTTTCGTATGCATCGCTGCAAGTGTCGCACGCGTTCGCCGCCAGACTTGCCGGTGCCGTCCTTGCCGAAGCGCAGCCGGTTGTACAGGCCGGCGATCCGGTGGGCCTCGGCCGCCTGTTCGGGTGCCAGCAGCGGCTCGATGCGGCGCAGGTAGTCGCTGGCGGTTTCATGTGGCCGGCGCGCCGGTGCCAGGCTCGCCAGCTTGTCGCAGAAGGCCTGCCAGGCCCGCTCGACCGGGTCTCGGGAGCGGCGCGGAACCAGGGTCCACAGCGCGATCGCGGTGACGGCCACCGCCAGGCAGAAGGCGAGCAGTCCGGCCATCGTGCGCCAGTCGTGACCGGGCAGGCCGATCCGCTGCAGCAGCCGCTGCTGGCGGCTCTGGTCGTAGGACAGCAGCCACTGGTTCCAGGCGTTGCCGATGGCGTCGATGCGCAGGCGCAGCGTCTTGAGCAGCGGCAGGGCCAGGTCGAAGCCGGGCAGGCCGCCGTGCTCGGGCATCAGCCGCTCGCCGCGGGTGATCCGGCCGGGCGCGACCGCGGCGGTCGGGTCGATGCGCTGCCAGCCCTGGCCGGCGATCCAGACTTCGGCCCAGGCATGCGCATCGGCCTGCCGGACCAGCCACCAGCCGTCGACCGGGTTGCGTTCGCCGCCCTGGTAGCCGGTGACGATCCGGGCCGGGTTGCCGTAGGCCCGCATCAGCACGACGAAGGCAGCGGCGAAATGCTCGCAGAAGCCGGACCGCGTATCGAACAGGAAGTCGTCGACGCTGTTGCGCCCGACCGGCGGCGGACGCAGGGTGTAGCTGAACGGCTGTTCGCGGAACATCGTCAGAGCCTGGTCGATGGCGCGCCGGGCCGTCGGGCCGTCGGGCAGCGGCAGGCGAGCTTCGGGAGCCGCCGATCCCCCGCGCCAGCTGCGGGCCAGCGCCAGAGTCTCCGGATTGAAGCCGGCTGGCAGCTCCAGCCAGCGTTGCAGCGAGTCGGGGTCGTCGTCGAGCCCGGCCTGCCAGTCGATCCCGGATTCGACCCGGTAGCGCAGACGGCCGTCCAGCGGCCGGGAAGCGACCAGTTGCAGGTCGGGCCGAAGCCGGGCCTGCAGGCCCTCGGGCAGGCTGAGGGTGACCGGCATTTCCAGTGGAAACAGCCAGGTGCGCGTGGACGGCTCCTGGGTGATCTCGTAGCCGACCCGCGAGTCGCTGCGGTAGAACACCCTGGCCGGCGGCCTGGCCGGCAGTTCGAGGCTGCGCCAGGTGGCGCCGTCGAAGCGGCCGAACACCGGCCCCCGCCAGTACAGTGTGGCGGTCGACGGCAGCTCGGCGTCGAAGCGGACCCGGAACGCGATTTCGGTGGACTCGCCGAGCTCGGAGATGGCTCCGGGCGTCATCGACTCGCTGAGGCCGGTGCGGGCGCGCTGGCCGTCGCTGCCGAAGCCCCACAGCGTTCCGGCGGGGCGCGGAAACAGCAGGAAGACGATCACGGCAACCGGCAGTGCCTGCAGCAGCAGCACGGCGACCGTCCGCAGCCGCTGGCCGACCGGGGCCTCGTGCTGGCGGTACTGCATGGTCAGCATGGCGGTCAGCAGTCCGGCGAAGCCGGTCAGCACGAGGACGGCGGTGCCGATGGACTGCGATTTCAGGAAGGCCGCCAGCAGCAGGAACATCGACAGGAAGATGACGGCGAACAGGTCGCGCCGGGCCTGCACTTCCATCAGCTTCAGGCCCAGGAAGAGGATCAGCAGGGCGACGCCCGGCTCGCTGCCGACCAGCTTGTCGTAGTGAGCCCAGACGGCGGCCGTGGCGGCCAGCGCGCCGACCCAGCGCACCGACGCCCGGGGCAGCCAGCGGCCCGAGAACAGCAGGCCCAGCCGCCAGCAGAACAGCATCAGGAAACCGGCGCTGACCCACCATGGCATGTGGCTGAAATGGGGCAGCACCGCAAGCAGGACGGGCAGCATCAGGAACAGAGTGTCGCGCCGGTTGCGCTCCCATTGGTCACCGAGCTGGCCGCCGAGGGCACGCAGCCAGGGCCGCATCCGGGGCCGGGCGCTCATTGCCGCGTTCCGGTGCCGTTCGTGCGGTTGGCGCTGCCGTTGCCCTCCGACGCCAGCCCCCAGGTGGCCAGCGCCTCCAGGCAGCGCGCCCGGTGGACGGGGCCGCTGTCCGGGGCGGCCGTGCTGCCGGGCAGCGCCAGCGCATAGCGCACGCCCAGGGCGTCGGCTTCGAGTACCCAGCGGGTCAGTTGCGACAGCCGGCGCTCGGCGTCCCAGGCGGCCGGCAACTGTTGCCAGTCGAGCAGCAGCTCACCGATCGCGCCGCCCTCGTATTCGCTGACGATCAGCTCGTCCGAGGCGGTGCGCGCCACCGTCTTCCAGGCGATCCGCCGGGGCGAGTCGCTGGGCCGCCACGGGCGCTGGGCCGCCAGATCCTGGTCGCCCGAACCCGGTGTGCGCCCTTCGCCGGCGCTGGCGACATGGGCCGGCAGTGGCCGGCCCGGCGGTTCGGGCCGGGGATAGACCAGCAGCCGGATGGCCGGTTGCCACCAGGTCCAGGCCCGCCACAGCCCCAGCGGGAAGCGGGTTTCGAGGCGCAGTCGCGGGGCCGGATGCCATCCCCGCCGGCGGGCCGGGGCGGCCAGCGCAACGATGCATTCAGTGCCGCCGGCGATGTCGAAGTCGTGCGGCGAGGCGACCCCGGGGGCCACGAAAGACAGGGCGAAGCGATCGAGCCGGCCCGGGTTGCGCACGATCGCGGTCAGGGTGGCGAAGTCGCCGGCGAACACCGGGTCGGCCCGGCCGGGACGCAGCACCAGGGTGGCCAGGTTGCGCCAGGTCTGCAGCATCGCGACCAGGGCGACCGCCGCGGCGAGAAAGCTCAGCGCATAGCCCAGCGAGAGCCGGTAGTTGATCGACGCGATCAGCATCGCCAGCACGACGACCCCGTAGATGAGCCCCGGGCGGGTCGGCAGGACATAGACATGGCGATGGCGCAGCCGGTGGTCGCCGGCCACCGGCCGGTGCCGGCGGGCGAGCATCGGTTCGAACCATGCCCGCCCGCGGCGGTTCGGCGCGCGCGGCTCGTGGGTCACGACACCGGCACCGCCTTGAGCAGTCCGGCCACCAGTTCGGCGCGGGCCCGGTGGGTGGTCGCCACCCCGCGCGCCGGCCGCAGGCGATGGCCGGCAACCGCCGTCAGTACCGCCTGCACGTCCTCGGGCAGGGCATGGTTGCGCCCGTCGAGGAAGGCCCAGGCCCGGGTGGCCTGAATCAGGCCGAGGCCGGCGCGCGGACTCAGCCCTTCGGCGAGATCGGCGCTGCGCCGGCTCTGCGTGAGCAGCCGCTGGATGTAGTCGACCAGCGGCGGGGCACAGTGGATGCGCCGCGTCAGCGCCTGGGCCTCGAGCAGTTCGCCCGGGGCGATCGCCGGCTGCAGTGACTGCAGCAGTTCGCGCCGGTCCTGGCCTTCGAGCAGGCTGCGTTCGGACTGGGGGTCCGGGTAGCCGAGCTCAATGCACATCAGGAAGCGGTCCTGCTGCGATTCGGGCAGCGCAAAGGTGCCCACTTGGTCTTGCGGGTTCTGGGTGGCGATCACGAAGAACGGATCGGGCAGCGGGTGGGAGTGGCCATCGACCGAGACCTGGCGCTCCTCCATGGCTTCGAGCAGGGCCGACTGCGTCTTGGGCGAGGCCCGGTTGATCTCGTCGGCGAGCAGCACCTGGGCGAAGATCGGACCCGGGTGGAAAGCGAAGCTCGAGTCGCCGCGGTTGAAGACGGTGACGCCGATGATGTCGGCCGGCAGCAGGTCGTTGGTGAACTGCACGCGCTTGAACTGCAGCCCGAGCGAGATGGCCAGTGCCTGCGCCAGCGTGGTCTTGCCGACGCCGGGCAGGTCTTCGATCAGCAGATGGCCGCGCGCCAGCAGGCAGGCGAGCGCAAGCCGGATCTGCGCCTGCTTGCCGACTACGAGCGTGCCGACCTGGGCGGCGACGGCCTGAATCCGTTCGAGCATCGGGGTGTTTCCTGTGCCAGGAGGAAGCCGGCAGGGCCGCGGGGCCCCGACGAGGTGGGCCGAGTGTAAACCGCGCGGTGGCTGCCGACGGTCGGTGCGAGGCCACCATTTGGCCGACGGCAGCCGGGCGCCGATAATCGGCCGCAGGCGCAGCGTCGGCACGGGGCCGATCGCGGCGCAACCCTCGAAACAGGAGATCGGAATGAGCGAGAACGGATCGGCGCGAGCGGTCGGCGCGCACGCGCAGGCGACCGGTGCGCAGGCGAGCGGCGCACACGCGCAGGCGAGCGATGAGCTGGTGCTCGTCAGCCGGGCAGACGGCGTGCTGACGCTGACCATGAACCGGCCTGCGCAGTTCAACGCGCTGTCCGAGGCTTTGATGACAGCCCTGCAGGCGGCGCTCGAACAGGCGGCCGCCGACCCCGAGGTGCGGGTCGTCGTGCTGGCCGCTGCCGGCAAGGCCTTCTGCGCCGGCCATGACTTGCGCGAGATGCGCGCCGAGCCCGCGCTGGGCTACTACCAGAAGCTGTTCAGCCAGTGCTCGAAGCTGATGATGACGATCCAGCGGATGCCGCAGCCGGTCATCGCCCGGATCCAGGGGATCGCGACGGCCGCAGGGTGCCAGCTGGTGGCGATGTGCGATCTGGCGGTGGCGGCCGAGGCGGCGCGCTTTGCGGTGTCCGGCGTGAACCTGGGCCTGTTCTGCTCGACGCCGTCGGTGGCGCTGTCGCGCAACCTCGGGCGCAAGCAGGCCTTCGAGATGCTGGTGACCGGCGAATTCATCGATGCGCAGACCGCGCGCCAGCGCGGGCTGGTCAACGCAGTGGTGCCGGCCGACCAGCTCGATGCCGAGATCGGCCGGATTGCCGGGCTGATCTGCGCCAAGCCGGCAGTGGCCATCGCCGCAGGCAAGGGATTGTTCTACCGTCAGCTCGAAATGGGGGTGGATGCCGCCTACCAGCTGGCCGGCCAGACGATGGCCTGCAACATGATGGATGAGGCCGCCCTCGAAGGGGTCCAGGCCTTTCTCGACAAGCGCGCGCCGAACTGGTCGTGACCGTGCCGGGCCCTGGTGGCCGAGACTCCGGGGTGCCGCTTCGCGCGGGCCTGGCGTGCCGCTGCGCGCGGGTCTGTAGAATCGAGCCTTTCAATCCATCCGACTCCGTGAGGCCCCGATGAAGATTCTGGTCCCTGTCAAGCGAGTGGTGGACTACAACGTGAAGGTGCGCGTCAAGAGCGACCAGACCGGTGTGGACATCGCTAACGTCAAGATGTCGATGAACCCGTTCGACGAAATCGCCGTCGAAGAGGCCGTCCGGCTTAAGGAAAAGGGTGTCGCGACCGAGATCGTCGCCGTGTCCTGCGGCACGCTCGCCTGCCAGGAGACCCTGCGCACCGCGATGGCCATCGGTGCCGATCGTGCCATCCTGGTCGAGACCGACGCCGAATTGCAGCCGCTGGCCGTGGCCAAGCTGCTCAAGGCACTGGTCGACAAGGAGCAGCCGCAACTGGTGATCCTCGGCAAGCAGGCGATCGACGACGATGCCAACCAGACTGGCCAGATGCTGGCTGCGCTGGCCGGCATGCCGCAGGCAACCTTCGCGTCGGCGGTCGAGCTCGCCGACGGCAAGGCCAGGGTCACCCGCGAAGTCGACGGTGGCCTGGAAACGGTCGAGATCACGCTGCCGGCGGTGGTGACCACCGACCTGCGCCTGAACGAGCCGCGTTACGTGACGCTGCCCAACATCATGAAGGCGAAGAAGAAACAGCTCGACAACGTCAAGCCGGCCGACCTCGGTGTCGATCCCGCCCCGCGCCTGAAGACGCTGAAGGTCACCGAACCGGCCGGTCGCAAGGCTGGGGTCAAGGTGGCCGATGTCGCCGCGCTGGTCGACAAGCTGAAGAACGAAGCGAAAGTGATCTGAGGAAGGAAACGACCATGGCAGTACTCGTTATCGCCGAACATGACAACGCGACGCTGAAGGCAGCGACGCTGAACACGATCACCGCGGCTTCCAAGTGTGGCGGCGACATCACGGTGCTGGTTGCCGGCGCGGGCTGTGACGGCGCAGCCCAGGCGGCGGCCCAGGTTGCCGGCGTGAGCAAGGTGCTGGTTGCCGATGCCGCGCATTTCGCCGATCAGCTGGCCGAGAACGTCGCGGCGCAGGTGGTCGCGGTGGCCGACGGCCATTCGCATATCCTGGCCCCGGCTACGGCCTCGGGCAAGAACATCCTGCCGCGAGTGGCCGCGCTGCTCGACGTGGCCCAGATCTCCGAGATCACCAGCGTCGAATCGCCCGACACCTTCACCCGGCCGATCTACGCCGGCAACGCGATCGCAACCGTGCAGTCGGCCGATGCCGTGAAGGTCATCACGGTGCGTGGCACCGCCTTCGACGCGGCCGCCGCCAGCGGCGGTTCGGCCACGGTCGAGAAGGTCGATGCGGTGGCCGACTCGGGCAAGTCGAGCTTCGTCGGCCGCGAAATCGCCAAGAGCGACCGCCCCGAACTGACGGCGGCCAAGGTCGTCGTCTCGGGAGGCCGCGGCATGGGGTCGGCGGAGAACTTCAAGCTGCTCGAACCGCTGGCCGACAAGCTCGGCGCGGCGATGGGCGCTTCGCGTGCGGCAGTCGACGCCGGTTACGCACCCAACGACTGGCAGGTCGGCCAGACCGGCAAGATCGTTGCGCCGGATCTGTACGTCGCCATCGGCATCTCGGGGGCGATCCAGCACCTGGCCGGGATGAAGGACAGCAAGGTCATCGTCGCGATCAACAAGGACGAGGAAGCGCCGATCTTCGGCGTGGCCGACTACGGACTGGTGGCCGACCTGTTCCAGGCGGTGCCCGAGCTGACCGAGAAACTCGGCTGACGGATGGAGTGATTCGATGTCGTTCAACGCCCCGCTCAAGGATATGCTGTTCACGCTCGAGCATGTCGGCAAGCTCGACGAGATCGCCCGGCTGCCCGGTTTCGAGGAGGCTGGCCTGGACACCGCACAGGCGGTGCTCGAGGAATGCGCCCGCTTCAACGAAGGGGTGGTCGCCCCCCTGAACCGGTCGGGCGACCTGGACGGGGCGGTGCTCGACAACGGTGTCGTCAAGACGTCTCCGGGTTTTCGCGAAGCCTTCCACCAGTTCGCCGAAGGGGGGTGGCAGGGCATCCAGCATCCGGTCGAGTTCGGCGGCCAGGGGCTGCCGAAACTGATCTCGACGGCCTGCATCGAGATCCTGAATGCGGCCAACCTGTCGTTCGCGCTGTGTCCGCTGCTCACCGACGGCGCCATCGAGGCCTTGCTGACGGCCGGCTCCGACGAACAGCGCCAGCGCTACGTGCCGCCGCTGATCTCGGGGAAATGGACCGGCACGATGAACCTGACCGAGCCGCAGGCGGGTTCCGACCTGGCGCTGGTGCGGGCCAGGGCCGTGCACCAGCCCGATGGCAGTTACCGGGTCTTCGGCCAGAAGATCTTCATCACCTACGGTGAGCACGACATGGCCGAGAACATCGTCCATCTGGTGCTGGCGCGGACCCCGGGTGCCCCCGAAGGGGTCCGCGGCATCTCGCTGTTCATCGTGCCGAAGTTCATCTGCGACGAGGCGGGCAAGCCCGTGGCCCGCAACGATGTCTGGTGTACGTCGATCGAGCATAAGCTCGGCATCAAGGCCAGCCCGACCGCGGTCCTGGTCTACGGTGACGGCAAGGGCGAGGTCGGCGAAGGCGCCATCGGCTATCTGGTCGGCGAGGAAAATCGCGGCCTGCAGTACATGTTCATCATGATGAACTCGGCGCGCTTCGCAGTCGGCATGCAGGGAGTTTCGATCGCCGAGCGCGCCTACCAGCAGGCGGCCGCCTATGCCCGGGAACGGGTGCAGAGTCGCGATGTGGCCGGTTCCAGCGGCCCGGTCGCGATCATCAACCATCCGGACGTGCGCCGGATGCTGATGACGATGCGTGCCCATGCCGAAGGTGCCCGGGCGCTGGCCTACATGGCGGCGGCGCAGTCCGACATCGCCCATCATTCGGCCGATCCGGATGAGCGCAAGCGTGCGATGGCGGTCTACGAATACCTGGTGCCCATCGTCAAGGGCTGGTCGACCGAGATGTCGATCGAGGTTGCGTCGCTCGGCGTGCAGGTGCACGGCGGGATGGGGTTCATCGAGGAAACCGGCGCGGCCCAGCATTATCGCGACGCCCGGATCCTGACGATCTACGAAGGCACGACGGCCATCCAGGCCAACGATCTGATCGGCCGCAAGACGGCGCGTGACGGCGGCGCCGTCGCACGTGGCCTGCTCGCCGAGGTGCGCGCCACCGCAGCGGCGCTGGGCGCCGCCGGCGACGACGACCTGCAGGCCATCGGCCGCCGGCTGGTGGCCGGGGCCGATGCGCTGGAGTCGGTCGTCGACTTCGTCGTGAACGGGGCGGACAGCGATGTCCACGCCGTCTTCGCGGGCAGCGTGCCTTACCTGAAGCTGGCCGGTGCCGTGCTGTCCGGCTGGCAGATGGGCTGCGCCGCCCTGGCGGCCGCCGCAGCGCGTGACGCCGGCAGCGGCGATACTGCCTTCATGACCGCCAAGCTCGACACGGCCCGCTTCCACGCCGACCACATCGTCAGCCAGGCGCCGGCGCTGGCGAGCTCGATCGTCGATGGCGCTGCCGGTGTGCTGGCGCTGCCGGTCGAGGCTTTCTGAGCAGAAGGGCGAGACAAGAGAAAAGGGCGAGACAAGAGAAGAACAAGTCCTTCCGTGTAGACCTCGCACGAGCCTGGCCCGCAAGCGGGCCAGGCCTTCGTCAGATGCCGAGGAAAGAACGACCCCGGATCTGCGCTCGCGGGGCAGCGGCGAGTGGTTTCGGGTCGGCGGTCGTGTGTGTCAGGCCCTATCGCCGGATCTTCGGGTACGCCGCACCGCGCCCAGCGCAAGCAGCGACAGGCTGATCAGCGCGAGCGGACCGGGTTCGGGCACTGCGGTCGTGCCCGGCGTGCCGAAGAGCTCCAGCCTTGCCGAGCTGAGATCGAACTGCATGCTGCTGCCGAGGCTGGTACTGAAGAACAGGAAGAACTGTTCGGTATCGAGCACGTTCGCGAACCGACTGTCCGAGCTGTCGAAGGTGAACGATTGGGGGCCGCTGGCGTTGAGGGTGCCGAGCGTGTCGCCACCGTGGGTGTAGTTGTAGCCCCCGAGCGCGTTCCAGCGCTCGACTCCGAAGACCTGATTCCGGGCATTGCTGAACCCGAGCGTGATCGTGAAGTGATCGATGCTGTCGTAACTGATCCCCGAAAAATCGAAGGCATCGGCGAATCGATTGCACGATGACGCGCTGGTCGCTTTCACGGTGAGCGACGTCGCGTTTGCCGCGTCGCAGTTGCCGCCCGGATGATAGATATCCATGATGCTCGACAACTGACGGCCGCTGTCGGTGCCGTACAGGTGCTCGATCGTTCCCAGAGATACCGGCGCTGCCTGCACGGCGGCAGCAGTAAAAAACGAGACGACTGCGATGGCAGTCCTGAGATTTCCCTTCATCGTCTCCTCCATTGGATATGAACGGAGATTCAAGCAATAATCGGGCCAACTGAAAGGAAAAAAATTCACTACTTATGAATCAATGGCTTGTAAATCCTGGTGACTCTGCCGAGGTCACCGGCGGGGCCGGAGTGTAAAGAAATCCGATAATTGCCGAGCGTAAACCACAGCATCGGCCGCTCGGAATCGTTCCTGCGCCGATCCGCACCGCAAGACAGCCGTAGTCTCGTCATGGACGGAGCTTCAGCGCCGGATCAGTCCCCAGTCTTCGAGCCGGTCGAGGAGCGGCGCGGCATACCGGTCGAGCGGCGATTCGTCGAAGGGCGACTCGGGCGCGGTGTGCACGACCGCGACGAAGGCGCCGATGCCTGCGGCGAGGACGACTGCGATGGCAAGCGTTGCCAGCAATCTGCGCAGCAGCCTGCTCGGTGTCGGCATCTCGATGGCGGCGGTCGGTGCATTGCGCTGGATCGCCTCGAGTTCGGTGTCATCCAGCCCGGCGACCGGTCCGCCCGGATCGCCGAGCCTGGACATCGACGAGGCCCGCAGCCACGGGTCGTCCGATGGCAGCACCGGTTCGGCGTCCTGCGGCGCCATCGCCCGGGCCGATGCAGC
>JBAYOD010000011.1:0-28039 GCA_041678445.1 Burkholderiaceae bacterium | reverse complement strand
CCGGTGCGAAGAACACGAACCAGGAGTTCGACTCGAAATCGGCCAGACCCTGCTCGGCCACGGTCGGCACCTCGGGCAGTTGCGCGACCCGGGTCGGGTGGGCAACGGCGATCGCGCGCAGCTTGCCGGAGCGCACGAGCGGTACGACGTTGGGGGTATTGGCAAAGGCGATCTGCACATTGTTGCCCATCAGGTCAGCGAGCACCGCCCCGGTTCCCTTGTAGGGAATGTGCACCATCGACACGCCGGTGCGCTTCTTCAGCTCTTCCATGCCCAGATGAAAGGAGGTGCCGTTGCCGACCGAGCCGTAGGACAGCTTGCCCGGGTTCGCCCGCGCGTAGTCGAGCAGCTCCTGCAGCGTGTTGACCGGCAGCGACGGGTGGACGACCAGGGTGTGCGGCGTCACACCCGCGTAGGTGATCGGCACCAGATCGGTTTTCGGGTCATAGGGCAGCTTGGACAGCAGACTCGGGTTGACCGCGAAGGTATTGGCGACGATCAGCAGCGTGTGGCCATCGGGCGGGGCCGAGGCAACGGCGGCGGTTCCGATCTGGGTCATGCCGCCTGCCCGGTTCTCGACGACCATGTTCTGGCCGAGGCGGGCCGGAATCTGCTCGCTGATCGCACGCGAGATGATGTCAGAGGTGCCGACCGGCTGGTAGGGCACGATGACCCGGATCGGTTGTGTGGGTTTCCAGTCCTGGGCGGCGGCCGGCAGTGCGGCGATGCCCAGCGCGGCGGCAACGGCCGCCATGAAGGTTCGATGCAGTCTCATGTCCTGACTCCTGATTCTGGTTCGTGAAGGCCGGGGTTCGTGCCCCGATTCGTCAAAGGAGGATCTCGCGTGCCACGCCGCGCACGTCCATCTCGTAGTCGAGACCGACCACCGGCGGGCGGACGTAATACCAGACCATGCCACCGTGCAGCGCGCCCCGGGCGGCGAGCTCCGGACCGACCAGGTGACCGATGTTCTGCACCGTGTAGACCTGGGTCGAGCCGGCGTCGGCCCAGCCGAAACCCAGCGCCGAAAGCCGGCTCTCCATCTCGTCGATCACGAACGTGACCTTCTCGCGCAGCCCCTCCGGCGAGGTGTCGTTCAGCCGCACGATCCGCTCGCTGTACGGCGCAGAGCCGGAGCGGGCTTCCGCGCCACCGGCCAGCATGAAGGTCTTCGCCGCACCCGCTGCAGCGGGCACCGTGTAGGTGAAAGCGAACATCGAGGGTTCGGACGGCTTGTGGTACATCGGGCAGACGTTGGTGCGCGCCACCGGATTGACCTTGTCCTGGTAGATCCCCCAGCGCTCGAGCGTCTGCACGTAGTTGCGGTTGAAGTCGATGAAGCCCTGTTCGGTGAAGGCATCGGGCGAGCGCAGCTCGCAGTGGGCGAAAGCGGTGGTCGGCCGGCCGACCCTCTTCAGGTGGGCTTCGACTGCGGCGAAGGCTTCGGCCATCGGCAGCGGCTTGCGAAAGCGCACGCGCTCGAGTTCGAAGCCGTCTTCGGCGGCCACGCCCGACGAATACTGGAAGACGGCGGGGATGTAGCGATAGCCGCCCGGCTCGAATACCACGGTCTTGCTCATGTTGTTGAGACTCCTGTGTGCTGGTTTTCCAATGGATTGTGCAGG
Source organism: Burkholderiaceae bacterium (assembly GCA_041678445.1). Classification (GTDB taxonomy): domain Bacteria; phylum Pseudomonadota; class Gammaproteobacteria; order Burkholderiales; family Burkholderiaceae_E; genus Zeimonas. The sequence goes on along the minus strand of JBAYOD010000011.1, from coordinate 26,414 downwards.
CCGCGAACGGCCACGGACAGGCCTGGCCGTTGCGGGCTACGATACTCTTGTTTGGTCATTTTTAATATATCATTTACTCAATCAAATGGTATTGATCGATCGCATTCCGGCGGTCGACGCGATCTGAGCGAGGGTCCCGGCAATGCGTTTCTGCGTCTTCCAACACTCATCCGGGCATCGGCTCGGTGGCACCCTGAATGAGCAGGGGGCTCCGGTGATCGACCTCAGCACCCACTGGCCGGCCGACAAGGGCCCGGCCCCGACCGACGTGGCCATGCTGGCCCGGCTCGGCGGCGCAGGTCTGGAGATCGCGGTCGAGTTGCTGCACAAGGCGCCCGAACCGCATGCGCCGGAATCGCTGAAACTGCTGGCGCCGATGCCGCGGCTGGCCCGGAACGTCTTCTGCGTCGGGCGCAACTACCGCGACCACATCATCGAAGGCAACATCGCCCAGGGGCGCGACCCGCACCTGTTTCCCGAGCACATCGAGTTCTTCTCCAAGGCGACGACGACGGTCAACCACCCGGGGGGCGTGATTCCGCTGCACGCCGGCCTGACCCGGATGCTCGACTACGAGGCCGAGCTCGGGATCGTCATCGGTACCGGCGGGGCGGATATTCCGATCGAACGGGCACGCGCCCATGTGTTCGGCTACACCATCGTCAACGACGTCACCGGCCGCGACCTGCAGCGTGCCCACGGCCAGTGGTTCAAGGGCAAGAGCCTGGACGGCTGCTGCCCGTTCGGCCCCTGGGTGGTTCACCATTCGGCCGTGCCGGACCCTCACGCGCTCGACGTGCGGCTCTGGGTCGACGACGAGCTGCGCCAGAACGACAGCACCGGGTCGATGCTGTTCCGGGTCGAGGAGGTCGTCAGCAAGCTGTCCGCGGGCCTGAGCCTGGAAGCCGGCGACCTGATCGCCACTGGCACGCCATCCGGCGTCGGCTATGCGATGAAGCCCCCGCGCCCGCTGGCCGCCGGCAACCGGGTCGTCATCGAGATCGACGGGCTCGGCCGCCTGGAGAACGTGGTCGGCGAGTTCTGAGCAAGCGCCGCCGGCCCTGCCGAGCCACGCCCGATAGCAGATCCGCCCAGCCACGCTCGTCAGGCGCCCAGGTGCTGCAGCAGGGCCTTCAGCTGGGGCGACAGCACGGCCCAGTCGCGCCAGCACAGGCAGAGCTGGCGCTGGGCCCAGCGATCAGCCAGGCCGATCCGACGGTAGGTGTAGTGGCGCCTCAGCCGTCGGGCCAGGCCGTCGGGCACGATCGCGATCCCGACCCCCTGGGCCACCATCTCGCAGACCCCCTCGAAGGTCTTCATCCGGGCTCTGAAAGACAAGGCTCTTCCCGCCTGACGGGCATGGCCATCGACATGCGCCTGCAGGGCGCTGTCCGCGCTCAAACCCACGAAGGGCTCCCGGACGACCTCGGCGAAGGCGAGGTTTCTTGCCGCCGCCAGCCGGTGCCCGGTCGGCGCGATCAGCACCAGGCGGTCGGCAGCGACGGGCCGGAACTGCAGGCCCTGGGCGTCGACGGCATCGGAAACGATGCCGGCTTCGGCCTGCCCGGCCGCCACCACCCGGACGATCTCGCTGCTGGTCCGCTCCTTCAGTTCGATGCGGGCATGCGGCCGCGCGGCCAGCCAGGGAGCGAGCCGGCCAGGCAGAAAGCTGGTCAACGCTGCGGTATTGGCGTATAGCCGGATCGTGCCGCGCGCGCCGCTGGCGAAGTCTTCGAGTTCGCCCTGCATCAGCGCTTGCTGGCGCAGGATCAGCCTTGCGTGGTGGGCCAGCGCCTCCCCGGCCTCGGTGGTGACCACGCCGCGGTGGCGGCGCTCCAGCAGCGGCATGCCTGCGTCGGCTTCGATGCGGCGCAGGCGTTCGCTGGCCGAGGCCAGCGCGAGGTGGGCCCGCTGGGCGCCCAGCGTGATGCTGCCCGCGTCGACGATGGACAGGAACAGGCGTAAGTCGGGAAGGTCGAGCCGCATGCTGCCTCTGCATCGGCCTGCCTTCGGGCCAGCCGAAGGCAGCGTCTGAAAAACCGCATCGTGCCGGATCGTGGAAACAGGTTTGAATCGCCCCATGGATGCGATGCTTTCCGACACAACACTGGTGGCACTGGCCATCTTCGCCGTTGCCGGCCTGGTCAAGGGCGTTACCGGCATGGGGTTGCCCACCGTGGCAATGGGCCTGCTCGGCACGGTGATGGCGCCGGTGGCTGCGGCCGCGATCGTGCTGGTTCCGTCGTTCGCGACCAACGTCTGGCAGATGCTCAACGGCCCGGCCCTGCCCGCGCTGTGGCGGCGCCTGTGGCCGATGATGCTGGGCATTGCCGTCGGCGCCGTGAGCGGCTCGGCGCTGATCGTCGAGGTCGACAGCAGGCGTACCGCCGCTGCACTGGGGGCCATCCTGATCGGCTATGCGGCCTATGCGCTGTACTCGCCCACGCTGGCCGTGCCGGCCAGGCACGAACGCTGGCTGGGGCCGCTGGTCGGCCTGCTCACCGGCATCGCCACCGGCGCGACCGGCGTGTCGGTGATTCCGTCCGTTCCGTATCTGCAGGCCTTGCGGCTCGAACGCGACGAACTGGTCCAGGCGCTCGGGCTGGCGTTTACGATCTCCGCCCTGGCACTGGCCGTCGGACTGGCCAGCCGTGGTGCCCTCGGGCTCGGCCAGATCGGCCTGTCGCTGCTGGTCATCCTGCCTTCACTGGTCGGCATGACGCTGGGCCAGCTGATCCGCAAGCGGATCAGTCCGCGGGGCTTCCGGCTGTGCTTTCTCGCCTTCCTGATCGTGCTCGGGCTCAACCTGCTGGCGCGCGTCTTCTGAGCCAAGCGCCTGCTGCAAGCGCCTATCGTGGTTTCTCACCTACCAGCTTGTCCTGGGTGCGGGTGTCGAAGTCGGACGCATCGTGGCGCTCGTGCAGCTGACCGGCCGGGTTGCCGGTCGTGCGATTGACGATTCGCCCGCGCCTGACGGCCGGGCGTTCGCCGACCTGGTCAGCCCAGCGCAGGACGTTGCGGTACTCGTGCACCGACAGGAACTCGGCAGCATCGTAGATCACGCCTTTCACCAGGCCGCCGTACCAGGGCCAGATCGCGATATCGGCGATCGTGTACTGGTCCCCGGCGATGTACGGATGCTCGGCCAGGCGCTTGTCGAGCACGTCGAGCTGGCGCTTGGCCTCCATCGCGAAGCGGTCGATCGCGTACTCGATCCGGGTCGGAGCATAGGTGTAGAAATGACCGAAGCCACCGCCCAGATAGGGGGTGCTGCCGACCTGCCAGAACAGCCAGGACAGGCATTCGGCGCGCTCGGCCGGGGTGTCTGGCAGCAGGGCGCCGAATTTCTCGGCCAGGTACTGGAGGATCGCGCCGGACTCGAAGACGCGGATCGGCAACGGGCCGCTGCGATCGAGCAGGGCCGGAATCTTCGAGTTCGGGTTGACGGCGACGAAGCCGCTGCCGAACTGGTCGCCCTCCCCGATCCGGATCAGCCAGGCATCGTATTCGGCACCTTTGTGGCCAAGTGCCAGCAATTCCTCGAGCATGATCGTGGCTTTCTGGCCGTTGGGCGTGCCCAGTGAGTACAGCTGCAGCGGATGGCGGCCGACCGGCAGTTCCTTGTCATGCGTGGCGCCCGAAACCGGTCGGTTGATGTTGGCGAAACGCCCGCCGCTGGCCTTGTCCCAGGTCCAGACTTTCGGCGGTACGTATTCCGGTGCTTGGCTCATGTTCGAGATTCCCTGTGCGTGATCGTGGGCAGATGGGCCCATTCTACGGCGCTGGCCTGCCCGATTCGCGAATGGCCCGGGCCAGGGCCACGACCGACAGCGGCGCACAGCCTTCGGCCTTGTTGCTGAGCGTGACGTAGGCGTTCTGGCCAGCACCGACGGTACCGGCGATGACGCGCGCCAGGGCGGCTCGTGTCACGGGATCGGGATCGACGATCCGGTCATAGGGAGCGTACTGGCGCTGCGCATCCTCGTAGCCGAAGGCACCATGCCGGGGATTGAGGTTCCAGCGACAGACCAGAGGGCCCGGCCACAGGGCGCGCAGCACCGGCAGCTGCTGCTCGATGGGCGGCATCTTCGCGTGCAGCCCCAGGCAGTAGCTTGCCCGCGTGTCGCGCAGCACCTGGGCAAAGGCCGGCGTCAGCCATTCACGATCGCGCACTTCCACGGCCACGACGGCATCCTGCGCCTGGTCACGCAGCATCGGGATGCCGGCAAGCAGGCCGTGCAGACGCTCGAGCAACTCGGGCATCCGGCCAAGCCAGGTTTGCGGCAGCGGGCTCAGCTGGAACACCAGCGCCCCCAGCTTGTGCCCGAGGCCGGCCAGCGCAGGTGCCACGAAGCTGCTCGCGGCCAGCGCCGGATCCAGGAAAGCTTCGTTGAGCCGCTTGCCGCGTCCGCCCTCGTCACGCACCAGCGCGTCAGTCACCAGACTGGGAGCCTTGACGACGAAACGGAAATCCGCCGGCACCTGCCCGGCATGATCGGCGTACTGGGTGATGGTCAGCGGCCGGTAGAAGCCGCGGTCGATGCTGACGGTGCGAAACAGCGGGTGCTTCGAGTAGGCGACCAGCCCGCGACGAGACAGACGGCTCTCCGGGTACTCGCGGGCCCAGACCAGGCCTGCCCAGCCAGGGTAGCTCCACGACGAGGTCCCCAGGCGCAGCGGTGCCGGCAGCGCGGCGGCAAGCTCCGTCAGGGCGGGGTCGGCGGCGGCAGCGAGCACCGCTCCGGTCGCCGTTGCCTCGGACACCGTGCGCTCAGCGTCCGGTCGTGCCCGGTTCGGGGACGTAGACCATCGAACCGTCCTTCAGCCGGTAGGCCACGCCGGCCTTCGAGCCTTCGCCCTGGCCGATCTGGCCGCTGGCCTGGTAGCGCTCGATCTTCTCGCCGTCCTTGATCACGATTTCCATATCGGGCTGTCCGGGGTTGCGAATCACCGTCACATTATCCTGGGTGAACGGGTTCATCGGGTTGTTGGCCACGGCGAGCAGCAGCGCGGCGATCACGACCAGGAACACGTCGATCAGGTTGACGACGGATAGGATCGGATCGTCGCCGTCAGGGTCGTCCATCAGTCGCAACCTCATTGGACGGCCTGCGTCGCGGAGGTGAGCGTCGGGTCGAGATGGGCGGTGTTGCCGGCCGGTGCCAGGTCCTTCTCGATGACAGCCAGGTCTTGCGCGTACCAGCGCCGTCGCACGTTGACGATCCAGTAGGTGACGGCGGCAGCGATCAGGGCCAGGATTACCGACGAGAAAGCCACCATCAGGTTGCGCGAAACGTCGGCCAGCTCACCGTCGGCCAGGGCCTTGAGCGCTGGACCCATCGGGATCATCGTTGCCACCAGGCCCAGCATCGGTGCCACCCGGGTGGCGATCCGGGCGAACTCCAGGCGCCGCACGGCAAAGGCTTCCAGCTCGGCCATCGACAGCCCGGGCGCGGTGCGGTGGCGGGCGAAAAGCTCGAAACCGAGCGGATGGTTCCTGCGCCGCTGCCAGGCCTGCAGTGCGAAGCCGCCCAGCGCGAAGAAGGCATAGAGGAACAGAACGGCGATGGCCAGCAGCACCGGAATGAGGAAGAGCTGGCTCACCTCGTACATCATTGATTCAATCGGATTGTTCAACGTGGCTTCCTCATGGGGACTGGGAAAATCATGGGGACCGGGAAAACGGGATCAGCGGCCGGTGGCGCCTTGCAGGGCTGTACCCGGCAGCGCCGGCGGCCGCATCCGTGGCGGGAGTGTCTGGTGGAGTGCACCGGCTGCGGCCAGTGCGGCCAGCAGCAGGCCCAGCAGCGCCGCCGACCAGTCGGGGGGGCCGGTCTCGGCGGCGGCCTCGACACGTTCCATCAGCTGGCCGCTGACCTGCTCGGTGCTTGCCGCGGCTTGCGACGGTTCGGGAATCGGAGCGGCCGCCGGCGGTGCCGGATCCGGCTTCGATTCGGCGTCGGCCGGCGCTTCCAGTCCGTAGCCGACGAACTGCGCAAAGCGGGCGTTGTCGGTCTGCACGTCGAAGCGCTCGGCCAGGTCGCGGTAGCGCTGCTTGAGATCGTCCACGGTCAGCGCGTCGGCCTGCCAGTAACCCTGGCGAGCGGCTTCGAGCATGCGCTCGATGACCTGGGCCAGCGCGTGCGGATTGTCCCGCTCGAACCATTCGCGCAAGCCGAGGTCGAACTTGTCGCGTACGTAGACATCGACCATCTCCTGCCACTGGTCGTCACGCACGATCTCGCGGGCCACGGCAGTCCAGCCCCAGAAGTTGTTGGTGGCGTCGAGCACCTGCAAGGTGCCGGCATAGCCTTCGGCCATCAGGCCCTTGATATAGCCGGGATGGAACTGGCGGGTGGCCAGTTCCTTGGCCAGGAACTGGGCGGCGCCTTCGATGCGCCCCGACCCGCTGCCGCGCAGGTTGGAGATGTACAGCGACGGTGCCTTGCCGTCGAGGTGGCGCACGGCCAGGCCGATGCCGCCGAGATACTGGAAAGGGTCGTCGGTGGTCAGCATGCCGTAGGTGTTCGAACTGCGCGACAGCACGGCTCCCTCGGTGCCGCGCAGGTGTTCGGCGTACAGGTTTACGCCCTGCCCGCCGACGTCCATCCGGCCCCATTCGCTTTCGTCGGGGCCGTAGGCAAACTGCATCCGGGACAGGTAGAGCCGGGCCAGCTTCTCGTCGCCCTCGGCCTTGCCCTGCCAGGTGTCGGTGGCCAGCGCGGCGTCGTCCAGGCCGGTGCCGTAGCGGCCGGACTCGGACGAGAAGATGCGCGTCTGGCCGGCCCGGGTGGCGGCCTCCTCCGACAGCCCCTGGGCACGCAGGCGCCCGGCGATCGCCTGGGCGTTGCGGGCCACCGGATTGTCGGCTTCCTCCTGCGCCTGGGCCGCCAGCTGGGCGGCGTGAGCCAGCTGCTTCATCACGTTCGGGAAATGGTCGCGATACAGGCCGGTGGCCGACAGCACGACGTCGACCCGCGGGCGGCCGAGCGCGTCACGCGGCACCAGCTTGACGCCGGTGACCCGCCCGCCGGCATCCCATTCGGGTTCGACACCGAGTAGCCACAGGGCCTGTGCTTCGAGCAGACCCTGGTGGCGCATGGTCTCGACCGACCAGAGCGAGAAGGTGAGCTTGGCCGGCAACTGGCCGTGCTGCTCGCGGTGTGCGGCGAGCAGCTTGTCGGCAGCTTCCTTGCCCGCTTCCCAGGCTTGCCGGGTCGGCACGCGCGACGGGTCGAAGCCGTAGAGGTTGTTGCCGGTCGGGTAGGCGTCCGGACTCCTGATCGGGTCGCCACCGTAGGAGGTCTTCAGGTGTCGCCCGGCCAGGGTCGTGAGCAGGGCCGGAATCTCGTGGCGGGCGCCGATGTCGGTGTACCAGGCCTTCGCCTGGACCAGTCGTTCACGCAGATCGGGCGGCAGTTCATCGATCGGCTCACCGTCGATCAGGTGGCGCTGCAGCAGCCGGTAGGGTGCCGACTCGTCGATCCGTTCATAGTCGGCGATCAGGGTTTCGTCGAGCTGGTCGGCCGGGGTGCCGGCATGCCGGGCGGCGGCCTCCCAGAACGGCTGGCCCAGCATCAGCATCACGGTGGCCAGCCTGTGCTCGGTCTGCGGCGCCTTGCCGAGGGTGTGCAGGCCGAGCGGCTGGGCCGTTTCGGCGAGCTCGTGCAGGTAGTTGTGCAACTGCTCGATGAAGGCGGGGAACTCGTCTTGCGCCTGTTCGAGCGACCAGCCCATGTCACTGTGCATCCGGTTGGCGACCACGGCGTCCAGCAGGTCGGCCCGGATGCGCTCCTTGACCGCCCCGTCGTCCTGTCCCAGCCAGGCGTGCAGCAGGTCGTGGATCGCAGTGATCTCGGCGTGCAGGCCGGCCGGTTTGAACGGCGGGGTCTGGTGGCTGATGATGACGGCGCGGCCGCGGCGCTTGGCCTGCTGGGCTTCGCCGATGTTGTCGGCGATGTACGGGTAGATGACCGGCACGTCGCCCACAGCCAGCATCGGCGGGTCGAACACCGACAAGCCGCGCTCCTTGCCGGGCAGCCACTCCTGGATGCCGTGGGTGCCGAAGTGCACGAACGCGTCCGAGGCCTGCTGCGCGCGGGCCCACAGGTAGCTGGCATAGAAGAAGTGCGACGGACCTGATGTCGTCGAGTGGTAGAGTGCCCGCTCCTTGTCGTCCCACTGCTCGCCGCGCGGCGGCTGGGGCAGCAGCACCACATTGCCCAGCCGCAACCGCGGCACGACGAAAAAGGGCTCGCCGTCGCGCTGCACGACCGTCGCCGAACGCTCGGGCTCGCCCCACTGTTCGGTCAGCGCGTCGCGACTGGCTGCCGGCAGCGTCGCCAGCCATTCGCGATAGCGTGCAACCGGCAGCAGCGCCGCCAGGTCGTCGCGCAGCAGCGTATCGAGCTGGCCATCGCGGTAGTACGGTGCCAGCAATCGCTGCAGGCTGGGCAGCAACGCGTCCTCGTCGGCAGGCGGGGTCAGCGTGTAGCCGGCCTGCTGGAGTCCGTCCAGCGTCTGCAGCAGGCTGCGCGGCACGTTCAGGAAGGAAGCCGACAGGTTCTTCTCCCCCGATGGATAGTTCCAGAAGAACACGGTGAGGCGCTTGTCGGCATTCGGCTTGCGCTGCAGTGCGGCCAGCTTCAGGGCCTTGCCGACCACGGCGGCGGCCTGCGGTCCGATCGAAACGATCTGGTCGTCTTGCTGGCGGGTCGCGGCAGCGATCTGGATGTCGATGACCCCCGCGTATTCGGCTTGTGACAGGTAGAAAGGCACATTGGTCAGCGGCACGCCGTGCGGGTCGGCGGCCCAGTCGGCGATGTCGCCGCCGCGATACGGCATGGCCTGGACCACCGGGATGCCCAGCAGCTCGAACTCGGCGCGCCGGCCTTCCGGGTTGAGCATGATCTGCGCATTGATCAGGACATCGGCCACGAGCTTGCCATCCGGCTGCAGCAGTCCGGGCAGCGCGTCCGGTTCCATCATCGGCGAGTAGAAGGCCAGCGGCACGGCACCGGCCGCTTCGATACGTGCGATCAGGTCGTCGATGAAATCAGTCTGCATGGCCGCGACGTACTGCTGGTGCAGCGCGATCGCCACGATCGGAGGCCGTTGTGCGGCCGTGGCGTCGACTCCCTTCCAGGCCAGATAGGCATGCGGGTCGGCAAAGACCAGGCCGGGAGCCTGCGGGTGGTAGACCGCTGTCTTGGGAAACAGGATCGGGTCGGCAATGCCATCGGCCGGCCGGCCGGCCAGATGCGCGGCCAGCGTGGCGAAGAAGCCGTCGAAGTTGCTGCGCCCGCCGTTCGTGTAGTAGTCGATCAGGCGTCTGGCGAGGGGTTCGGGCAGCCCTCCCCAGGATGGCTCGGCGTCATAGAGCCAAGCGTGCGGCACGCGCAGGCCCGGCAGTGCAGCCGCCAGCTTGCCGCGCACATAGTCGAGCAGGTAGGTGTCGAAGAAGACCGCGTCGGCGCCTTCGAACAGGCCAGCGTCGACCTTGGCCGGCAGCTTGTCGACCTGGCGAAAAGTGACTTCGATACCGTGGGGAGCAGCGATGTCGGCGAGCTGGTGGAACTTGCCGGGTGGGACGTTGCCGGTGGCGATGAACAGGACCGTGGCGGCCTGCGCCGACACTGCGAACAGCAGCACGCAGACAGCCGCCAGGAAATGACTGAGCAGACGGGGCACGATATTTCGGATCCGGGGAAAGCGGTTCGAGTCCCGGAATGGTAACGCTTCTTATTTGCGGCGAACAGGGCGACGGAAGCGGATGACCGAAAACTCGCCTGCACGAGAGGTCCCGACCGATGAGTCGTCGCCCATCGATGGCATGATGGGCCAACACACCCAGGGAGATCGATGTGCGCGTCATGCAAAGCGGGGAGCGGCCGGGCTTCGTGATTCACGCCCTCCCCTTGGCGGCCAGGGCCGGCCGGCTGATCCGCTACAGCACGCTCGTGATTTGCATCGCGGCGCTGGTGGTGAGCCTCATTGCCGTGCTCGTTTCGGGCAGCGGCTGGCTGTGGCTGCTGCTGTCGGCAGCGCTGGTGGCCGTCGGCGTCCACGATCTGCGCCAGACGCGCCATGCCATCCTGCGCAACTATCCGATCCTCGGACATCTGCGTTTCGCGCTGGAATTCATCCGGCCGGAGATTCGCCAGTACTTCATCGAAAGCGATACCGAGGCCCAGCCCTTCTCCCGTGCCCAGCGCTCAGTCGTCTATCAGCGTGCCAAGGGCGAATCCGACAGCCGCCCCTTCGGCACCCAGCTTGACGTCGGCTCGGATGGCTATGAGTGGATCAACCATTCCCTGCACCCGGTGAAGATCGACTCGGCCGACTTCCGGATCTGGATCGGCGGCGAACCGGGGGTTGCGCCCGCGAGCGTCGAGCCCTGCACGCAACCGTACAACGCGAGCGTCTTCAACATCTCGGCAATGAGCTTCGGCGCGCTGTCGGCCCGGGCGGTCCTGGCGCTGAACCAGGGCGCGAAGCTGGGCGGCTTTGCGCACGACACCGGCGAAGGCTCGATCTCGCAGTACCACCGCGTGCATGGGGGTGACCTGATCTGGGAGATCGGCTCGGGCTATTTCGGCTGTCGCCGCGACGACGGCAGTTTCAATCCCGAGCGCTTTGCCGCGCAGGCCGTCGACCCCCAGGTCAGGATGATCGAGATCAAGCTCAGCCAGGGGGCCAAGCCCGGCCAGGGCGGGCTGCTGCCCGGCGCCAAGGTGACGCCCGAGATCGCTGCCGCCCGCCATGTGCCGGCAGGCGTCGACTGCATGTCGCCAGCGGCCCACAGCGCCTTCTCGACGCCGGTGGAACTGATGCAGTTCGTTGCCCGCCTGCGCCGGCTCTCCGGGGGCAAACCCACCGGCTTCAAGCTGTGCATCGGGCATCCATGGGAGTGGTTCGGCATCGTCAAGGCCATGCTCGAAACCGGCATCCTCCCCGACTTCATCGTGGTCGACGGCGCCGAAGGCGGCACCGGCGCGGCGCCGGTGGAGTTCACCGACCGGGTCGGCACGCCGCTGCAGGAGGGCCTGCGCCTGGTGCACAACACGCTGGTCGGCGTCGGCCTGCGCGAACATATCCGGATCGGCTGTGCCGGCAAGGTGATCAATGCCTTCGATATCGCCCGGATGCTGGCGCTGGGGGCCGACTGGTGCAATGCTGCGCGCGGTTTCATGATGGCCGTGGGCTGCGTGCAGGCGCAGACCTGCCATACCGGGCGCTGCCCGACCGGGGTGACCACCCAGGATCCGCTGCGCCAGCGCGCGCTGGTCGTCGCCGACAAGGCGCCGCGTGTGGCGCAATTCCACGCCAATACGCTGGCGGCGCTCAGGGATCTGCTGCAGGCCGCCGGTCTGGAACACCCCGGGCAGATCACCGAGCATCACATCGTGCGCCGCATCGACGATTCCGGCGTGCGCCTGCTGTCCGCCCTGCTGCCGACCGTGCCGCGGGGGGCGATTCTCGAGGATCTGGCCCATCTGCCGAACGTCTTCCGCCTGTACTGGCCGGTGGCCGATGCACACAGCTTCGCGCCGCGCGTGCCGGCCCGTGACGAATCGCCGCCCGACCTGCGCGGGGCCGGTGCGGGTGGCCGGGACGGCGCCCCGGTATCGGCTGTCGAGGTGGCGAGCGCATTGCAGCCGGCACGCAAGGCCGCTGCGTCCACCGGATGAGGCGCACCGGCCGGGTGAGCGCAGGCCGGCAGCAGGCCCCCGCGTCGCTCAGGATTTGTCGTTCTTGCGGTGTGCTTCGGGGATCAGGCTGGCCAGTTCGATCGGGAACGGAAAGACGATGGTCGAACTCTTCTCGCCGGCGATCACGTTCAGCGTCGACAGGTAGCGCAGTTGCATCGCCTGCGGTTCGCGCGACAGGATCTCGGCGGCCTCGACGAGTTTCTGCGCGGCCTGCTGCTCGCCTTCCGCGTTGATGATCTTGGCGCGCCGTTCACGCTCGGCCTCGGCCTGGCGGGCGATCGCCCGGATCATCGATTCGTTGACGTCGACATGCTTGATCTCGACGTTGCCAACCTTGATGCCCCAGGCGTCGGTCTGGCTGTCGAGGATCTCCTGGATGTCGATGTTGAGCTTGTCGCGCTCGGCCAGCATCTCGTCGAGCTCGTGCTTGCCGAGCACCGAGCGCAGCGTCGTCTGGGCCAGTTCGCTGGTCGCCTGCATGTAGTTTTCCACCTGGATGGTGGCTTTCTCCGGATCGATGACCCGGAAGTAGACGACCGCGTTGACGCCGACCGAGACGTTGTCACGGCTGATGACGTCCTGGCTGGGCACATCGAGGACGATCGTGCGCAGGTCGACCCGCACCATCTGCTGGACGAAGGGCACCAGCAGGATCAGCCCCGGCCCCTTGGTGCCGCTGAAGCGCCCGAGGGTGAAGACGACGCCGCGCTCGTATTCGCGCAGGATCCTCGCCGACAGGACGAGGAGGCCCAGCAGGATGACGACCAGGGCGGCGTAGAAGACGAGATTTCCGAACATGTCCATGGCGTTCCTCCGCTGAGGGTTCCGGTGCTGACGTGGCGCGATGTCGGGATGGGCGGTTTCTGCACCATGACACACCCTTGGACCGCGCGCAAACCTGCCTGACGAATCGGCCCGTCATCGGGAACGTTTTACGGGGGGCTCGCATCCAATGGGTGAACGGGCGATCACGGACGCAGCCGGCTTCGTGACCGCCCGCGCTCTGAAGACCCCATCGACCCACCGGTGACCCAGGAACCTGCCATGTCCGCCAATATCGCTGCTCCGCTTTTCCGGCAGCGCAGTATCGCCCCTGATCGATCGATCTCCGAACGTATCCGGGCCCGACTCGCCCAGGCCGGGCAGCGCTTCAATGCCAATGACAATATCGCGGCCTTTCTTCGCCCGGGGGAACTCGACGGCTTGCGCGAGGAGGTCGAAGCCAGGATGCAGGATGTGCTGAGCGCTCTGGTCATCGACACGGCAGGCGACCACAATACGGCAGAAACGGCTCATCGCGTCGCGAAGATGTTCGTCGATGAGGTGTTTCGCGGTCGCTATCAGGAAGCGCCTGCGATCACCTGCTTCCCCAATGTCGTGCGGCTCGACGAGTTGATGGTCATCGGGCCGATCACGGCGCGCAGTGCCTGCTCGCATCACCTGTGCCCGATCATGGGAAAGGTCTGGGTCGGTGTCCTGCCGAATGCGGCCTCCGATCTCATCGGCCTGTCGAAATACGCCCGTCTGTGTGACTGGATCATGAGCCGTCCGCAGATCCAGGAGGAGGCCGTGGTCATGCTGGCCGACGAACTCGAGCGCCGCATTCGCCCCGATGGCCTGGCGGTCGTCATGGAAGCAGATCACTTCTGCATGCGCTGGCGCGGAGTGAGGGACGGCGAGCCCGTCATGACGAACTCGGTCATGCGCGGGGCGTTTCTGGAGAATCCGGATCTGCGCCGCGAATTCCTCGGCCTGATGAGCAGGAAAAATGACTGACGCGGCTGCCATGAGTCCCCGTCTGCGCTCGCCCCATCGCCGATGTCACCCGACACGCCTGATCCGAAGAGCTCAGTGGTCTACGATCAGGCAGAAATCACCTGCCAGAGGAGGATGTTCGACATGTCTGAATACGCCAACCCGGAGACCGGTCCTGATCTGACCCAAGGCGTGACCCTGGCCGATTTCGATGGCCAGCCGATGCTGCGCGGCCATGTCGGCGAAAAGGCGGTTCTGCTGGCACGCCTTGGCGATGAGATCGTGGCTGTCGGCGCCGAATGCACGCACTACCAGGGGCCGCTCGATCAGGGCCTGATCGAAGGCGAGGCCGTACGATGCCCGCTTCACCATGCCAGGTTCTCGTTGCGCACCGGCGAAGCCCTGGGCGCGCCCGCCTTCGATGCCGTGGCCTGCTGGAAGGTCGAGCGCGGCAACGGCCGGATCTTCGTGCGCGAACAGTTGGAACAGAAAAGCGCGCCGCAACGCGCCCTGCCCGGCGAACCGGAGCGCATCGTGATCGTCGGCGGCGGGGCGGCAGGTTTTGCCGCCGCCGAAATGCTGCGCCGGAAAGGCTATCGGGGGCAACTCACCATGCTGAGCCAGGAGCCGGACGCTCCCTGCGATCGCCCCAACCTGTCCAAGGACTACCTGGCGGGAGAGGCCCCGGAAGAGTGGATTCCGCTACGCCCGGCCGATTTCTACGCCGAACACGGCATCGACCTCCAGCTTTCGGTGCGGGCGGCCGCGATCGATGTCGCGGCGCGCACCGTGGCGACCGACGATGGCCGCAGCTTTGCGTTCGATCGCCTGTTGATCACCACCGGCGCCGAGCCGGTACGCCTGCCGATCCCCGGTGCCGATCTGCCCCACGTCTTCACGCTGCGCTCGCTGGCCGACAGCCGCGCCATCATCGCCAAGGCGGCGAGCGCCCGGGTGGCTGCAGTGCTCGGATCGGGATTCATCGGGCTCGAAACGGCCGCCGCGCTGCGCGGCCGTGGCCTCGACGTCCATGTGATTTCGCTCGACAAGAAGCCGCTGGAGCGGGTTCTCGGGGCAGAACTGGGCTCATTCATCCAGGAGGTTCATGAAAGTCACGGCGAAACCTTCCACATGGAGACGTCGATCGCCTCGATCGACGCGACTTCCGTCACTTTGAGCGATGGCACGAGGCTTGCGGCAGATCTGGTCATCATCGGCGTCGGGGTGCGGCCGCGAGTGGAACTCGCCGAGAACGCCGGCCTGGTCACCGACCACGGTATCGTCGTGAACGAGCGTCTCGAAACCTCGTCCCCGGGGGTGTTCGCCGCCGGTGACGTTGCGCGCTGGCCGGGGGGTGCAGACGGACAGGCGATTCGTGTCGAACACTGGGTGGTGGCCGAACGCCAGGGCCAGGTGGCCGCCGAAAACATGCTGGGCGTGAACAAGCCGTTCCACGAAGCCCCCTTCTTCTGGAGCGTTCATCATGACGTCACGATCCGCTACGTCGGTCACGCTCAGGCGTGGGACGAAACCGTGATCGAAGGCGATATTGCCGCGCACGACTGCATGATCACCTACCGGAAGAACGGCGAGACGCTCGCAGTGGCCACCATCGGGCGCGACCGACAGGCGCTCGAACAGGCTCTGGCGCTGGGACGGCATCCAGGGCGGGGCTGAACGGTTCCGGCGTGGCGCTACGCTACCCGGCGTGGCGCTACGCTACGACATCCCTGCCTGACGGACGGCCGTGACCTCGAGCGTGAGGCCGTCGATTGCTTCGACCCGCACCGTCTGGCCCACGCTCAGCGGTGTGCTGCTGACGGCCCGCCAGCGTTCGCTGTGAACGAACACATGGCCGCTGTGGCCCTCCCAGTTCAGCACTTCGCCGGTCGAGCCGAGCATCTGTTCGGCGCCGCTGACCACCTTGCCGTGCCGTGAGGTCACGGCCAGCCGGGCCGTCAGCAGCGAGAACAGCAGACTGGCCACGCCGAGCGCAGCGAGCAGCGGCCACGATACCGCCAGGCCCGGCATGCCGCCGGTGTCGAACAGGATCGCCGAACCGAGCACCAGCGCGGCCGCGCCCCCGACACCGAGCACGCCGAAGGACGGCGTCAGGATTTCGGTGACCAGCAGCGCGACCCCCAGGACGATCAGGCCGATTCCTGCATAACTGACCGGCAGGACGGCCAGCGAGTAGAGCCCCAGCACGAGGCTGATGGCGCCGACCGTGCCCGGTACCAGCGCCCCGGGGTTCATGAACTCGAAGACCAGCCCGTAGATGCCCACCATCATGAAGATGAGGGCGATGTTGGGGTTGGTGATGACCGACAGGAAGCGCGTGCGCCAGTCCGGCTCGATGGTCTCGACCGAAAGCCCGCCGGTTGCCAGCACGACGTCGGCGTGGGCGATGCGCACCGTCATGCCATCCGCTTTGGCCAACAGGTCCTCGACGCTGGTGGCGGTGAAATCGATGACCTTCTCACGCTCGGCGTCGGTGGCCGTGAGGCTGGCGGCTTCGCGCACGGCCTGCTCGGCCCAATCGACGTTGCGACCGCGCATCTCGGCCAGCCCGCGGATATAGGCCACCGCGTCATTGATCGCCTTGGCGCCGGCGGCATTGGCGGGTTCGGCCGGCTTGTCTTTCGGATCTTTCCCGTCGTCGCGATCCTGGCCGCCGCCGAACGGCCCGCCCCCGCCGCCGATCGCGATCGGCGTGGCCGCACCCAGGTTGGTGCCCGGAGTCATGGCCGCCACGTGGCTGGCGTAGAGGATGTAGGTGCCGGCGCTCGCCGCACGCGCCCCCGAGGGCGTGACGAAGCTCGCAACCGGCACCGGCGAAGCCAGGATCGCGTGGATGATCTCGCGCATCGAGGTGTCGAGCCCGCCCGGCGTGTCCATCTTCAGCACGATGATTGCGGCGCCCCGCTCGCCCGCCTGGCCGATGCCACGCTTGAGGTAGTCGGCGCTGGCCGGTCCGACGGCGCCGTCCAGCGTCAGCACGACCGCCACCCGGCCACTGTCCTGCGCCGAAGCCGCCAGGCCGAAGATGCCGAACAGGACCAGCAGCCCCGCCGCCAGGACCCGCCACCGACCGGGGCGGCCCCGTGAACGGCGAGCAGTGCGTGCCTGGATGTTCTGGGCCCTCATCACGGATGCAGTCACCTGTTCGGAAAGGACACCATGACACAGGCTTACCGGGTGCGCAAATTTTCCCTGATCCAGACCACAAGCTGACCAAGCCGCAAGCTGCCATGTACACTCATCCGGCGCTGGGGGGTGATGGACCCCCCTTGTACATCGACAGAAGGACGAGCCGTCAGGCGAGCGAGGTCACTCGAGGATGTGGGATTTCTCTGTAGGTCGGGCGTTGGGCATGATGTTCAAGACCCTGCCGTTCGTGCTGCTTCGGATGGCAGTCTATTTCGGTGTGGCGCTGGCCTACGTGCTCGTCACCGGAGCAGGCGCCGGGGTTGGCTGGGGAGTCGGCGGCTTCGGCGACAGCGGCTTTCGGGCGAGTGCCACGCTGTGGGGCGGCGTGATCGGTTTCGGCCTGGTCGGCGCGGTGGTCTATCTGGCGCGCGAGTACGTCCTCTACATCGTCAAGGCCGGCCATATCGCGGTACTGGTCAAGCTGATCGATGGCGAGCAGATGCCCGAGGGGCGCTCACAGATTGCCTACGCTCGCCAGGAGGTGACGAAACGGTTCGCTCAGGCCAGCATCCTGTTCGGAGTCGATCAGTTGATCAAGGGCGTGCTGCACGCCATCACCGGACTGGTGCGCGGCATCGTGAGCATCCTGCCGATTCCCGGGGCGCAGCAGTTCGTGTCGGTGCTCCAGGCATTCCTGCGGGTATCGGTCGGCTTCGTCGACGAAGTCATCCTCGCCTATGCCATCCGCACGGACTCCGACAATGCCTGGGCATCGGCCCGCACGGGCCTCGTCCTGTACGCGCAGAACTACAAACCCATGCTGCGCAACGCAGCCTGGCTTGCGCTGTTCGTCTACGGGTTGTCGTTCATCGTCTTCCTGATCATGCTGGCGCCCGCCGCGCTCGCCGTCTACCTGATCCCCGGCGCCTGGTCGGCTGGTGGCGTCGTCTTCGCACTGGTCTTCGCCTGGGCGGTCAAGGCTGCCCTGCTCGAACCCTTTGCGATCGCCTGCATGATGGATGTCTATTTCCGCACCATCGACGGGCAGATTCCCGACCCCGCCTGGGAAGCCAAGCTCGAAGGCCTGTCGAAGAAGTTCGGCCAGCTCGGGCAGAAGGCCCGGAACTATCAGCCGCCGCGGGCCCCGACGGGCGAATCGCCGACGCAGGGTGCCTGAGCGAGGGCGCTGGTATCCCGGATTCGAAAGCAAGGATCGGAGTGAGGCGCCGCATTTCCACGGCTATATAAGGAAGACGCACAGCAACGAAGCGAGAGCCGTCATGAACCAGGCCGCGACCAGGCAGGATCCCCGCTGGGAGAGCGTGGCGATGCGCGATGCTGGCGCAGACGGTCGCTTTGTTTATGCTGTCAAGACGACCGGAGTCTATTGCCGTCCGTCCTGCCCCTCACGGACTGCCAAGCGGCAGAATGTGCTCTTCTACGAAACCCCTGCCGAGGCGCAAGCAGCGGGGTTTCGGCCTTGCCGACGCTGCAATCCGGACGGCCAGTCGCCGGCCGAAGCCAGTGCCGCGCTGGTGGTCCAGGCCTGCCGGCTGATCGAGGCCTCCGAAGACATGCCGAAGCTCGATGACCTGGCGGCACGCATCGGCATGAGTGCCTACCATTTCCACCGCCGGTTCAAGGCGATCACCGGATTGACCCCGAAGCAATGGGCCGTTGCCCATCGAAGCAGAAAGGTCCGCACCGGGCTGGTCGATCGGGCAGCAAGTGTGGCCGGCGCGATCTACGAGGCGGGATTCAACTCGAACAGCCGCTTCTACGAGCAATCGAATGAGGTGCTTGGAATGACACCGACAGCCTACAAGCGCGGGGGCAAGGATGCCGACATCCGCTTCGCCGTTGCGCAAAGCTCGCTTGGCGCGATCCTGGTGGCCCAGAGCAGCAAGGGTATCTGCGCGATCACGCTCGGGGACGATCCCGACGAACTGGTCCGCGATCTCCAGGACCGCTTCCCGCAAGCCACTCTGATCGGCGGCGACGCCGGCTTCGAGAATCTGGTCGCGCGCGTCGTCGGCTTCGTCGAAGCGCCCCGGATCGGCCTCGATCTGCCGCTCGATATTCGCGGCACGGCGTTCCAGGAGCGCGTCTGGCAGGCGCTCCGGCAGATTCCGCCAGGACAGACCGCCTCCTACACCGAAATCGCCCGCCGGCTTGGAGCGCCGAATGCCGTGCGCGCCGTAGCCGGGGCCTGCGCCGCGAACAGGATTGCGGTGGCCATCCCTTGCCACCGGGTCGTCAGGAGCGACGGCACCTTGTCCGGCTATCGGTGGGGCGTAGAGCGCAAGCGTGCGCTTCTCGAGAAGGAGGCGAAGGCGTGAGCGCTCGGCCGGGGAAGCCGGGAAGCGGCGGCACTTCGACGCGCGTTCAGATTCGACGAACCCAAGTGCCACAGAGGACTTTTGCCCGGCCTTCGCACCGGGGTTTTTTATGGCATGGCCGCTGCAATTTCGGCGGTTACGTCGCGAACGCCAGGGGTTTTCCACACTTCGTCATGCAAAATGAACTTGCTACTGTTCGTACGGGCTACGAAGGTTGATTGTTCGACAACAAACGCGATTGGAATCAACGCCGCCTTCATTACGTTAAAGTCGTCGTCGAACAGGACGCCCGCCAGTACGTCGAAATGTCCGCCGTTTATGTCACGGATTGCTGAAAGCTGGCGGGACTTGTTACGTCGGTGAATTCGGCGACCCTTGATTTGATACCGCACGCCATCGGCCCCGGTTGCGTCGTACCCGCGTTCGGAGTTCGGCGCTTGCTGCCAGCCGAACGCCCGGCAAAACAGGTATTCGGCTAGGTCGCCCGTCGGGTTGTTTGCGCTGCGTACTATGCCCCGTTTGCGTAGTTCTTCCCCGATTTGAGCATGAAGAACTAGAAGGTCAGCGACCGAAAGAGTTTTGACGGGCAGCATCGGCAACAGGCGCTTCGTTGTGGGATTTTATGTGGGTTAAATCCGATATATTCTCGTAAATTATTGATTTTATTTATTTATTGGCGGAGAGGGTGGGATTCGAACCCACGTTAGGGTTGCCCCTAAACCAGATTTCGAGTCTGGCGCATTCGACCACTCTGCCACCTCTCCGGGGTGTCGCCGCACGGCCTCTTGCAGGCCGCAAGCACACGGTTCGCGTGGTGCGAAGCCGCGCAGTATAGCGCACATTCCGGGGCGGTCGGCCGGCGGCCGGCCTTTCCGGCAACTCCGCCTCCGGTCAGCGCGCCGCTTCCAGCTTCTCCACGCCACCCATGTAGGGGCGCAGCACTGCCGGCACGGCAACGCTGCCATCGGCCTGCTGGCAGTTCTCGAGCACGGCCACGAGCGCCCGGCCCACGGCCAGCCCCGAGCCGTTCAGCGTGTGCACGGGTTCGGGCTTGCCCTGAGCATTGCGAAAGCGTGCCTGCATGCGCCGGGCCTGGAAGGCTTCGCAGTTCGACACCGAGGAAATCTCGCGATAGCTGTTCTGGGCCGGCAGCCAGACCTCGAGGTCGAAGGTGCGCGCGGCGCCGAAGCCCATGTCGCCAGTGCACAGCGCCATGACCCGGTAAGGCAGGCCCAGCCGCTGCAGGATGGCCTCGGCGTGGCCGACCATCTCGTCGAGCGCCTCATACGAACGCTCCGGATGAGCGATCTGTACCATCTCGACCTTGTCGAACTGGTGCTGGCGGATCATGCCGCGGGTGTCGCGGCCGTAGGAACCGGCCTCGGAGCGAAAGCACGGCGTGTGCGCCGTGAGCCGCATGGGCAGCGCCTCGGCCGCCAGGATCTGGCCGGCCACCAGGTTGGTCAGCGACACCTCGGAGGTGGGGATCAGGTAGAGGGTTTCGTTCTCGCCTTCCTCGCCACCCTTGCGTACGGCGAACAGGTCTTGCGCGAACTTGGGCAACTGGCCGGTGCCGTAGAGCGCGGCCGCGTTCACGATATAGGGGGTGTAGCACTCAGTGTAACCGTGCTCGCCGGTCTGCACGTCGAGCATGAACTGCGCCAGCGCCCGGTGCAGCCGGGCGATCGGCCCTTTCATCACGGCGAAGCGCGAACCGGACAATCGGGCCGCGGCCTCGAAATCAAGCCCCAGCGGCCCGCCCAGGTCCACGTGGTCGCGCGCCGGGAATCCCAGCGGCGGGGGCTCGGTGCCGATCGGGCTCCAGCGCCTGACTTCCTGGTTCGCCTGCTCGTCGCGGCCGACCGGCACCGATTCGTGCGGCAGGTTGGGCACCTGCGCCAGCCAGTCGTTCAGGCGTTCGCGCACCTGGTCGCTCTGCTCGGTGGCGGTCTTCAGGGCTTCGCCGAGGCCGCCGACCTCGGCCATCAGCGCCGAGGCATCCTCGCCGCGCGACTTGGCCTGGCCGATCGATTTCGACAGCGTGTTGCGCCGGGCCTGCAGCTCCTCGGCCCGGACCTGCAAGGCCTTGCGCTCGGCCTCAAGGGCCCGGAAGGCGTCGAGATCGAGCCGGAATCCGCGGCTGGCCAGCCGATCGGCAATGGTTTCGGGATCCTTGCGGAGTTGGGCGATGTCGAGCATGGATGGGGTCGGCGCGTGGATTATGATGGCGCCCATTATGGCCGACCTGTTCTCCCAGCCTTCATCGGTGCCGCTTGCCGAAGCGCTGCGTCCGGCCACGCTCGACGAGGTGATCGGCCAGTCCCACCTGCTCGGCGAGGGCAAGCCGCTGCGGCTGGCCTTCCAGTCGGGCCGTCCGCATTCGATGATCCTCTGGGGCCCGCCCGGGGTCGGCAAGACCACGCTGGCCCGCCTGACGGCAAGCGCCTTCGACTGCGCGTTCATCGCGCTGTCGGCAGTGTTCTCCGGCGTGAAGGACATCCGCGCCGCGATGGAGCAGGCCGAACTGAACCGCGCGCAGGGCCGCCAGACGATCCTGTTCGTCGACGAGATCCACCGCTTCAACAAGGCCCAGCAGGACGCGCTGCTGCCCTATGCCGAGTCGGGCCTGGTGACCTTCATCGGGGCCACCACCGAGAACCCGTCGTTCGAGGTCAACTCGGCGCTGCTGTCGCGAGCCCAGGTCTATGTGCTCAAGTCGCTGACCGACGACGAGCAGCGCCAGTTGCTGGCGCGGGCGCGCGAGAAGGTACTCGGCCATCTCGAATTCGACACCCAGGCCGTGGACACGCTGATCGGCTATGCCGACGGCGACGCCCGCCGCTTCCTGAACCTGCTCGAACAGTGCGGCACAGCCGCCGGCGCGGCCGGCGTGAGCCGGATCGATGCCGGCTTCGTGCAGAATGCGCTGACGCTGAACAGCCGCCGCTTCGACAAGGGCGGCGACAACTTCTACGACCAGATCTCGGCGCTGCACAAGTCGGTGCGCGGCTCGCACCCCGATGCCGCGCTGTACTGGCTGTGCCGGATGCTCGACGGCGGCGCCGATCCGCGCTACCTGGCCCGCCGCATCGTCCGGATGGCGTGGGAGGACATCGGGCTGGCCGACCCGCGGGCGCTGCAGATCGCCAACGACGCCGCCCTCACCTACGAGCGCCTGGGCAGCCCCGAGGGCGAACTGGCGCTGGGCCAGGCGGTGATCTACCTGGCCGTGGCGGCCAAGAGCAATGCCGGCTACATGGCCTACAACCAGGCCCGCGCCTTCGTGAAGCAGGACCGCAGCCGCGAGGTGCCGGTGCACCTGCGCAATGCGCCCACCAGGCTGATGAAGGAACTCGGGCACGGCCACGCCTACCGCTACGCGCACGATGAACCCAACGCCTATGCAGCCGGTGAGACCTACCTGCCCGACGGGATGCCCGAGCCGCGCTGGTACCAGCCTGTGCCGCGCGGCCTGGAAGGCAAGATCGGCGAGAAGCTGGCGCTGCTGCGCCAGTGGGATGAGGAAGCTGGCAAATCGGAAGCCGGCAAGCCGGACCGGTAGCGGCTGACCCGGCCAGGCCAGCCCGCGTGCCCGGTCAACGGATCCTGTGCCGGCTCAGTGGCTCGCGGCGCCGCTGGCCAATCCGGTCTGGCGACGCGCGGCATCCCCTGCCCGGAAGGCCCCGGCAATCATCAGCACCTGGGCAATCGCGATGCCGACCCAGACGCCGGCCGGTGCGCCACGATCGAGCATCAGGCCGAAGATCGGCGGCGCGATCGACATGCCCAGATCGAGTCCGGAGTAGACGACACCGTAGACGCGGCCGGTCGCCCCGGGCGGCGCAGCGCTGCGGATCAGCAGGTCGCGCGACGGGTTCGCGACACCGGCGGCAAAGCCCATCAGCGCGAACGGTACAGGCATCGTCACCCCCTGCCAGGGCAGGAAGGGCAAGGACACCGCCACGACAGCGGCAACCCCGAAGGCGATGCCGATCGTGCGTTCGGCCCGCGACGGGTCGGTGGCGACGAAACCGCCGACGATCATGCCGACTGCGCTGGCCAGCATGTAGGTGGTCAGGCAGATCGCGACGATGCCCAGCGGCACCTCGTGCAGTTGCCGGGCGGATTCTGGTCCGAAGCTCTGCACGCCGCCCAGCGCAAAGGCGCTGGCAAAGAAGAAGGCGAAGCTGTACCAGACTGCCGGCAGCTTCATGAAGTCGAGCTGGCCGTTCGCAACGGTCGACGCCTGCTTGCGGGCGGCGCCCTGCCCGCCCTGGCCGGTGGCCGGCGCATCCGTTGCGTGTTCGCCGTGCGGCGCCGTCATCAGCAGGCGGCGCCAGATCGTGACGGCCACCAGCGTGACCGCAGCCAGCGCGGCGGCGCCGAAGAACGCCTCGCGCCAGCCCGCCACCTGGGCGATGCCGACCATGTAGACCGGCGCCAGTGCCCAGCCCAGACTGCCGGCCACGCCGTGGATCGCATAGGCATGGCCGAGCCGCGGCGTGGCCACCTTGGCGTTCAGGATCGAATAGTCGACCGGGTGAAACGGCGCATTGCCGAGCCCGATCAGCACGGCTCCGGCGACCAGCCAGATCCATGAATCGGCGAAGCCGATCACGATGGCGCCGCCGGCAAACAGGGCCAGCGCTCCCTGCATCACCGGCGCTGCGCCGACCCGGTCGACCAGGAAGCCGGCCAGCGCCTGACCGATCCCCGATACCGTGAACAGCACGGTCAGCAGCAGGCCGAGCTCGGCGTAGCTCAACCCGAAGGCGTCGCGCAGCCATGGAAACATCGGCGGCAGCACGAGGTGAAAGAAGTGCGAGACTCCGTGCGCCGACGACACCAGCGTGATGACCTGGTTGGCCTGGCGGTGTTCGGGCTGCAGGACTGCGGTGCTCATCGGAGGCGTCTCTTCGGGTTCAACGCGAGGCGCTGCGCGGCAGCACCGGCCAGACGGCTTCGACCCGGTCGCCGCGGTAGGCAACGATCCAGTCGTGCAGGTTGACGGTAGGGTCGCAGTGGCCGGGGTCGAGCACCAGGCGCTCGCCGAGGGCAATCGGGCGGGCGCCGGCCAGCGGTTCGATGACCGTGTGCTCGTCGGACAGTCCGCTCACCCGCCAGCCGGTTTCGCGCAGGGCCGGCAGGCCGGAGTCGACGGCGACGCTCTTCAGTCCGCCGTCGAGCACCGCGTGGCTGTCGCACTGGCTGATGACCATGGCCATCACACCCAGCGCCTGGCGCAGCCCGGGCGCTGCCGGATCGATTTCGTTGGCCCGGTAGTCGAGATCGAGCAGCGCATAGGAACCGGCCTGCAGCTCGGTCCACAGGTCCAGTCCGGCCTCGTTCGGGAAGGTGCCGGTACCGCCGCCGCTGATCTCGCGCACCGCGAAGCCGGCGCGCTCCAGCGCGTCGCGACAGGTGCGCACCTGGGCTGCGGCGGCAGCCACGGCCGCCCGGCGTTCGGCGGCCGTGCGCAGGTGCTGCGCGCGGCCGTGATAGGCCTGCAGCCCGCGCAGCGCAAGCCGCGGCGCGGCCCGCTCGATGGCTGCTGCCAAGGCCACAGCGGTTTCGTGGTCCCGCACGCCGCAGCGCCGCTGGCCGACGTCGAGTTCGATCAGGACCTCGATCCGGCTGTCGGCCTCTTCGCACGCAGCCGCCAGGTGTTCGACCTGCAGCACCGCGTCGACGCAAACGGCCAGCCGCAGGCCCGGCCGGCGGGCCAGGACGGCCAGTCGCCGGCATTTCGCCGGGTCGACGAACTCGTTGGTGACGAGGATGTCGTCGATGCCCGCCCGTGAAAACCCTTCGGCTTCACCGACCTTCTGTACGCAGATGCCGGCTGCACCGG
Source organism: Burkholderiaceae bacterium (assembly GCA_041678445.1). Classification (GTDB taxonomy): domain Bacteria; phylum Pseudomonadota; class Gammaproteobacteria; order Burkholderiales; family Burkholderiaceae_E; genus Zeimonas. Next base: position 1,608 of record JBAYOD010000011.1, on the reverse strand, counting down.
CTGCCAGCTGGCGCAGCGACAGGTCCGGGCAGCGATGAGCCTTGCCGTGAGCGCGTACGGCCAGCCCGGCAGCAGCGGCCTGGCCGTGAAACGCGGCGATGTTGGCGTCAGTGGCATCGAGGTCGAGCAGCAGCGCAGGCGTGTCGACGGTGCTCAGCAGATCGCCCGGCTGCGCCGGAGCGGGAAACAGCAAGCTCATGGAGATAGGCTCGTTATTGCTCGATGAGGTCGGCATTGGCCGGGGGTTCGAACTGGAACAGGCTGTCGTCGAGCGCAGGATCACGTTCGATGTCGGAGAAAACGAATACCGAGGTGCGCCCGAAGGCATCGTCGACTTCCATGGCTGCCGGCAGGCCATCGCGCATGCCGATCGCGATCCGGTCGTAGCCGGGTTCGGCGCGCCGGGGCAATGCCTGCACCCAGTCGATGTCATCCTGCCGGCCCAGTTCGCTGAGCTCGAAGGCGGCTTCCAGGGCATCGCCGCCGAACAGCAGTGCAGCCGGCGTCGAGGCCAGCGCATCGTCGAGCCGGCGCACCGTGACCTGGTTCAGGTCGATGTCGTGGAACCAGAGCCGCTTGCCGTCGGACACCATCAGTTGCTCGAAGGGCTTGCGTACCTCCCAGCGGAACTTGGCAGGCCGTACGAAGGCGAAGCGGCCCTGGGTGGATTCGAGGGTCTGGCCGCTGGTGCGACGCACCTGTTGCGTGAAGTTGCCGCGGGCGCTGGCCGTGTCGGTCAGGAAGGCGCGCAACTGGTCGATGCCGGCTGCCGTGCCGGCCAGCGGCAGTGCTGCTGCGGCGCAGGCCAGCAGGAAGCGCGCCAGTCGCATCGTGGTTGTCAATCGTCGCCTTTTGGCTGCGGCACCAGGAGTTCGCGGTTGCCGTTGGTAGCCATTGCCGAAACCAGGCCGGATTTTTCCATCTGTTCGAGCAGCCGTGCCGCCCGGTTGTAGCCGATCCGCAGGTGGCGCTGCACCAGCGAGATCGATGCCCGCCGGTGCTTGACGACCACGGCCACCGCCTGGTCGTACATCGGGTCGGCTTCGCCGTCGACGCCCGCCTCGGCCAGCGTCTGTGACAGGCCGCCGAAACCGACCGCGCTGCCGGCATCGACCTCGTCCGGCACGCCGCCCTCCAGGATGCCTTCGACGTACTGGGGTTCGCCGCCGACTTCCCGCCAGTGCTGGACGACGGCGTGAACCTCATCGTCGGACGCGAATGCGCCATGCACGCGGATCGGCAGACCGGTACCGGGTGGCAGGTACAGCATATCGCCCTGGCCCAGCAGCGATTCGGCCCCCATCTGGTCGAGGATGGTGCGAGAGTCGATCTTGCTCGATACCTGGAAAGCGATCCGGGTCGGGATGTTGGCCTTGATGAGACCGGTGATCACATCGACCGATGGGCGCTGCGTCGCGAGGATCAGATGGATGCCGGCCGCCCTCGCCTTCTGCGCCAGCCGTGCAATCAGCTCCTCGACCTTCTTGCCCACGACCATCATCAGGTCGGCCAGCTCGTCGATGACAACGACGATCTGCGGCAGCCGGGCGAGCGGCTCGGGCGCATCGGGCGTGAGCGAGAACGGGTTGGGGATCAGTTCTTCGCGTT
>JBAYOD010000010.1:0-28091 GCA_041678445.1 Burkholderiaceae bacterium | reverse complement strand
GCGGGCGCGCAGCGAGTTACGCCGCGCAGCCAGGAACCCGAGCACCGAGGGCAGCCCCGCGAAGCGGGGCCAAGCACCCGGCGCCGGCCAGGCCAAGCCCCCCGCACCTTGGCCCACCCCAGGCGCTCGAACGCGACCGGGTTCAGCCGCGAGCGCGCGCGAAGCGGCGCTGGTCGTAGCGTCCGATCGCGCGGGCGATCAAGACCGTACAGGCCGCTGCCAGCCCGGTTGCGATCCAGATCGACGACCAGCCGCCAGTATGCTGGGCAACCGCGGCAATCAGCGGTGGCAGCAGGATCTGCCCCCAGGCCGAGCCTTGCTGCATCAGGCCGACCGTCGTCGACACCGCGCTGGCGTCGGGCGCATAGAAAGGCGCCGTCGCGAACAACGCCCCCGGAATCAGGCCGCCGACCGCCGACAGGATCACGACTGCCGCGTAGCGGAGCGCGAACGGCACCGCCGCACCGAAGGCCAGCCAGGCGCACAGCGCCATCGTCACGCCAGCGAAGGCGATCAGGGACTCGCGGCGCCAGCCATGCTGCAGCAGCAGGCCCGAAGTGAGGTTGCCGGTCACGTTCGCGATGACGGCAAGCGCCGTCAGCAGACCGCCGACAGCGGGCGCCAGCCCGGTTTCGAGGTAGATGCTGGGCAGGAAGCTGAAAATCCCGACGAACTGGCCAGCGTAGAACAGGAAACACAGCGAAATCAGCCACGGACCGATGCTGGTGGCGGTGGCCCGTGCCGTCGCCGCCAGAGACCCGTGCACCGGGCCGGCTGACGCCGGCCGGCCCGGCAGGCCGACGGCGATGACGACGGCCCAGAGGAAGGCCATCGCGGCCGACAGCCACCAGGCCGTCCGCCAGCCTCCGCTGGCCATCAACCAGGGCGTCGCGATCAGGGCCACCCCCATGCCGGTCGGCATGTAGGCCGACCAGATCCCCAGCCAGCCGCGCAGCGAGGCCGCCGGCACGCAGTGGCGCAGCAATGCCGGTCCCGGCAGCACGGCAAGGAGGAAACCGAGGCTCTCGAGCGCCCGGCTGGCCAGCAGCGCAGTCGCCGTATCGGCGAGCGCACCGACCAGCCCGGCCAGTGCGCTCAAGGCGAGCCCGGACACCATGATCCGGCGCAGCCCGAAACGATCGGCGATCGCCCCGCCCATCATGCCGAACACGGCCGCCGCGATCATGAACAGCGAAACCATCCAGCTGACCTGGACCAGCGACAACTCGAAATCGGCCTGCAGCGCCGGCAATGCGGGCGGCAGTTTCCCGTAGTTCAGCGCCGAGACGACGCCAGTTCCCACGATCAGTGCTGGCGGCAGAGTGCCGGCGCGCATCAGTCGCGCAGCATGCAGTTCGACGATACCGGCAAGCGGCAGCGCCGCGCCGGCCGGGCAGCCGGCCAGAAAACGGAACGCGGGATCATGGTTCGGTCGGCGATTGCCAGAACACTGATGGATGATCGGAGGCGTCATTCTATCCGGGTCGACCCCTGCGGCACCGGGGGCAGCCCGCCGTGGCAGCCCGCCGGAGCCGCCGGCTGCCGTGGACCCGTTCGCACTGCCCGTCCGACTCCAGACCCCCCATGCTGGCCCTGCTCGAACAATCCTCGGTCTACGCCGCGATCGGCGCGCTGATCGGCTTCTTTTCCGGCCTGCTCGGCATCGGCGGCGGCGCCGTGCAAACCCCCCTGACCGTCCTCGCCTTCGAGGCCCACGGCCTGCCTCATCAGCATATTGCCCACATCGCGGTCGCCACCGGGGTCGCTTCGATCGCGTTCACCGCCGTCTCGAGCACCCTGGCCCACCACCGCTACGGCGCGGTCGACTGGCAGGTCCTGCGTGGCCTGCTGCCGGGACTGATCATCGGCGGCTTCGCCGGCGGCTACGTCGCTCTGTTGCTGCCCACGCGCTGGCTGGCTATCGTGATGGTCGTTTTCATCAGCTATGCGTCGCTGGCGATGGTGGTCGACCTGCGCCCGGCACCCAGCCGCGGGCTGCCCGGTCCGGCCGGACTCGCCCTGCTCGGCGGCGCTGTCGGCCTGATGTCGACTCTGGTCGGCGCCGGCGGCGCGGTGCTGCTGGTCCCGGTGCTGACCTGGTTCAACCTGCCGTTCAAGCGGGCGATCGGCACCGGCGCCTCGATCGGGCTGCCGATCGCGATCACCGGCACGACCTCCCACGTGCTGGCCGGGCTGAACCAACCCGACCTGCCGCCCGGATCGCTGGGTTTCGTCTGGCTGCCGGCCCTGATCCCCTTCGTGCTGGCGAGCGTCGTGCTCGCTCCCTACGGTGCGCGGCTGGCCCACCGGGTGCCGGCCCGGCGCCTGCGGCTGCTGTTCGCGATCACCACCTTCGTGCTCGCGCTGCGGATGGGTTGGTCGCTGGCAGGCGGCTGACGAGGCGCAGACTACACCCGTCTGACCCCCGAGAAACGGGGTCGCCAGTAACGTGCGTGGACGCCGTCGAGCCGCACCACACCGCCGGTCGACGGCGCGTGCACGAAGCGCCCGTCCCCGACATAGATGCCGGCATGCGAGAACCGCCCGGCCGTATCGAACAGGACGATGTCACCGGTGCGCACGGCGCGATAGCTGACCGACTCGCCGGCCCTGGCGATCTGCCCCACCGTGCGCGGCAGGCGTCGCCCCGCAGCCTCTCGAAACACGTAGACGATCAGGCCGCTGCAGTCGAAACCGCTCTGCGGCGTGTTGCCGCCATAGCGATAGGGCGTGTCGACGAGGCTCAAGGCAAGGAAGGCCGCCTCGCGCGCCAGCGGGTCGGGCAAGGCCTCCGCCTGGCCGGCGGCTGGCTGCCGGGAAGGCGCGGCAGCACGCCGCGGCGCCGGTCCGGCGCAGCCGGCCAGCCAGCCTGCGGCGGCGGTGCCGAAGACACCCAGCAGGCGCCGGCGGTCACCATCGGGCCAGCGCTCGAGTGTCGTTGCGGTCGTGGGGTCTGCAGACATCGCTTTCTGATCCGGATCGGGGGCGCGGCGGCTCCGGCGGATTGTCGCAGAGGGGCATCGGGTCACGCTACAGTAAGGATCCGGAACCCTCGGCTGGCGATCCTGCCTGACCGGCGATTCCGCCTGACATTCGCCTGACATTCGATTCCGCACGACGACGCTGCCCCAGGAGCCACGATGACCCCGAACACCGAAACCCCCGACCACCAACCAACCCCGAACCATTCGTCGCCTCAGGTCATGATCGTGACCGGCGGCAGCCGCGGCATCGGCGCCGCCACGGTCAGGCTGGCGGTGCGCCACGGCCATGCCGTCTGTTTCAGCTACCTCGGCAGTGCCGGGCATGCGAGCGCGCTGGTCAGCGAGCTCGAAGCCGGCGGCGGCCGCGTCCTCGCAGTCCAGGCCGACATGGCAAGCGAGGCAGGCGTGTGCGCCCTGTTCGAGGCCTGCGACCAGGCCTTCGGCGCCCCTGACTCACTGGTCAACAACGCCGGCATCACCGGCCCGGTGCGGCGCGTGGCCGACATCGAAACCGACACGCTGCGAGCCGTCTTCGACCTCAACGTCAGTGGCTGCTTTCTGGCTGCTCGCGAAGCCATCCGCCGGATGTCACGCGCCCGCGGCGGCCGGGGCGGAGCCATCGTCAACGTTTCGTCGCGAGCCGCCCAGCTCGGCGGCAGCGGCGAATGGGTCCACTATGCGGCCAGCAAGGGCGCCGTCGACACGCTGACCATCGGCCTGGCGCGCGAGCTCGGCGCCGAGGGCATTCGCGTCAACGCCGTGCGCCCCGGCCTGATCGACACCGAGATCCACGCTTCCGCCGGCCTGCCCGGACGGCTCCAGCAACTGGTCGGCGGGGTGCCGATGGCCCGCGCCGGTCTCGCCGAGGAGGTTGCCGAGACCATCGTCTGGCTGGCCGGCCCGCAGGCCTCCTATGTCAGCGGCGCGCTGCTCGACGTCGGCGGGGGGCGCTGAGCCAGCGCCATCAACCCGGCGGTCGACGGATCGAGCCCGGCCGCATCGCCTTCGAGCATGCGCTTCATCAGCTCGTTGGCCAGCTTCTTGCCGAGTTCCACACCCCACTGATCGAAGCTGTTCACGCGCCAGAGGTGGCCGGCCGTGAACACCCGGTGCTCGTGCAGGGCCAGCAGCGCACCCAGGGCAGCCGGTGTCAGCCGATCGATGAGGAAGAAGCCGCTGGGCCGGTTGCCGGGAAAATCCTGATGGCCGGGCAGCTGGTGGCGCTCGGGCCGCGCCCCCTGCATCAACGCCTGCGCCTGGGCCAGCGCATTGCACAGCAGGGCCTGCTGGTGATCAGGGTACGGGTGCTGCGCGTGGCACACGGCAATGAACTCGACCGGCGCGCGCTGCGTCCCCTGGTGCAACCACTGGAAGAAGGCGTGCTGGTCATTGCTGCCCACACCGCCCCACAACACCGGCGTGGTGACCCGCTCGACCGGGCTGCCGTCGGTACGCACCCGCTTGCCGTTGCTCTCCATCTCGAGCTGCTGCAGATAGGCCGGCAGCCGACGCAGGCCGTGGTGGTAGGGGACGACACAGCGGCTGGCAAAGCCGAGCAGGCTGGCATGCCAGACATCGATCAGACCCAGACGTACCGGCAGGTTGTCGGCCAGCGGTGCCTGTTCGAAATGCTCATCCATGTCGGCGGCGCCAGCCAGCAGTTCCGCGAAACCGCTTGCGCCGATCGCGATGGCCAGCGGCAATCCGACTGCCGACCAGAGCGAGAAGCGCCCGCCGATGCCCTCGGGAATGTCGAGGATGCGCTCGATCCCCAGCGCCCGCGCTGCATCCGGCCGGCCGGTGATCGCAACGAAGCGCCCACCCGGATCGGCGACACCGGATTCGCTCAGCCAGCGCAGCGCGGTCCGGGTGTTCAGCAGGGTCTCGGCGGTGCTCCAGGAGCGGGAAGCCGCGACGAACAGCACCCGCTGCGGATCCACCCGCGCCAGCTTCTCGGCAAGGTCGTGGCCATCCATGTTGGCCACGAAGTGCAAGCGCTGGCGGGCGCTGTGAAAGCTGCGCAGCGCTTCGACCGACAATTCGGGGCCGACTCCGGAACCCCCGATGCCGATGTGGATGACATCGTCGATGTCGTCGCGGGCCCGGACCGCTTCGGCCAGGGCCAGCATGTCGGCCAGTCCGCGTACCAGCGGATCGAGGCCGGCGAGCTCGCCATTCAGGGCATTTTCCATGAAGGCAGCCCGGCTCCCGCCAGACGGCTGGGCGCCGCTGTCGGCACCGGGCACCGGCAAGCTGCCGGCCAGCTTGCGCAGTCGGACATGCAGCGCCGGCCGGTTCTCGGTGGGGTTGACCACCCTTCCGGCAAACAGTTCGGCGCGCCGCTGCGGCAAGCCGCAGGCTTCGGCCAGCGCCACCAGCCGTTCGAGCACCTCGACGTCCCAGAGCTGCTTGGAGAGGTCGGAAAAGATGTGGGGCGCACGCAGCGACAGCCGGTCGAAGCGCGCCGGGTCGTCATCAAAGGCCTGCCGCAGATCGAAGCGGTCGCGGTAGTGCGGCACCAGCGCTTCAAGGGCGCGCCACGCCTGTTCGCATCCTGTCATGAGCGGGTCCTGGCCCGGATCACGCCCACCGGCCTGGCAGCGGCGATCGAGCGGCCCGTGCCGACGGATGCACGGCAGCGGGGAAAGCGGGAGAGAAACGGCATTGCATCGGGAAGTCGGCAATCGAACGCGATGGTAGCAAGGCTCAGGATCCCTCTGGTCGGCTGGCCTCGGCAAGGCTCAGCACAAGCCCTTCCCGCCAATCAGGCAGCCTCAGGCCGTACCGGCTGGCCAGACGCGTGCAGTCGAGCCGTGAGTTCAGAGGTCGCCGCGCCGCACCCGGATGATCGTGCGAGGCAATGGCGTCGACCTGGCACACGCTCAGCGACGCCGATCCGTGCCGGGCTCGCCAGCCGGCAAGGATCGCCTGCGCGAAACCGTGGCGACTGGTCTGCCCGGCCGCGCAGACGTGCAGCACCTCGGATCGGAAGCCGGCATCTGCCCGGACTTCGGCCCCGGGGCCGGCCTCGGCGGGCGCTCCGGGCGCGGTTCCCGCCTCTGTCCGGGCCAGGCGGGCCACCAGCGCCCGTGCGAGGATCTGCGCCGTCGAATCGGCCAGCAACCGTGCCGAAGTCGGCGCTCCGATCTGGTCGGCGACCACCGCCAGCCGCGACCGGCTGGCGCCCAGCCGCAGCATCGTGGTCAGAAAGTTTTCTCCGCGTGCCGCATAGACCCAGCTCGTGCGCAAGACCAGCCAATCGCCGCCAGCAGCCGCGATCCCGGCCTCCCCGGCCAGCTTGGATTCCCCGTAGACGTTCAGCGGCGCGCAGGCCGCCTGCTCGTTGCGCGGCAGGCTGCCGGAGCCGTCGAAGACGTAGTCGGTCGAGTAGTGGACGAACAGTGCGCCCAGTGCGCGCGCCGTACTGGCCAGCGCGGCCGGCGCCGCCGCATTGACCGCAAAGGCGAGTGCGCGTTCGCTTTCGGCCCGGTCGACCGCAGTGTAGGCGGCAGCGTTGACGATGACATCGGGCGCCAGCGCCATCACCCGGGCGACGAGCACATCCGGCTGCGACAGGTCGGCGTCGACGCGGGTCCAGGCAACCAGTTGCCCCAGCGGCTGCAGGCTGCGCGCCAGTTCCCAGCCGACCTGGCCGCTGGCGCCAAGCAGCAGGATCCTGGGGATCAAGCGCTCCCCTTCCCGCCAGATCGGGCCAGGTCAGCTTCGCCGGGTCGGGCCAGACCTGACCCATCGGAGGAATCGGGTCGGGCGGGATCGGTTCCCGAGAACCCGGCCCCGGAGGCATCGGCCGGCGGCACCCAGGCCGGCAACCGGCGGGCCGGAACTGCATCGAGACGCGGTGCCTCGGCGTCGGTCTGTGACAGCATCGGCAAGCGGCCGCTCAGCGGCCAGTCGATCGCGAGCTGCGGATCCTGCCAGTGGACCGTGCCGGTGGCGTCCGGGTCGTAGGCGGCCGTACAGAGGTAGCTCACCAGCGCGCTGTCGGACAGCACCAGAAAGCCGTGCGCGAAACCTTCCGGAACCCACAGCTGGCGGTGGTTGCTGCTGCTCAGCACGACGCCAGCCCAGCGACCGAATTCGGGTGAACCACGCCGCAGGTCGACCGCCACATCCCAGATCTCGCCGTCGAGCACGCTGACCAGCTTGCCTTGCGGATTCGGCCACTGGTAGTGCAGTCCGCGCAGCACGCCGCGATGCGAGCGTGAAACATTGCTCTGGACGAAGGAGGCCGCCAGGTCGGCGCCGGCAAAGCGGCCGTCGCCAGCCAGGGCAGCAAAGCGCGCCTGATTCCAGCTTTCGTAGAAGAAGCCGCGCCCATCATTGAACACGCGTGGCTCGACGACCAGGCAGCCGGGCAGACCCGTTTCGAGCAGCTTCATCCGGCCCGCTCCGCGCTCATCCGCCGGCTTGCTCGCTGACCAGCCGGCCCAGGTAATCGCCGTAAGCCGTGCCCGCCAGCGCGCGGGCTCGCTGATCGAGTTCCGCCGCGCTCAACCAGCCCTTGCGCCAGGCCACCTCTTCGAGGCAGGCGACCTGCAGCCCCTGCCGCTTCTGCAGGGTCTGGACGAACTGTGCAGCATCCAGCAGCGAATCGGGCGTGCCGGTATCCAGCCAGGCAAACCCGCGACCGAGCAACTGCACCCGCAGCGCCTGTCGTTCGAGGTAGGCCTGGTGGATGTCAGTGATCTCCAGTTCGCCGCGTGCCGACGGCCTGAGCGCGCGGGCGATATCGATGACGGCGTTGTCGTAGAAGTACAGGCCCGTCACCGCATAAGCCGACTTCGGGACGGCCGGTTTCTCCTCGATGCTCCGGACCCGGCCCCCGGCGTCGAAATCGACGACCCCGAAGCGCTGCGGATCGGTGACCCGGCAGGCGAAGACCGTCGCGCCTTCGCGCTGGCCAGCCGCTTCGGCGAGCATTGCGCTGAAGCCGTAGCCATGGAAGAGATTGTCGCCGAGGATCAGGCAGACCCGATCGTTTCCGATGAAGCGGGCACCGATCAGGAAGGCCTGGGCAATGCCGTCGGGCGCAGGCTGCACGGCATAGTCGAGCGAGATGCCGAACGAGGCGCCGTCGCCGAGCAAGCGGCGAAAGGACGGCAGATCCTCCGGCGTGCAGATCAGCAGCACCTCGCGGATCCCCGCCAGCATCAGCACACTGAGCGGGTAGTAGATCATCGGCTTGTCGTAGACCGGCAGCAACTGCTTGGACACGGCCTGTGTCACCGGATACAGCCGGGTGCCGGTGCCACCGGCCAGCACGATGCCCTTCATGCCTGGAGCGCCCGGCCCCGGCCGCGCCGGACATCTTCGCCTTGCACCCGATCCTGCCGGCCGGTGTTGTCGAGATGCCAGCGCACCGTCTTGCGCAAGCCGGTCTCGAAGCGCTCGAGCGGCCGCCAGCCGAGCTCGCGCTCGATCTTGCCGGTATCGATCGCGTAGCGCTGGTCGTGGCCGGGCCGGTCCGGGACATGCGTGATCAGGTCTTCGTAGCAGCCGACGCCGGCCGGCCGGTCGGGCGCCATCTCCTCGAGCAGCGCACAGATGCCGCGCACCACATCGATGTTGCGCCGCTCGCTGTGCCCGCCGATGCCGTAGGTCTCGCCGACCCGGCCATGACGCAGCACGGTGAGCAGCGCCCGGACATGGTCCTCGACATGGAGCCAGTCGCGCACCTGCTCGCCGCTGCCGTACACCGGCAGCGGCCGGCCGCCGAGCGCCTTGCCGATCATCAACGGAATGAGCTTCTCGGGGAACTGGTAGGGCCCGTAGTTGTTCGAGCAGTGGGTGACCAGCACCGGCAGTCCGTAGCTGCGATGCCAGGCGCGCACCAGATGGTCGGACGAGGCCTTGCTCGCGGCATACGGCGAACTCGGGTCGTACGCCGTGCGCTCAGTGAAACGGCCGCCGGTTTCGGCAAGGTCGCCATAGACCTCGTCGGTCGAGACATGGAGAAAGCGGAACGCCGAGCGGCGCTCTGCAGGCAAGCCCTGCCAGTACTGACAGGCCGCCTGCAAAAGCGTGAAGGTGCCGACGATGTTGGTCCGGATGAACACCTCCGGATCATCGATGGAACGATCGACATGCGACTCCGCCGCCAGGTGCATGACGGCATCGGGCCCGTGCCCGGCGAACACCCGGTCGAGCGCCGCGCGGTCGCAGACATCGACCTGCTCGAAGGTGTGGCGCGGATGCTCGCGGCATTCGGCCAGGGATTGCAGCCTGCCGGCGTAGCTGAGCCTGTCGACGTTGACGACTTCGTCGACCGTGTGCCGGACGAGGTGACGAACGACGGCGGAGCCGATGAAACCGGCTCCGCCGGTAACGAGGATCTTCATCCCCTCCTGTTTACCAGACCTGCGCCCTTTGCGCACGCGCCGTCCACCAGGTCACGTCCTCGTCGAGCATCAGACCCTGCTGGACCAGCGACTGCGCCGCCGCGGTGACCTTGGCGACATAGTCGGCCTGACCGGTATAGCGCTCGTCGATCGACGCACGCGGATCGCCCGAAGCGGCGCGATCGCCGGCAGTCGCCGCGAACGGAATGAACGAGCCGGCGCCGGCACAGGCATCGTCCTCACCGAAGCCGGCCTTGCGCGGATTCCACGGCATCAGCGTGCCCAGCGGCACCGACACTTCCGGCGGTCGGATCCCCGGCAGGTCGTTGCCGTCGGCATCAGTGACCGGTATACGGACCCGATAGCTGCGGCTGGCATCGACCACCGGCGGCACCTGCGCATAGTCGGTCAGTTCGAGGAAGTTGTGGTTGCCCGTATAGCCCACACCGATGGCGGTCAGGTCGGGAAAGCCGACGGCTGCACGATCGAAGGGATCGGCGTAGTCCCCGTTGGCGAGCACCGGCCACTGGCTGGCCGGCGGTGCGACGCCGCGAGCGATCCAGTCGACCAGGGCAAGCGTCATCCGGCGCGGCACGAAGTTGGCGTTCGTGAAGTTGCCCGGGTTCTTGCAGGCCGTGGCCGTGGCGGGCAGTGTGCCGGTGTAGTCGGCACCGGTGTAGCCGTGCGGCGTGCCGGTCATGTAGTACAGGCGCACGCTGTCCGGCACCGGCACCGGGTTGCCTGCGCCGTCGGTCGTGAGCAGCGAGGCACGGGCCTGCCAGAACTCCCCGCCGCCGTCGATGTGCATGATCTTCGGGCAGGTGTCGTTGGTCGAGCACTTCGCAAGGATTCCATCGGTGGCACCGCTGACCGGATCGGTGGTCACCGCGTAGGTGAACGGGAACTGGTCGCCGGCCTGGAAATGGTCCTCGTGATGCTTGGACCAGCGCCCCGGCTGGGCGAACCGGAAGTTGGTCCAGGTCTTGCGCGAGCCGGCAATCAGCGGCATGGCGCCCTCGAACACCCTGCGATCCGACACATCGGTATTGAAACCCTGCCAGATGTAGTCGCGCACGAAGCGGCCCGACTGCGAAATCCCCTCGAGGATCGCGACATCGAAGTTGCCGTCGGGGCCCCGCACGCAACCGCCGCCCTGCGCAACCGCCTCGCAGGGCGCCTGCTTCAGGTCGGCCACCGGGTTCGGGTTGCCGCTCGCATCAGTCTGCTCGAAACGCAGGAAGGAGACGACGTCGCGCACCGCGGCGAAGCCGATCCCCATGACGACCGGGTCGCGTGCCGGATAGATGAACTCGTAGATCGCACCGGCATCGAAGCCCTCCGGGCGCGCGATGCTGATCGATCGGTCGCTGGCATAGCTCCAGCCCGAGATCGTCGTCCAATCGTCTGCCCGGAGATTCTTCACGCGCAGCGTGGCACTGGCCGGATCGGTGTCGGCCGCCGGGTAGCTGAGGTTGGCGGTAATCGGCGACGTGCTGTTGTCGAAGACGAACTCGTCACGCGACAGGCCGGTGACGGGCGTACCGTCATCGTTGCGCGCCACCGGGAAGCGAGTCCCCACGCGGTTGCCGTCACCGGTGCCGGACGCGATGTCACCCTGCCAGCCGGCCCACACCAGCGTGTAGCCCTGCCGCATGAACAGGCCGTCCCCTGCGCCGGCGGCCGTCAGCACCGAGCCGCTTCCGTGGTTGAAGCGCAGGGTGTTGCGGTTGCCGCGGTTGACCACGTCGAAGAACAGTACGCTGCGCGCCTTGTCCGCATCCTTGGGCCGGATGATGACGACATCGGTCTCGTAGGCAACCAGACCGTCGTCACCGCGCGGCGCCTTGTCGAGGTCGACGATGCCGCGATTCGGTTCGGCCTGCGGATCGAGCCGCCCGTGGGCGATCGCAACGATCTGCTCGTAGGCGCCGACGTCTCCGAAAGTCATGCCGTCGAAGACATCGCGCCGATCGACGATCTCGAGTCGTTCGATGAACCCCGCCTCCGTCACCTCGGGCGGCGGTGGATCGTCATTGTTGCTGCTGCAGCCGACCAGCGCGCCGGCAAGCAGGGTGAATCCGAGAATCATTGACCTCATGGCAAGTGCCTCCTTCGGTCTGTCTGCCGTTTGTCGGACAATAATGCCTGCATCGCTCCACACTGGGAAGCATTTCCTGACGAATATGAAACCCTGAGACCGGGCCTGTCGACTTGACAGACCTGCTCCCGGGCGGGTTTCATTCCTCGGCGACCGGGAGTCCCGCCGATCGCACCCTCTGGACAAAACCGCTTCTCACCGGAAACCCGCCGCGATGCGCAGACTCGCGTCCGCCACCTATTTTTCGCTGCCACTGATCGCACTCGTCGTCCTCTGGGCGATCGTCGTGCGCGTCTTCGATGTCGACCCGAGAGTCTTTCCGGGCATCGGCTCGGTCGTCGGCGCAGCGGTCGAGTCGATCCGCGACGGTTCGCTGATCAACCACGTCGCGGCCAGCATGTGGCGGGTCGTCGTCGGTACGGTGCTGGCCCTCGTGCTGGCGGTGCCGATGGGAATCGCGATGGGTGTGAGCCCTGGCATCTCGAGCTTCTTCACGCCGATCTTCCGCTTCTTCTCGGTACTGGCCGGCATCGCCTGGATTCCGATCGCGACCCTGTGGTTCGGTTACGGCTTCGGGGCCATCGTGTTCGTGATCTTCAACGCCGTCTTCTTCGTGGTCACTTACAACACGCTGCTGGGTGTGACCAGCATTCCGATGCCGCTGCGCCATGCAGCCGCCTCGCTGGGCGCCGGTCCATGGCAGATGGTGACCCAGGTGCTGTTGCCCGGTGCGCTGCCCAACATCGTCACCGGCGTGCGCACCGGCCTGGGCTTTGCCTGGCGCGGGCTGATCGCCGCCGAGATGATCGCGACCAACGTCGGGCTGGGCTACATGCTGTTCGTGGCCCGCGATTTCTACCGAACCGAAGTCATCGTCTTCGGCATGATCGTGATCGGAGTGCTGTGGATGCTGATCGACCGCCTGCTGCTGGTGCCGCTGGAGCGGGCCACGACCGAGCGCTGGGGCATGGTGAGGGCGGAATGAGCGGCGCACTGCAGTTCTGGAACGCGCGCGTCTGGGCACCCTACATCCGGGCGACGGCGCGCTGGCCGTGGCTGCGCTCGATCGTTCCGTTCCTGCCGCTGATCGCGCTCTGGTGGGCGGTCGCCGAAGCCGAATTCGTTCCGCGCGCCTTCCTGCCCGGCCCGGTCGAGGTCGTCGCCTCGTTCTTCACGCTGACCTACAAGGGCATCCTCCCCGAATACCTGTCTGACAGCGTCACGCGGCTGGCGCTCGGCGCGGCAGTCGGCATCGCCATCGGCATCCCGCTCGGCCTGCTGGTCGGCCTGAACCGGACGGCACACCGGGCGCTGTGGCCGATCCTGCTGTTCTTCCAGGCGATCGGTGACATCGCCTGGCTGCCGATCCTGCTGATCTGGTTCGGCTTCGGGCTGACGACGATGACCCTGGTCATCGTCTACACGGTCCTGTTTCCGATCGTGCTGAATACGGTGCTCGGCGTCCGCTCGGTCCCGTTCGACCTGCATCGGGCGGCCCGCAGCCTGGGCGCCTCGCCGGCCCGGGTGGTCTGGGAAGTCGTGCTGCCGGGCTCGCTGCCCAACATCATGACGGGCTTGCGCAACGGACTCGGTTACGGCTGGCGCGCGCTGATCGCCGCCGAGATCATCGTCGGCACCAGCGGTATCGGTTTCCTGATGTTCGATGCCCGGCGTGCCGGCTCGGTGGTCGAGATCCTGCTCGGGATGATCGTGCTCGGTGTACTCTGGTACATCGTCGATGCCTGGATCCTTGCCCCGATCGAGCGAGCCACCGGCGAGCGCTGGGGCATGGTGCAGCGGCGATAGCGCCACGACGACGACGCGCAGCAAGAGGAGCCCGGTGAAGAGCCTGACGCTGAAGAATCTCCAGAAGACCTATTTCGATCCCTATTCGGGCACCGAGGTCACCGCCATCCGGGACGTGTCGCTCGATGTCGGGCCGGGCGAGTTCGTCGCCATCGTCGGCCCTTCGGGCTGCGGCAAGACGACGATTCTGAACATGGTCGCCGGCTTTCTCGCGCCCAGCGGCGGCGAAATCCTCGTCGATTCCCGCCCGGTGCACGGACCGGGCCCCGACCGCGGCGTAGTCTTCCAGTCCTTCGCGCTGTTTCCGTGGAAGACAGTGCTCGACAACGTCGCCTTCGGGCCGAAGATGCGCGGCATCGGCCGGCCCGAGCGGGAAGCGAGCGCCCGCGAGTTTCTCGAACTGGCCGGCCTCTCGCATGCCGCCGACCGCTATCCGAACGAGCTGTCGGGCGGCATGCAGCAACGGGTCGGCGTCGTGCGGGCGCTGGCCAACCATCCGGACGTCCTGCTGATGGACGAACCCTTTGCCAGCGTCGACGCGCAGACGCGCATGACCCTGCAGGAAGAACTGGCCCGGATCTGGCAGGAACGCCGCACGACCGTGCTGTTCATTACCCACGACGTGGCCGAGGCCGTGTTTCTGGCCAACCGCGTCATCGTCCTGTCCGGCGGGCGGGTCCAGACCGAGATCGAAATCGCCCTGCCCCACCCGCGCAGCTGGGATGCCCTGATGGACGACGACGGCTTCAAGGCCCTGTCGTCGCAGGTGCTCCAGCAGGTCCGGGCGGCCTGAGGTCATGCAGACGCCGCCGTCCAGCCCGGCCAGCCGCGGTGTCGACCGCCTCGGCACTGGCCGCCTCGGCATCGGCCGCCGCGGTATCGTCAGGACGGTGCTGCGCTCCGCCAAGGGGCGGGCAGTGCTGGGCGCGATCGTTCTTTACCTGTGCTGGCAGCTCTGGCTGAGCCTGGCCGCACCGGGCAAGATCTCCCCCGAGATCGACCGCAGCCAGACCCGGGTGAACCTGCTCGTCTACCTGCCCTTCGTGCCGGAGCGCTTCCACGTGCTGACCTTCCAGAAGTATGGTCGTGTCTCGGGCACGACCGACGATTCGATCGAGCTGCGCGGTGTGCGGCCCGATTCCCTGAATGCGATCGCGCGCTACTACTGGGTGGCTCGCGTCGCGCCCCTGCCCCCCGATCAATGACAAAGGAGACTGAGATGTTCGGAAAGGCATTGATGTTCTGTTGTGCCCTGTTGATGACACTGGGCGTCCAGGCGCAGGATCTGGTCAAGGTCAAGGCCGGAATGGTCACCGGCATCGACCAGGTCGGCCTGCCGATCGCGCTCGAGCGCGGCTTCTTCGAGAAGTACGGACTCGACGTGACGATCGCCCGCCCCTACGCGACCGGTGTCGACGCGCTGAACGCACTGCAGGCCGGTGAGAGCGAGATCGTCCAGGTCGGGGTGCCGATGATCGGTGCCGTGGTACGCGGCATGGACCTCATCGCGCTGGGCAACTACAGCGGCAACGCGACCAAGCTGGGCTCGGACGCGACAATGGCGGTGATCGCACGCTCGGACGCAGGGATCGTCAAGGGCGATCTGTCCACGCTGAAAGGCAAGAAGATCGCAGCCTCCTTCGGCACGAT
Organism: Burkholderiaceae bacterium; assembly: GCA_041678445.1. GTDB lineage: Bacteria > Pseudomonadota > Gammaproteobacteria > Burkholderiales > Burkholderiaceae_E > Zeimonas. Next base: position 13,194 of record JBAYOD010000010.1, on the reverse strand, counting down.
CAATCATCTGTACATCCTCGCCCTGCTCGACAAGGCCGGCCTCACTCCCAATGACGTCACGCTGGTCAACACTCCGCCACCCGACATGACGGTCGCCCTGCTGGCCAAGGGCATCGATGCCTTCTCGTCGTGGGATCCGTGGCCGATCGTCGCGCTGAAGGACGTTCCCGGTGCAATCGAAGTCATCCGCGGCGGCGACGTCATCTCCTACCTGGGCTTCAACGTCGCGACCCGCAACTGGGTCGAGAAGAACGGCGAGACCATCGAGAAGTTCCTGGCAGCCGTATCGGAAGCCGACCGGTGGATGCGCAACAATCCGAAGCAGGCTGCCCAGGTGGCGACCCGCTGGATCCCCGGTCTGAAGCCGGAAATCGCCGAAGCCGCGATGGAGTTCAACATCCAGCAGGCCGACCGTCGCCTGTCGGCCAACAACTACCGGGCCCTGTATGTGGCGCAGGACATCCTGCACAAGCTCGGCTTCCTGAAATCCACCTTCGACGTGAACCGCCACATCGAGCCAAAGCACATGCTGGCCGTGATGCAGAAGTACCCGCAGCTGTTCACCGATCTGCCGCCGATCCCGGCCGACGTGACCATCGGGCCGGGTTACCAGTTCAAGCCCTGACCGGGTTTGTCCGCCGGATGGCCTGATCAGGCGCCCGGCGCTGATCAGGCCGTCCGGTGACCCTCGCGCGACAGCGCGGGGGTCAGCGCACCTTGACCGACTCACTCGACCAGAGCCTGCCAGCGCTTCTGTTCGGAAGCGAGCAAAATCCTGCAGCCATCGACTGAACTCGAGCGGGGCACAGCACCGTTCGTGCGCAGGCGAACGACGAATTTGGGGTCGTTGGCTGATTGAGATCAGTCGTCACAGCTACCGCCCGAACTGCGCCAGTGCCTTGATGCCCTCGGTCAAGCAGCGCCGAATCTACGCCAAGATCACAGACTCATGAGAGTAGATTAACTCGCACGGAGATTTAGGGTTTGACACCGAAACGCAGTCAATGACAATTTCAAGTACCAAACTCCCCATCAACCTCAACGACCTGCTGCGCCAGCACACAGTCGAGGGGGAGCGGATCGAATACAAGGCCGGCTGGAACCCAGACGCGATCATCCGCACCTTGTGCGCATTCGCAAACGACTTCGAGAATCTGGGCGGCGGCTACGTGGTGATCGGGCAGGACTGCGATGCCAACGACAGACCCGTGTTTCCGCCGGTGGGCCTGCCCACCGCTCAGCTCGACAAAATCCAACGCGAACTGCTGGCGCACTGCCAGTTGATCCAGCCACCGTATTTCCCGCTATTGAGCCTAGAAGTTGTCGAGGGCCGCAACCTGATCGTGTTGCAAGCACCGGGCGGGCAGACGCGCCCCTACAAAGCACCGGAAGCGGTCACGGCCAGCAAGAAAACGTGGCGCTACTACATCCGCCGCTACAGCAGCACGGTCGAGGCCAAGGGTGACACCGAGCAGGAACTGTTGAGTTTGGCCGCCAAGGTTCCGTTCGACGACCGCTTCAACCAGTTCGCGCGCGTCGATGATCTCTCCAAGCCCTTGATGCAGGGCTTCCTGGAGGAAGTCGGCAGTGCGCTGGCGGCGGATGCGCCAGGGCTTTCCTCCGAGGCGCTGGGGCGGCAGATGAACGTGGCGGGCGGCCCCACCGAATCGCCGTGGCCCAAGAACGTGGGCCTGCTGTTCTTCAACGAAACGCCGGAACGGTTCTTCCCTGGTGTACAGATCGACGTGGTGTGGTTCCCCGAAGGTGCGGGTGGCGACCGCTTCGACGAGAAAATCTTCAAGGGGCCGCTCGCGCGGATGACGCGCGAGGCGCTGGACTACATCCAGCGCAACTATCTGATTGAGACCGTCATCAAGCATCCCGACCGGGCGGAGGCAACCCGGGTCTGGAACTTTCCCTACGCTGCCATCGAGGAGGCGGTGGTCAACGCAGTCTATCACCGTTCCTACGAGGAACGCGAGCCGATCGAGGTGCGCATCAGCCACGACGAACTGGTGGTCGTCAGCTTCCCTGGACCGGACCGGTCGATCCGGATGGAAGACCTGAGGGCAGGCCGCGCCGTCAGCCGCCGCTACCGCAACCGGCGCATCGGCGAGTTCCTGAAGGAACTGGAGATGACCGAAGGGCGCTCAACCGGCATCCCGAAAATACTGAAGGAGATGGCGGTCAACGGCTCGCCCGCGCCGCTGTTCGAGACGGATGACGACCGGCTTTCGTTCGTGATCCGGTTACCGTGCCGTCCATTGGCACTCGTACCCGTCACGAACACCGGGGAAGTCACCACGGAAGTCACCACGGAAGTCACCACGGAAGTCACCATGGAGGTCGAACGCGTGCTACGAGTGCTGGTTGGAGAGATGTCCCGCCAGCAACTGCAAGAGGGGTTGACACTAAAAAACGTCGAGCATTTCCGCAAAGCCTACCTGCTGCCGGCCCTCGGGTCGGGCTTGGTCGAAATGACCCTGCCCGACAAGCCGCGCAGCAGCAAGCAGCGTTACCGCCTGACGGCCATCGGGCGGCGGTGGCTGAAGACGCGTTCCGATGACGGCCCGATCTGAGGCCAGGATCTCGGAAGTCGGCTGTGATTGTCGAGCGCAACGGACAGCGAGCGGTGGCCGGCAACCGAAACGGCGGGCCGGCCGGCGATCAAGCCCGTTTGCTGCCCAGCCGCCGTGGCGATCTGCCACAAATCCCCGGCATCACCAGTGGCGACCATCCGTGCCCCGTGCGCGGCCAGCGCACACACGCGCGGCGTCTCGAAGCTGCCCAGCGGCTGCCCGTCGCGCGACCACAGTGCCATCACACCGGCCCGGGTGCAGCTGACGGCGAAGCCACCGGCGAACGCGGTGATGTCGCCGGCATAGCCGCCGCAGCGGGCCAGTAGATCGTCATCGGCGTCGCCGTAGCGCAACCGCTCGCCATCGAGCAGCGCCAGCAGCGGCCGAGGGTCGCGACCTTCGTTCTGCAGGGCCACTGCCAGCGTGCCGTCGGCCGCCTCGGCGATGTGCCGCACGCTCATGAACGGATCGGGCAGACGATACTGGGACCGCAGCCGCCCGCTGCGCGGATCGAGCAGGGTCAGCGACGGGTCCATGCTGGCGAGGTTGCGCTTGACGCGCCCGGTTTCCGGCAGGGTCAGGATTCCGCCCACCGCCACGGCGAGCCGGCCATCGGCCAGTACGGCCAGGGCGTGCGGCCCGATGCCGCCGCAGGGCCAGGCATCGAGCCGCACGAGGCTGCGCGAGTCGAAGATGCCGATGACACCGTCGCCGGTGATCAGGTCGGTTTCGGTCGCATAGATCAGCTCGCGGTCGGCGCTGAAGGCGAAATGACCTTCGAAGCGCGTCGTGTCTTCACATTCGTGATGCGCCAGCACCTTGCCGCGGGCAACGTCCCAGCGGATCAGGAAGTCGCCGGGGCGGCGGGCGACGACCACTGCGCTGCCATCGTCATCGGGATGCCAGTCGAGGTCGTGGCCGCGCGCCGGCAGCACGATCGCCTGCCCGGGTGCGGCCAGGCAACCGGCCAGGAAACGCTCCGGGTGCTGCACGGTCTCGCCCCAACTGGTCAGCAGGCGGGTACCGCCAACGCCGCCACGGCCATCGGTGTAGCCGAGATCACCGATGCCATCGGTATGGCCGTGATCACCGATGCTGGCGACGCCGCTGGCATCGAGGGCGGCACCGGCCGCGTGCCCGCGACCCGGCCCGGCCCACAACCCCGCGGCCAGGCCCGCGGTCAGCCGCGGGGCCAGTCCGGCCATCGACAACGCGAGACTCCAGCGGCGCCGCCCTGGATCAATCGCCATCGTTCTCTCCAAAACCGACCGAGACGTTCAGACGATCCGCGATATCGCGCGCCAGCAGGGCCTGCAGGCGTTCGACGGCAGCCACCACGGCTTCGAGCGCTTCGCCCGGTTCGACCCGGGATGTGACCGGCAAGGTCTGCAGGGCCTGTGTCACCGCAGCGATGCGGCGTTCCAGTTCGTCGGCCAGCACCAGCAGGCCTCGGCCGCGCAGAACGTCGTCCAGGCCGATCCGGCCATCATCGCCCTGCAGCGCCGTGCGCAAGCCCTCGACGAAGACCCGCAGATGGGTCCAGGTCGCACCACTGCGCCAGGCATCGAAGGGCGGCTGGGCAGCCCGGCTGCGAGCCGGCTTCTCAAGATATTTCTGGCGCAGCGTATCGATGCTGCCGATCAGCACGTTGACACCGTCGGTCAGCAGATCGGATTCGGTTTCGGCATCGGCGTCGGCCGCACGCAGGCGCTCATGCCAGCCCGGCCAGTCCCGATTGAGCCCGGCGAGCTGGCCGGCCGCATCGTCCGCCAGCCAGCGGGCATAGTCGCAGCGCGCCGGCGCCGGGGCGGTCCGGCCATCGTCGGCCTCGAACAGCAGGTACTCGAGCGCGGGCAGGCCCTTGGCGGTGACCCCGATTCGCGCATCGGCCAGCGTTCCGGCCGCCCGCCCGCGGATCGACGACTCGATCTGCGCCGTCCGGGTCGGCCAGAAATCGAGCATGCGCAGCGTCCGGTTCTCGAGCAGCGGTCCGAAAGGCGTCGCGCTGAGCCGGCGCAGATCGCGCGCCGCTTCGCGCCAGGCATCGCGGGAGGCTTCCAGCCCGGCAAAGTCAGGGGCTTCACAGTACGCGGAGATCCGGTCCGCCAGCACGCCGACGGCGGCGGCCAGCGCAAGACTCCGAGGTTCGAGCCAATCCGTTCCCAGACTGAGCATCCATGCCGACGGTGCAACGAAGGGAGCCGCAACGACAGAGGTAGCAACAACAGGGGTAGCCACGACAGGGGCCGCCACGACGGGTACCCCGGTCCGCTGCGACGCCACAGCTTCCGGCATGGCAGCGAACGCCAGGCCGGCAGCCAGCGCCAGCGCAGCGCGCAGCGACCGCAAGACGCCGTTCACAGCGACTCCAGAAAGCGGATCAGGGCCTCACGCTCCGCTTTCGACATGCCGAGCACCTGCTGCTTCGACGGCTCCGCTTCACCGCCATGCCAGAGGATGGCTTCCATCAGGCTCCGGGCACGACCGTCGTGGAGCAGGTAGCTGTGGCCATTGACTGCGCGCAGCAGACCGACCCCCCACAGGGGCGGAGTGCGCCATTCGCGGCCATCGGCGTCGAAATCGGGGCGACCGTCGGCCAGCCCCTCACCCATGTCGTGCAGCAGCAGGTCGGTATACGGCCGGATCGTCTGACCCGACAGTTCCGGAAAGCCCGGCAACTCGCCGGTGACGTGGCGCGGCAGGTGACAGCTCGCGCATTGTGCCGCATGGAACAGGCGCTCGCCCTGCTGCACCAAGGCATCGTCGAGATCGCGCCGCCCCGGCACGGCGAGCGTCATCGTGTAGAACACGGTGCGATCGAGGGCGCGATCGTCGATGTCGACCGGCGGCTCGCCACGCTCCTGGCGCCAGTGCGCCTCGCGCTGCTGACGCGCCCGGCAGTCGGCTTGTGCCGGCATGCAGGATTCGCTCGGAAACAGGCTGCTGGTGATGCCCATGTCGCCATTGAAGGCCGAGGCCGTCTGGTGGCGCACGGTGCCGACATTGGCCTTCCAGCCGAAGCGGCCGACGACCCAGTCCTGGCGGCCCGCATCCCAGACCCGGTTCAGCCGGCCCGAGATCGTGCCGCCGGCAGCCGCCTGGTGTGCGGCGATCGCGCGCAGATCGGCTTCCGGAATCGCTTCGAGCAGGCCCATGCCGATGATGGCCGGCGCAATCCGCGGCGAGACCAGCAATTCCGGATGGGTCGGGCCATAGGCCAGCTCACGCAGGTGATAGACCGGCTGGCGCAACGAATACGGCGTGCCGTCGTCGAAGCGGCCCGGCTGCTCGATGTATTCGATCGCGACGCGGCCTTCCGGCGACACGCCGGCGACCGCCGAGTTCTCGAACTGCGCGCCGTAGACCGGATCGGGCACGACGCCTGCCTTGCCGGCCGGCCGCTGCGCCGTGGCCGGAATCGACAGGCGCAGCAACAAGCCCACCGGCTGCTCGACGTTCCAGCCGTCGCGCACCTGCGGCGGCGCGGCGCGGCCGTCCAGCAGATGGCAGCCGGCGCACGAGCGGGCGAGGAAATGCGGGCCGAGCCCGTCGCGCCCGGTGGTCGAGGCCGGCGCCTCGACCCAGTTCTTGCGGAAGAAGGAATTGCCGATGAAGAACGGCGTCTGCCGGTCGACCGAGAGATTGCGCGCCGGATGCGAGAACGCATTGCGCCCGGTATCGGCGACCACCGTGGTGGCGCCGCCGGACAGGTGCTCGTCAAGCGCCGGAGCGCCGGCCGCCGGATCGCCGGCCGCCGGATCGCCGGCCGCCGGGCCGTCGGCTCCGGCGGATGCCACGACGACGGAGCCCGCCAGCCAGGCAGCCGCCACCAGCACGAGGACGGCCAAGCCGCGCCAGCGCGCCCGCAGCACGCCGTTCACTCCGGCAGCGAGGTATTCAGATGCCGGATGCCGAGTGCATTCGCTGCCAGCACGAGATCCTCGGTCTGACGCTTGAGGACCTCGACCACGGCCTCGACCTTGTCGCGCCCCGGATTCCCGGCCAGGATGGCCTGGTCGAACGGCGCCGGTACCGCTTCGGCGGCAGCCACGCTGGCATCCATCCGGGCGTCGATCCGGGCGGCAAGGCCGGCGTCGCGCACGGCGACCAGATCGCGCAGCGCCGGCCCGGCAAGCAGGCTGCCATCGGGGCGCTGGTACTTGCCGCTCCAGACGTTGCGGATGCCGACCGCATTGGCAACGATGTCGCGGTGGGTGTTGTCCGAGAAGCAGGAGTGCTCGTCCTCCTGGCTCTGCGAATCGAGTGCGACCTCGATCCGCTCGCCGGCCAGTTCGGCCCGGCTGAGGATGCCGATCGCCGAAATCACCTTCGTCAGGTTGCCCTCGTCGGTCACGAAACTGCTGCGGTACGAATCGGGGGCCGTCGACCAGGCGGCAGCCAGGCCTTCGAGGTCTTCGACCAGCAAATCGGTCACGATCTGCAGATAGGTCCGGCGGCGATCGGCGTTGGCCGCCTTGCCGTCGGCGAAATCGGTCCAGCTGCGATTGCCGGGGCCGTCATTGTTCAGATCCTGTCCCCAGAGCAGAAACTCGATCGCGTGCCAGCCGGTGGAGATGTTCTCCTCGCCGTCCTTCTCGTTCAGCGCGATCAGCGACGCCACATCGAGCGGAGCGCTGCGATCGTTGATGACGCCGGCCTGCGGATGGCCGGCCACGCCGTCGACATAGGCCTCGTCCATCGGCCAGGCGTTGATGCGGCCCTCGGGGCCATCCTCGCCGTCGATCGGGCCACCATAGAAGCGGAAGGCTTCACTCTGGCCGTACCACTCGCGCGCCGCCAGCCAGCGCTTGCGCGCCTCGACCAGCCCGGCCTCGCTGGGCGCGGCCACGAAGGCGTCGATGGCGGCCTTCAGCGAACGCGCCGCGGCAGCCGAATCGGCATAGCTGGCCTCCACGATGCGCCCATAGTGCGCCAGGACGTCCGGGACGGTTGCCGTCCGGGCAGAGGCTGCGAAGGAAAACACCAGGCTGGCAGCGAGAAGGCCGCGGACAAGAACTTTGATCATGACACCCGTCGGATCGATGATGAATGCGAATGATACTCAAAATCAAACGAGTCGGCCGTCGACGATCTCGATGCTGCGCTGACAGCGGGCCGCCAACCGTGGATCATGGGTCACGACTAGGCAGGCGGCGCGCGTTTCGCGATTGAATTCGAGCAGCAGCTCGAACACATCCTCGGCCGTCTTCGTATCGAGGTTGCCGGTCGGCTCGTCGGCCAGGATCAGCCGCGGCGACAGCGACAGCGCCCGGGCGATCGCGACCCGCTGCTGCATCCCGCCGGACAGCTCCCCGGGTCGCTTGTGCCAGTCCCCGGCGAGCCCGACCCGAGCCAGCAGCTCGCGAGCGCGCTGCTCGACTTCCGCGTCGGAAATCCCTCGCTGGATGATCGCCGGCATCGTGACGTTCTCGAGTGCCGTGAAAGCAGGCAGCAGGTGGTGGAACTGGAAGACGAAACCGATCGCGGCGCCGCGCAGCGCGGTGAGCCCGGCTTCGTCCAGGGTGCCGATGTCGCGACCGGTGAGCTCGATACGGCCCGAAGTCGGCCGTTCGAGCAGTCCGATCAGGTTCAGCAGGGTGCTCTTGCCGGAACCCGAGGGGCCGATCAGTGCAACGAATTCGCCCTCCTCCAGGCGCAGGTCGATGCCGTGCAGCACCTCGGTGACCACCGGGGTGCCGATGCCGTACGACTTGCGCACACCCGACAGTTCGACGATCGCGCTCATGGCCTCAGATCCGGATCGCCTGCGCCGGGTCCATGCTGGCCGCCCGCCGTGCCGGCAGCATCGCCGCCGCCAGTCCGACCAGCATGGCGATGCCGCAGGCGCCCAGCATGATGCTGGCGTCGAGCTCGACCGTGAACAGCGGACTGCCGTCGGCATTGCGGTAGACCCTCGAGAAGAAGGTCAGCAAGCCCGCCGACAACGCAACGCCGAGCACCGAGCCGATCAAGCCATACAGGCCGCCCTGGACGAGAAAGACCGCCATGATCCGCCCCGGGCCCGCCCCCATCGCGCGCAGGATGCCGATCTCGCGCTGCTTCTGCACGACCGAAACCACCAGCACGCTGGCAATCCCGACAGCCACGATGACGACGACGAAACCCCGGATCAGGCCGTTGGAAACACTCTGGTTGCGCAGGGCCGACAGCAGCTGGGCATTGGTCGTCATCCAGCTCTCGACGGTCAGTCCGGTCTGGGCTTGCAGCCGGCTCGCGACGCGCTCGGCATCGAAGATGTCGGCAACGGTCAGATCGAGGTTCGACACGCCACCGGGCAGGTCGAGCAGGGTCTGGGCCAGTCGCAGCGTCACGAACACCCAGCGCCGGTTCAGGTCGCGATTGCCGATGTCGAACAGGCCGGCGATGGTCAGCAGCTCGTCGCGCCCCTCGGGGGTCTGGACGCGGATCCGGTCCCCCACCGACACGCCGAGATCCCGGGCCAGTTCGGTGCCGATCACGGTATGGGTCCCGGAAACCTCGAAGGCGCCACGCACCAGGTAATCCTCGATCCGGATGATCCGGCTGTGGCGCTCCGGATCGATGCCGTTGAGCGCGATCGCCCGGCTGGCCTCGGCCCGCAATGCGAAGCCGGCCCCCGACAGGACCGGCGAGACCGCAACGACGCCCGGCGTGTCGGCCGCCAGCCGGGCCACGGCTTCCCACTGGTCGACCGAACGCAGGCGCTGCGCACGCGGCTGGACGATCACCGCGGTGCCGGCAGCCGGCAGCGATGGCGTCGCCACTTCCTCGGGCGGCCGGATCACGATATGGGCCTGGCTGCCCAGCGTGCGCTCGATGATGGCGTCCTGCAGCTGCGAGATCAGATGGGTCAGGAAGACGATCACCGCGACCCCGGCAGTCACGCCGGCCAGGATCAGCACCGTCTGCACCCGGCCTTCGCGCAGGAAACGCAGCGCGACCAGCCATTCGAACGGCAACCGCGGCAACCGGAAACGCCGACGCGCGCCGTCGGCTGCAGGGCTGATTTGCGGCGGGCTGGCACCCATCGACGACGGGCCGGCGCGCTCAGCGCGTCGGCAGCTCCCCCATGTTCAGCCGGGCACGCGGCCCCGGCAGCTTGACCCGTTCACCGGCCGTCGCCCCTGATTCAGGAGTGATCACCCAGTCGCCTTCGGCCAGCCCGTCGATGATCTCGACGACACCTACCCCCCGGATGCCGAGTCGAAGGCTGCGCGCCTCGGCCACGCCGTCGCGCATCAGCAGCACCGAGGCCGTCTCGCCCTGGGTCTCGCGCAGTGCCCAGGCCGGCAGCCGCAGCACGTCGGCGCGACGCGCCACGACCAGCTCGACCGACACCGTCATGTCCGGGCGCAGGAAAGCCGGCGGCTCGGCAACCTCCAGCCAGATCTCGACTGTGCCCCGCTGCAGGTCGATGGACGGGGCCAGCCAGCTGATCCGCGCCTCGAAGGCCTGGCCGGGGAAGGCGTCGGCCAGCACCGAAGCCTTCTGGCCCAGTGCGACCCAGCGCAGATTGCGCTCGTCGATCGTCGCGATGATCCGGGTCGTGCCGCTGCGCGCCAGGGTCAGCAGTGCACGCCCGACCTGCGCCGTATCGCCAGGCTCGACCTGCCGGGTGAGCACGGTCGCATCATCGGGAGCGACCAGGGCCAGAGTGTCCAGCCGCGCCTCGGCCCCGGCCAGGCTGGCACGCGCCTGGACGACGCGCGCCAGCGCAAGCTCGGCTTCGATGCCGCCGGGGCGCACCCCGTCGGCCTGCACCTGGGCGGCAACCAGGGCGGCGGCGGCCGTGTCGAGCTGGCGGCGGGCCTCATCGACCCGGGACTGCGACACATAGCCGCGCCCGGCCAGCGCCCGCACGCGCTCCAGCTCCCGGCGCGCCAGCTCGCGGTTGGCCTGTGCCTGCAGCCGCTGCTGCTCGAGCACCGGCCGCTGGACCTGTTCGATCTGGCGCTGCCTGCCCTCGGCCTCTCGCAGCGCGGCCCGGGCAGCGTCGAGCGCCGCCTCGGCCTCGTCGCTGCGCAGCCTGACCAGCAACTGGCCGGCCCGCACCGCATCGCCCTCGCGCACCATCACCGCTTCGACCCGGGCGGCCGCCTGGCTCGACACGCTGATCCGCGCCGGCGTGTCGATATGGCCGGTGGCGAGGATCGACTGCACGATCGGTCCGCGCGCCACGCTCACCACCTCGACCTCGCGGGCGCGCTGCGCAAACCACAGCGCAAAGGCCAGCAAGCCGAGGCCGGCCACGATCCACCAGGGCCAGGAGCGGCGCAGCAGGGCGGCCATGAAGCGGTTAGCGCCCCCTGCGTCCGTAGAACGGGTACTGCGGGTCGTGGTAGCCGGGCGTCGACGCATGACCGGGCACCACCAGCTCATCGACCAGCTTCTCGTCCTCCTCGGTCCACGCATAGTCGACCGCGGCGAAATAATCGCTGAACTGGGCCAGCGACTTCGGCCCGGCAATGACCGAGCTGACGATGCCGTTGGCCAGCAGCCAGGCCACCGCGAACTGCAGCAGCGTGATGCCGCGCCCTTCAGCGTGGGCCTTCAGCTGCTGGGCAATGCGCAACGACTCCTCGCGCCATTCGGTCTGCATGATCCGCCGGTCGCCGCGGGCGGCGCGGGTGCCCTCGGGCGGCGCGCCGCCCGGCTGGTACTTGCCGGTCAGCACTCCGCGGGCCACCGGGCTGTACGGCGCCACCCCCAGGCCGAAAGCGTCGCAGGCCGGCAGCACCTCGACCTCGGGCTGGCGGTTGAGCAGGTTGTAATACGGTTGGCAGACCGCTGGCGCCGGCAGGCCGAGCTCGCGCGCCATGTGGACCAGATCGGCGATCTGCCAGCCACGGAAGTTCGAGATGCCCCAGTAGCGCACCTTGCCGGCACGGATCGCATCACCGATCGCCCGCAGCGTCTCTTCGTAGTTCGTGCCGTCGAAGTGCCGGTGCAGATACCAGATGTCGACGTGGTCGGTGCGCAGCCTGCCCAGACTGTCCTCGAGCGCCTGCAGCAGCCATTTGCGTGAGTAGCGCGACTGGTTCCGGCGCTCGCTCATCGGGTTGCCCACCTTGGTCGCCAGCACCCAGTCATGACGGTCGGTCTCGATCAGGGAGCCGAGCATCAACTCGGAGGCCCCGAACGTATAGACATCGGCCGTGTCGACGAAGTTCACGCCCTGTTCGCGACAGTGATCCAGAATGGCCGCAGCCTCGCTGTCGTCGGTCTGGTCACCGAACATCATCGTGCCGAGGCACAGTTCCGACACCATCAGGTTGGTGCGGCCGAGTCTGCGGTAGTTCATCACTCTGGCTCCTTTCGTCATGGGGATTGCGTTCACACGAACCGCAGTTTAGCGGGCCGGGTGCAGATTCCCCCGGACGCGGGCCGCCGATCGGTACCGTGCACGCCGGGCTGCAACGAGAAACGGCGCCTCGGGAGGCGCCGTTTCTCGCTGTGGACGTGGGAAACCGGCGGGCCGGTCAGTCGAAGCGGGGAACCGGTCAGTCGAAGTGAGCGCGCATCCGCTCGGACAGCCGCTTGCGGGCCCGGTGCAGCCGCACCCAGCAGTTCGCCTCGGTGATCTCCAGGCGCCGGCAGACCTCGGCCGTCTCCTCACCTTCGAGCACCTGCATCACGAACACGTCCTTGAGTGTGCGCGGCAGCGCCTCGATCTCGCTGTGCAGCGCTTCGCCGAGCCGGTTGCGGGCAACCTGGCGCAGCGGATCGTGGTAGTCGTCACCCTGATCGTGGCTCAGGCGGTCGAGTTCGCCATCGTCGTCAGGACCGCCACCGGCCAGCGACACATAGCGACCTTCACGCCGGAAGGCGTCCTGGATCTTGTGGTTCAGGATGCCGATCAGCCAGGTACGCAGCGCCGACTGGCCACGGAAGGAGTCCCGGCTGGCGATCGCGGCAGCCAACGCGTCCTGGACGGCATCTTCGGCCAGGCTCTCGTCACGGATCTTGCGGCGGGCAAAGCGCAGCATCGCACCGCGATGCTCGACCAGTTCGATCGCATTCGGTGAAAGAACCGCAGCAGACATGGGCATCGATCTCCGTTCTTCAGTTGACGCCAGTCTGCGGGGCGCGGCTTACCCGTCGATCTCGGGAAGATCACGATTTGATAACGATTGTTACAGCGCCGCACGCGTAAGCCGGGACGCGACCTGCCGACGAAGCCGGGCAGGCCATTTGCTATGCTGGTTCGATGGAAAAGAAGATTCTGGTCGTCGAGGATCAGCGGGATATCGCGGAGTTGATCGCGATGCACCTGCGCGACCTCGGCCACCGGATCGACTGTCGCCACGATGGCCCGAGCGGCTTCGAGGCGGCGCGCACCGGCCTGTACGACCTGATCGTGCTGGACATCATGCTGCCGGGGCGTGACGGTCTGGACATCGTCCGGGCGCTGCGCATGGAGCGGATCACCACACCGGTGCTGATCCTGACCGCCCGCTCGACCGAGATCGACCGGGTGCTCGGGCTGGAACTCGGTGCCGATGATTACCTGACCAAGCCCTTCTCCATTCCGGAACTGCAGGCCCGGGTCAAGGCGATGCTGCGCCGCGTCGACATGCACGCGCCGGCCGCTGCGCCGACAGCCGACCATGGCGAT
>JBAYOD010000009.1:0-28743 GCA_041678445.1 Burkholderiaceae bacterium | reverse complement strand
TGCGGAGCTTCTCGCCGCTGATCGAGGCCGACGTGGCCGGGGCGCTGACCCTGGAGGGCTCGGTGGCCGCCCGCAAGCATATCGGCGGCACGGCCCCCGGACAGGTGCGCGAGGCGATCGCCCGGCACCGCGCACGACTGGGCGGGACCGCCGCGGCCCGATGACCGCTAGGGGGCTGGCGGCCGGCCGCCCGCACAGGCTGCGGCCCGGCAGCCCCCGCACCGCCTGATCAGGCCTGTGCGGCGGCGGCGCGGCGCCGCCCGCCGCGGATCCACTGGGAGGCCAGGGCGAGGCCCAGCAGGCACAGGCCGATGGTGTCGGCCATTGGATGCGGGTAGACGAGCAGCAAGCCGGCCACGATCAGCGCGAGCCGCTCCCAGAGCCGGCAGCGCACCAGCACCCAGTTCTGCGCACCGCCGGCCAGCGAAGCGATGCCGGCCGTGGCCGTGATGATGATCCAGACCACCCGCCCCCAGTGCACGTCGGCCGGTGGCATCAGCAGCAGGCCGGCGCCGGCCGGTTCGAGCACGAACACGAAGGGCAGCAGGAAAGCCGGCAGCGTGTACTTCCACGACTGCAGCGTGGTCCGGTAAGGGTCGCCCTCGGTGATGGCCGCGGCGGCGAATGGCGAGAGCGCGGTCGGTGGCGACACTTCGGAGAGCACGGCGTAATAGAAGATGAACATGTGGGCCGCGAAATCCGGCACCCCGAGCTGGATCAGGGCCGGCGCGGCAATCACCGCGCAAATGATGTAGCTGGCCGTGACCGGAACCGCCAGTCCGATGATCCAGACGATCAGCGAGGTGTAGATCGCGGTGAGCAGCAGGCTGCCGCCGGCGTAGGCGATCACGATCGAGCTGAACTTCAGGCCCAGGCCAGTCTTGCCGACCACGCCGACGATGATCCCGGCGGCCGCGCAGGTGGCGGCGACGTTCAGGGCCTGTGCCGAGCCATCGGACAGCGCGGCGATCAGCTTGCGCGGCCCCATCGCGGTTTCACGGGTGAAGAAGCTCGCCACGAAGGCCACGATCGTTGCCCAGAACACCGACATCAGCGGCGAGAAGCCCCAGGCCATGAAGCCGATGATGGCCACCAGCGAAAGGAAGTGGAACCAGTAGCGCCGCGTGAGCTGCCAGGCGCTCATGCCGATCCGCAGCTCCAGCTCGGTCGACTGGTACTTGCGCGAGTCGATCTCGACCATCAGGAACAGCGACAGGTAGTACAGGCAGGTCGGGATGACCGCCATCTTCAGGACGTCGAGATAGGAAATCTTGAGGAACTCGGCGATCAGGAAAGCGGCTGCGCCCAGTACCGGCGGCGAGATGATCGCGCCCAGACCCCCTGCGGCCAGCAGCCCGCCGGCCGCGTTGCGCTCGTAGCCAGCCTTCTCCAGCATCGGCCAGGCCACCGCCCCGATGGTGACGGTGGTGGCCACCCCCGACCCCGACGGCCCGCCCAGGAGGAAGGACGACAGCACGACCGTGCGCCCCGCCCCCGAGCGTTTGCCGCCCAGCAGCGCGAAGCTGAAATCGAGGAAGAACTTGCCGGCGCCCGAATGCTGGAGGAAGGCGCCGAAGATCGTGAACATGATGATCAGCGTGGCCGACACGTCGATCGCCGTGCCGAAGACGCCTTCAAGCGACATGTACATCACGCCGACCATGCTGGCCAGGTCGTATCCGCGGTGGGCCCACTGCCCCGGCAGCCACGGCCCGACAAAGGCGTAGGCGCCGAAGATCATCACGACCACGGGCATGATCCAGCCGGTCGTGCGCCGTGCCGCTTCGAGCACGAGCACGACGAACACCACACCCATCACGATGTCCAGCGTGGTCGGCATCGTGCTGCGATCCCAGAAATCGTAGCCGCCGGCCAGCATGTAGACGATGGTTGCCAGGCCGGTCAGCCCGAGCACGACGTCGTACCACATCAGCCGGTTGCGCAAGCGCGGCGTGGCCGGAAACATCAGGAACACCAGCAGCAGCATGAAGCCGACGTGCACCGGCCTGAGCGTCAGCGTCGTCACGATCGACGCCGCGGCATACAGGTGGAACAGCGACATCGCGACCAGCAGGCCGGTGATCAGCCACTGGAGTTTCCCCTGGAAGCGACTGGTCGCCCCTTCCTCTTCCTCGATGAAGCGTTCGGCAGCGCGCAGCCGCTCCTCGCTCACCTGCTCGTCATGCGGCGGCGGTGCGTCGGGGCTTGCAGTCATGGGCAGCAGCGGGGGCCGACAGTGCCGGCTCCCCGTAGGACAGGATCAGTGGGTGGATTTCTTCAGTTGGCGAACTTCACGCCACGCTCTTCGAAGTACTTGCGGGCCCCCGGATGAAGCGGGATCGGCGAACCGGCCGCTTGCGCCTCGAGCGTGATGTTGGCGGCTTCGCGGTGAACGGTGATCAGCTCGTCGCGCTTTTCCATCACGGTCTTGACGATGGTGTAGGCCATCTGGTCGCTCATCTTGGCATCGGCCACCAGCAGGTTCCAGACGTCGATGTTGGTGACATCGCCGCCCTGCCCCTTGTAGGTGTCGGCCGGGATCTTGCCGGCCACATACAGCGGGCCCCATTTCTTGTTCAACCCGTCGACATACTCGGCATGGTCGAGCAGCTTGACGGTCATGCCCGGTGTGGTGGCCAGATCGGTGATCGCCGCCGTCGGCAGGCCGCCGACCCAGATCAGCGCGTCGAGCTTGCGGTCCTTGATCGCGTTGACCCCCTCGGCAACGGACAGCCGCTCGCGGCGGAAGTCGGTGCCCACGCCGGCTGCCTCGAGCAGGCGCATCGCCATGACCTCGGTGCCGCTGTTGGGTTCGCCGGTCGAGACGCGCTTGCCGCGCAGATCGGCCACCTTGCCGATGCCGGCGGCCTCGGTGGTGACCACGTGGACCTTGTTCGGGTACAGCACCATCAGGGTGCGGGCGTCGACCTTGCGGTCCTTGAATTTCGCCATCCCGGAGTAGGCGTCATAGGCCGCGTCGGCCATCGTGAAACCGATGTCCTGCTTGCCCTGCCCGATCAGTTGCAGGTTGGCGACCGAGGCGCCCGTGACTTCGGCGGTGGCCTGCCAGCCGTCGACGTACTTGGACAGGATGGCGGCCATCCCGCCACCCAGCGGATAGTAGACGCCACCCGTTCCGCCGGTGCCGATCGAAAGGTAGGTCGTCTGGGCCGAGGCAAGTGTGCCGACACCCAGGACCGCGGCGGCCAGCAGGCCGGTCAGCATGCGTTTCATCGTCATGTGTCTCCTCTTGTCATCTGTCTTCGTTGCGGACTTGCGCCGGGTCCCGAAAGAAACGTCAGGCATCTGCGACGACGTCCGGTCCGTCCGCCCAGCGTGTCGAGTATAGCGTGCACGAAGCCGGCCGGGCATACGAAATCAACGGAGCCTGGGACTATAATCGCGCGATCTGCAACCACTGCGGGGGTCTCATGGACCCCGGGGCCCGGCCCCGGCCCTCTGGCGCCCCCGAACCAATGACGGACAGCGAACCTCGATCGTGCCGCTTCGGCACGACCCCGTTTCACCCCTGCTTTACCCTCCGCTGCGAGCCGCCCGGGATCTGCGCCGGAGCAGGCGCACGATGAGCGACATCCTGATCCTGCTGGGTCTGATCATCGTGAATGGTCTGTTCGCGATGTCCGAGATCGCGCTGGTCACGGCCCGCCGTGCACGCCTGCAGAAGCTGGCCGACGATGGCGACCGCTCGGCCGCCGCGGCGCTGGCCCTGGGCGAAGACCCGAACCGCTTCCTGTCGACCATCCAGATCGGCATCACTTCGATCGGCATCCTGAACGGGATCGTCGGCGAGGCGGCGCTGGCGGCTCCATTCGCCGACTGGCTCGAAACCCTGGGCATCGCTGTGGCCCCCTGGTCCGACTATGCCGCCACCGCACTGGTCGTCGTGGTCGTCACCTATGTCTCGATCGTGGTCGGCGAGCTGGTTCCGAAGCGGCTCGGACAGTTCAGCCCCGAGGGCATTGCGCGCGTGGTCGCGCGCCCGATGACCTTTCTGTCACTGGCCTCCAAGCCCTTCGTCTGGCTGCTGTCCCGATCGACCGAACTGCTGCTGCGCGCCTTCGGCACAAATTTCACCACCAGCCAGTCGGTCACCGAGGAAGAGATCCACGCGATGCTGGCCGAAGGCTCGCAAAGCGGCGTGATCGAGCAAAGCGAGCACGTGATGGTGCGCAACGTGTTCCGGCTGGACGACCGCCAGATCTCCTCGCTGATGGTGCCGCGGCCGGACATCATCTGGCTGGACCTCAGCGACTCCATCGAGGACAACCTGGCCACCGTGGCCAACACCGTGCATTCGCGCTTTCCGGTCTGCGACGGCGAACTGAACAACGTGCGCGGCATCATCCACACCAAGCAGATGCTGGCGCGCTCGCTGACCGGCCAGGCTTTCGACCTGACCCAGGACCTGCAGCCGGCCCTGTTCGTGCCCGAGACCCTGACCGGCATGGAATTGCTGGAGAATTTCCGCAGCTCGGATGCGCACCTGGCGCTGGTGGTCGATGAATTCGGCGACATCCAGGGGCTGATCACCCTGCAGGATCTGCTCGAGGCGATCACCGGCGAATTCGGGGCTCCCGACGAGGAAACGAGCTGGGCGGTGCAGCGTGAAGACGGTTCATGGCTGCTCGACGGCCTGATTCCGATCCCCGAGCTCAAGGACCGCCTCGAACTGCGCTCGGTACCCGACGAGGAGCGCGCCCGTTACCAGGCCCTGAGCGGCATGATGATGCTGCTGCTCGGGCGCATGCCCCAGACCGGCGACGCGATCGACTGGGAGAACTGGCACTTCGAGATCGTCGATATGGACGGCAAGCGTATCGACAAAGTCCTGGCCAGTCAGGTTGTACCGCCGTCCGAGGACTCACTGGATTCCGGGGGCGAAGCCGCTTGAGGCCGTCCGGGCCTGCCTGCGTCGCCCCCGCCGTATCCTGAAGGACCGTTGATGTTCGATACCCTGCAGCGCGCCGTGGCGCGCATCGCCGCTTTCGCGGCATTCGTCTTCGGCGCCCTGGTCGCCGTCTTTCTGGCCGCCATCACGCTGGCCGCCGGCCTGGTCATCGGCCTGGTGGCCACGATTGCCGCCTGGTTCGGCACCCGCAGGCTGCGCAAGCACCTGAGCGAAGCCGCCCGCCAGGGGGGCCCGGGGACCCATGGCGGCAACGACGGGCGCGTCATCGACATCGAGATGCGCGAGATCGAGCCGGGCAGCACCGATCGACACGAGCCCCCGACCGACAGTAAAAAGCGCGCAGAACCCTGAAACTGCTGAGCAGTTCCGGCGCTGCTGCGTACAATTGCGCATGCACAGCGCCGGGTGGAGGAGACGCCTGTGTGCGGAGTGCATGTGATTCCCGGTCGCCGGGCAATGCCCCGACCGGCAGCCACTCTGTACATCGGAAACACCCCATGCAAGCACTGCTGAAGTTCTCGCGCGCCATCGACTGGCTGAACGCCCAGGTCGGCAAGTACGTGATCTGGCTGATCTTCGCCGCCACGGTCATCAGCGCCGTCAACGCCGTCATCCGCAAGGCATTCAACTACAGCTCGAATACCTACCTCGAAGCCCAGTGGTATCTGTTCGCCTGGTCCTTCCTGGTCGCGGCGGGCTTCACGCTGCTGCATCGCGAGCATGTGCGCATCGACGTCTTCAACAGTCTCCTGCCCAAGACCATGCGGGTCTGGATCGACATCGTCGGCTACGCACTGTTCCTGACACCGATGTGCCTGATGGCGCTGTACCTGTGCACACCGCAGTTCATCGGCAAGTTCGTGTCGGGGGAAGTGTCGGGCAACCCGGGGGGCCTGATCCGCTGGCCGGTGTGGCTGGCCTTGCCGGTGGGCTTCACGCTGCTGTTGCTGCAGGGCTGGTCGGAACTGATCAAGTGCATCGCCTACCTGCGCGGCATGGGACCCGATCCGACCGAGAAGCTCGTCCGGAAGAGCGCTGAGGAAGAATTGATCGAGGTATTGCGCCAGCGTGATGCCGGCAGCGGGGCGTCCGACCCGGTCCGGGCTCACTGATCGCGGCGGCCCCTCATCATGGAATTCATCACCGCCAACTACGCCCCCCTGATGTTCGCGGGGCTGATCTTCTTCCTGGTCCTGGGCTTTCCGGTCGCTTTCAGCCTGGGCGCTGCCGGCCTGTTCTTCGGCTTGCTCGGCGTCGTGCTCGAGATCTTCCCGCCCTCCATCCTGGCGGTGCTGCCTTTTCGCCTGATCGGCATCATGGGCAACGAGACCTTGCTGGCCGTGCCCTTCTTCACGCTGATGGGCCTGGTCTTGGAACGCAGCGGCATGGCAGAGGATCTGCTGGACTCGGTCGGCCAGGTCTTCGGGCCGCTGCGCGGCGGCCTGGCACTGGCCGTGATCCTGGTCGGCGCGATGCTTGCCGCCACCACCGGGGTGGTGGCCGCCTCGGTGATCTCGATGGGCCTGATCTCGATGCCCATCATGCTGCGCTATGGCTACAGCCGCAGCCTGACCAGCGGAACGATCGCCGCCTCGGGCACGCTGGCGCAGATCATTCCGCCGTCGCTGGTGCTGATCGTGCTGGCCGACCAGATGGGCACCAGCGTGGGCGACATGTACCTGGGCGCCTTCGTCCCCGGTTTCGCCTTGATGGGGCTGTACATCCTGTGGGTGGTCTTCCTGGCGATCTTCAAGCCCGAAACCGTTCCGGCCCTGCCGCCGGAGGCCCGCACCTTCCGCGAAGCCAATGGCAGCCACGGTTATCCGTCACTGGCCGTCCTCGCCATCCTGTCGACCGCGGTGGCCGTGTACCTCGGCCAGCACATGGAAGCGGTCCATACCTGGTGGGAAGGCCACCCGGTCGAGTTCGTCGCCACCGACGAGAAGATCGTCGTGGCCATGTGCGGCGGCGTGTTCGTCGCCTGGCTGATCGCCGTCGTCAACCGGGTCACCCACCTGGGCCTGCTGTCCAAGCTGGCCGAGCGGGTCACCTTCGTGCTGATCCCGCCGTTGCTGCTGATCTTCCTGGTCCTGGGGACGATCTTCCTGGGCGTGGCCACTCCCACCGAGGGCGGCGCGATGGGCGCGATGGGGGCGCTGATCATGGCCACCATGCGCGGGCGCCTGAGCTGGTCGCTGCTCAAGCAGGCGCTGGCGACGACCACCCGGCTGTCCTCGTTCGTGATGTTCATCCTGATCGGCGCCACCATCTTCAGCATGGTGTTCCAGGCGGCCGACGGACCGGTCTGGGTCGAGCACCTGATGGCCAAGCTGCCCGGCGGCGAGCTCGGCTTCCTGATCTTCGTGAACGTCATGATCTTCGTGCTGGCGTTCTTTCTCGATTTCTTCGAGCTCGCCTTCATCGTCGTGCCCGTGCTCGTGCCGATCGCGGACAAGATGGGGATCGACCTGGTCTGGTTCGGCGTGCTGCTGGCGGTCAACATGCAGACCTCCTTCCTGCACCCGCCGTTCGGGTTTGCACTGTTCTACCTGCGCTCGGTCGCGCCCGACAAACCCTATGTGGATCCGGTCACCGGCAAGCACATGGATCCGGTCACCACGATGCAGATCTACAAGGGCGCGATTCCCTTCCTGATCATGCAGCTCTGCATGGTGGCCGTCCTGATTGCCTTCCCCGGCATGGTCAGCCGTGATGTCGACCAGCGGTCCAGTGCCGAAATGGAATCGATCGGGACCCAGATCCTGCAGGATCTGGAAAACGCACCGGGCTTCGGCTCCGAACTGCCGGGTCTGGAGATCCCCGGGCTGGAGATGCCCGGCTCGGGTGACGGCCGGAGCATCGAGATCCCCACTCCCGACGAGAACGCCTACGACCCGTTGAAGGAGCTGCTCGAACAGTCGGCAAGGCAGCAGGAGGCGAACGGGCAGCCGCCACCGGCTGGCCAGCCATAGGGCGCACCGAAGCCAGACGGCCCGGGGCGGCCTGACCGCTCCGGGCCGGGACCAGGGTCCCGGGCGAAGCGCGCTCAGATCTTGAGCATTGCCATGGTCTGCGTGAACTGCAGTTCCGATACGCGGTTCCAGAGAACCTGGTCGCGCTGGAAGGCCCGCATGTCCTCGAAGATCCGCTTGAACTCCGGCGACTTGGCGCTGTGCTCGGCATACACTTCCTGCGCGGCCTTGAAGCCGGCGTCGACGACGCTCTTCGGGAAGGGCTTGAACTGGATGCCGCTGGCCACGATGCGCTTGAGCGCAGGCGGGTTCAGGGTCAGGTACTTGGTCGTGCCGTCGTTGTAGGTCACAGCGGCAGCGGCCCGAACGATGGCCTGGTTCTCGGGCGACAGCTTGGCGAAGGCTTTGCGGTTGATGAAGAACTCGAGGTCGGCACCGCCCTCCCACCACGCGTTGTAGTAGTAGAACTTGGTGACCTTGTTGTAACCGAGACGCTCGTCGTCATAGGGGCCGACGAACTCGGCCGCGTCGAGCGTGCCCTTTTCCAGCGCCTGGTAGACCTCGCCGCCGGGCATGTTCTGCGCGACGACACCCAGCTTGGCCATCGACTCGCCGAACACGCCGCCGCCCAGGCGCATCTTCAGGCCCTTGAGGTCGTCCGGCGAATTGATCTCCTTGCGGTACCAGCCGCCCATCTGGGTGCCGGTGTTCAGCGCGCTCAGGGAAAAGAGGTTGTAGTTCGCATACACCTCGTCGAGCAGCTTGCGCCCGTTGCCCTGCTCTTTCCAGGCCAGATTCTGGTTGGCCGTCAGGCCGAAGGGCACTGCGCAGCCGAAGGCAAAGACCGGATTCTTGCCCGTGTAGTAATAGGCTGCGGTTTCGCCCATCTCGATCGTGTCGCTGGCCAGCGCATCGACGATGCCGAACGGCGGAATCAGCTCGCCGGCGGCATGCACCGACACTTCGAACTTGCCGCCCGACAGCGCGTTGACGGTTTCGGAAAACTTCACCGCACAGCCGTGCAGGGTTTCCAGCGATTTCGGAAAGCTGGTGGCCAGACGCCAGCGCACGGCCGCCTGCGCGTGTACGGCAGGGGCGACGCCGGTGGCCAGGATACCGGCCATCCCGGCATTCTTGATCAGGGAACGACGATCCATCGTAGGTGCTCCGTCTTTTTCGTTGATTGAAGGCCACCAGCGCACGACCCGCAGGTGAGCAGAACGATGCCTCGCAACGGGGGCATGCCCGAAGTGTAAACGCCTTCATGCCGTCCCGGTGTGAAGCGTGTGGGGTTGGCCGCTTCACACCGGGAAGTCCGCTCAACGCTTGCGCGGAGGCGGCAGATCGGTACAGACGCCCTCGTAGACTTCGGCTGCCATGCCGATCGACTCGCCCAGCGTCGGGTGCGGGTGAATCGTGCGACCGATATCGGTGGCGTCGCAGCCCATCTCGATGGCCAGTGCGATCTCGCCGATCATGTCGCCGGCGTTCGTGCCGACGATCGCACCCCCGACGACCCGGCGGGTTTCCTCGTCGAACAGCAGCTTCGTGAAACCTTCGTCGCGGCCATTGGCGATCGCCCGGCCCGAAGCGGCCCACGGGAAGACCGCCTTGCCGACCTTCAGCCCGCTGGCGCGCGCTTCATCCTCCGTCACGCCGACCCAGGCGACTTCGGGATCGGTGAACGCCACCGAGGGGATCACCCGGGCGTCGAAGAAGGCCTTCTCGCCAGCCGCGGCTTCCGCCGCTACATGACCTTCGTGCACGGCCTTGTGGGCCAGCATGGGCTGGCCGACGATGTCGCCGATCGCGAAGATGTGGCCGACATTCGTGCGCATCTGACTGTCGACCGCGATAAAGCCGCGTGCATCGACGGCCACACCGGCATTCCCGGCGCCGATCCGGCCGCCATTCGGGCTGCGCCCGACCGCGCTGAGCACGAGGTCGTAGACCTGCGGACCGGCAGGCGCGCTCTCGCCTTCGAACCAGACGTGGATCCCTTCGTCGTGCGCCTCGACCCGGCTCGCCCGGGTCTTGAGCATCACCTGATCGAAGCGGCCGGCGTTGAATTTCTGCCAGACCCTGACCAGATCGCGATCGGCGCCTCCCATCAGTCCGTCGAGCATCTCGACCACATCGATGCGGGCGCCCAGCGTCGAATACACCGAGGCCATTTCCAGCCCGATGATCCCGCCGCCGATCACCAGCAGCTTCTTCGGCACGCCGGGCAGTTCGAGCGCTCCGGTGGAGTCGACGATGCGCGGGTCCTGCGGCAGGAAGGGCAACTGCACCGGCATCGAGCCGGCCGCCACGATCGCCTGCTCGAAGCGCAGCAATTGCTTCTCGCCGCTCCGGTCCTGGCCGGTGCCGGTGGTGACTTCGATCTCGACATGATTCGGATCGACGAACCGGGCGTAGCCGCGCAGCACCCGTACCTTGCGGGCCTTGGCCATGGCGGCGAGGCCGCTGGTGAGCTTGCCGACCACCTGGTCCTTGTGGGCGCGCAGCGCATCGAGGTCGATCTTCGGTTCCCCGAAGCTGACGCCGACCTTCGCGAGGTGGCGGGCTTCGTCGACGACCGACGCCACGTGCAGCAGCGCCTTGGACGGGATGCAGCCCACGTTCAGGCACACGCCGCCGAGCGTCGGGTAGCGTTCGACGAGCACGACGTCCAGACCCAGGTCGGCCGCCCGGAACGCCGCCGAGTAGCCGCCCGGGCCGCCGCCCAGCACCATCAACCGGCACTGGTGATCGGCGGGGCCGGCAACCGATGTCGCGACAGCGGGCTGAGCCGGTGTCGCTGACTGGGCCGGGCTGGCGCCGGCCGGTGCCGGCTCGCTTGCAGCACTCGCCGGGGCGCGGTCGGCTGCCGCCGCTGGGGGGCTGGCTGCGCCGTCTGCCGCGGTGTCGTCCCGGGCATCGAGCACCAGCAGCACGCTGCCTTCGGACAGCTTGTCGCCGAGCTTCACGCGCATCTCGCGCACAACGCCGCCGGCCGACGACGGGATTTCCATCGAGGCCTTGTCCGACTCCACCGTTACCAGCGACTGTTCCGGGTCGACCTGGTCACCTGCCTTGACCAGCACCTCGATCACCTCGACGTCCTTGAAGTCGCCGATGTTGGGAACCTTCACTTCGATCGTGCTCATCGTCGTCGCGCCTCGATCAGAGCATCACGCGGCGAAAATCCGCGAGCAGCCGGGCCAGATGGACATTGAAGCGGGCTGCCGCCGCGCCATCCACGACCCGATGGTCCCAGGACAGCGACAGCGGCAGAACCAGCCGGGGATGAAAGCTCTTGCCGTCCCAGACCGGCTTCATGACTGAACGGCAGACACCGAGAATCGCGACCTCGGGGGCGTTGATGATCGGTGTGAAAGCCGTGCCGCCGATGCCGCCGAGGCTGGAGATCGAGAAGGTGCCGCCCTGCATGTCGGCCAGGGCCAGCTTGCCCTCGCGCGCCTTGGCCGCGAGCTCGGCAGTTTCCCGTGCAATCTCGAGGATGCCCTTCTTGTCGGCATCGCGGATCACCGGGACCATCAGGCCATTCGGCGTGTCGGCGGCAAAACCGATGTGCCAGTACTGCTTCAGGACCACGTTCTCGCCGTCGAGCGAAGCGTTGAACTCGGGGAACTTCTGCAGCGTCGCCACGCAGGCCTTGATCAGGAAGGCCAGCAGCGTCAGCTTGACGCCCTCCTTGCCCTGCTCCTGGTTCAACTGGACGCGGAAGGCCTCGAGTTCGGTGATGTCGGCTTCGTCATGGTTGGTGACGTGCGGAATCATCACCCAGTTGCGGTGCAGGTTGGCCGCCGAGATCTTGCGGATGCGGGCCACCGGCCGGGTTTCGATCGGGCCGAACTTCCCGAAGTCGACGCTGGGCCACGGGATCAGTCCGAGGGCGCTGCCATCGGCGCCGGCCGGCGCTGCTGCACCGCCAGCGTCGGCGCGGGCGATCGTGCCCTTGACCCAGTTCCGGACGTCGTCATGAGTAATCCGCTGCTTGGGACCCGTGCCGCTGACCCGGGCCAGATCGACTCCGAGTTCGCGCGCAAAGCGGCGCACCGACGGGGACGCATGCGGCTTGACGACATGGGCTCCGGCCTGGCCGGCTTCACTGAGCGCCGTGGTCTGCACCGGTGTGGCCAGCTCCGAAGGCTGGGTGGCCGGGCCGCCGGTGCCTGCCGGCGGCGTCGGAGAGGTGGCTGCAGCAATGGCCCGATCCGCTGCTGGTTCGGCCGGCGGCGGCGCGGGATCGGACGGGGCTGCGGGGGGCGCCGCTGTCTCGGCAGCGTCCGCTTCGAGCATCGCGAGCAGGCTGCCTTCGGACACCTTGTCACCGACCTTGACCCGCAGCTCGGTGATCCGCCCTGCCAGCGAGGACGGAATCTCCATCGACGCCTTGTCCGATTCGACGGTGATCAGCGACTGCTCGACAGCAATCGTGTCGCCCGCCTGGACCAGAACCTCGATCACCTCGACGTCCTTGAACTCGCCGATGTTCGGCACCTTCACTTCGATCGCGCTCATCTTCATGTGCCTCGTGGAGCAAGCCGGTCAAGCATGGTGCGGATTGGCTTTGTTGACGTCGATGTCGTACTTCGCAATGGCCTCGGCAAGCTTCTTCGCCGGCAGGGCGCCGTCGTCGGCCAGCGATCTCAGTGCCGCAAGGGTCACGAAATGGCGGTCGATCTCGAAGTGTTCGCGCAGCCGGTAGCGGAAGTCGGAGCGCCCGAAGCCGTCGGTGCCGAGTACATGGTAGCGGCGCCCTTTCGGCAGATAGGGCCGGATCTGGTCTGCAAACAGCTTCATGTAGTCGGTGGAGGCGACGATCGGCCCTTCGGTCTTCTCGAACATCGCTGTCACGTAGGGGATCCTGGGCTTGGCGGTCGGGTTCAGCAGGTTCAGCCGCTCGCAGTCCATGCCGTCGCGGCGCAGCTCGGTGAAGCTGGTGATGCTCCAGACGTCGGCGGCCACCCCCCAGTCCTTCTCGAGGAGTTCCGCGGCCGCGATCACCTCGCGCAGGATGGTGCCGGAGCCGAGCAGTTGCACGCGATGCTTGGCTTTCGCCGGCCCCTGGATGATCTGGTAGCCGCCCCGGATGATGCCCTCCTCGTCGCCGGCCTTCAGGCCGGGCTGGGCGTAGTTCTCGTTCATCAGGGTCAGGTAGAAGTAGACGTCCTCCTGATTCTCGATCATCCGCTTCAGGCCGTGCTGGACCAGCACCGCGACCTCGTGAGCGAAGGTCGGATCGTACGAGACGCAGTTCGGGATCGTCGACGACAGGATGTGGCTGTGCCCGTCCTCGTGCTGCAGGCCCTCGCCGTTCAGCGTGGTCCGGCCGGCCGTCCCGCCCAGCAGGAAGCCGCGCGCCTGCATGTCGCCGGCCGCCCAGGCGAGATCGCCGACGCGCTGGAAGCCGAACATCGAGTAGTAGATGTAGAACGGGATCATGATGCGGTCGTTCGTCGAATACGACGTCGCCGCAGCGATCCACGAGCAGAACGCGCCCGCCTCGTTGATCCCCTCCTGCAGGATCTGGCCGGCCGCATCCTCGCGGTAGTACATGACCTGATCCTTGTCGACCGGCGTGTACTTCTGGCCGCCGGGGGTGTAGATGGCCAGTTGCCGGAACATCCCTTCCATGCCGAAGGTGCGCGCCTCGTCGGGCACGATCGGCACGACGCGCGGCCCGACCGTCTTGTCGCGCAGCAGTTGCGTGAGGATCCGGACGAAGGCCTGGGTGGTCGAGATCTCGCGACCCTCGGCAGTCGGTTCGAGCACGGCCTGGAAGGCATCGAGCCCGGGTACCGGGATATGCTCGGAAGCTTTGCGCCGACGCTGCGGCAGCGAGCCACCGAGGGCGGCCCGGCGCTCGAGCATGTACTTCATCTCGGGCGATTCGGGATCCGGCCTGAAGAAAGGCAGCGATTCCAGCTCGTCGACCGGCACCGGGATGTTGAAACGATCGCGGAACTGACGCACCGTCTCGGCGTCGAGCTTCTTGAGCTGGTGGGTGGGGTTCTTGGCCTCGCCGGCACGGCCCATGCCGTAGCCCTTGACCGTCTTGGCCAGGATCACCGTCGGCTGGCCGTGATGGTTGACGGCCGCGTGGAAGGCCGCATAGACCTTGTGCGGATCATGCCCGCCGCGGTTCAGCCGCCAGACGTCGTCGTCGGTCATCCGCGAGACCATCTCGAGCAGCTTCGGATGCTTGCCGAAGAAATGCTTGCGCACGAAGGCGCCGTCATTGGCCTTGTAGGCCTGGTACTCGCCGTCGACGGTTTCT
The DNA here is from genome assembly GCA_041678445.1 of Burkholderiaceae bacterium. Lineage (GTDB taxonomy): Bacteria > Pseudomonadota > Gammaproteobacteria > Burkholderiales > Burkholderiaceae_E > Zeimonas. The sequence goes on along the minus strand of JBAYOD010000009.1, from coordinate 14,555 downwards.
TCCATCACGCGCCGCAGGATGCCTTCGGTGTCGCGCGCCAGCAGCGGATCCCAGTACGAACCCCAGATCAGCTTGATCACGTTCCAGCCCGAACCCCGGAAATCGGCTTCGAGTTCCTGGATGATCTTGCCGTTGCCGCGCACCGGGCCATCGAGCCGCTGCAGGTTGCAGTTGATGACGAAGATCAGGTTGTCGAGCTTCTCGCGCGAGGCCAGGCTGATCGCGCCCAGCGATTCGGGTTCATCCATCTCGCCGTCGCCGCAGAACACCCAGACCTTGCGGTTGCTGGTGTCGGCAATGCCGCGCGCATGCAGGTATTTCAGGAAGCGGGCCTGGTAGATCGCCATCAGCGGACCCAGCCCCATCGACACCGTCGGAAACTGCCAGAAATCCGGCATCAGCTTCGGGTGCGGATACGAGGACAGGCCCTTGCCGCCGACTTCCTGGCGGAAGTGATCGAGCTGCTCCTCGCTCAGCCGGCCTTCCAGGAAGGCCCGGCCGTAGATGCCCGGGGCCGAGTGCCCCTGGAAATAGACGAGATCGCCACCGTGGCCCTCGTGCGGAGCATGCCAGAAGTGGTGCTGGCCGGTGCCGATCATCGTGGCCAGCGACGCGAACGAGGCCAGGTGGCCGCCCAGGTCGCCGCCGTCCGACGGATCGTGCTTGTTGGCCCGCACGACCATCGCCATTGCATTCCAGCGGATGTACGAACGGATGCGCTCCTCGTACTCGGCGTTGCCGGGCGAGCGGGCCTCGAGCTGGGTGGGAATGGTGTTGACGTAGGCGGTATTGGCCGAGAATGGCAGGAAGGCGCCCGAGCGACGCGCCTTCTCGACCATCTTCTCGAGCAGGAAATGCGCGCGCTCCGGACCTTCGCGATCGATGACCGCCTCGAGCGCGTCGAGCCATTCGCTGGTTTCGACGGCATCGATGTCGACCGGATCATTCGCGGCGGGCCGCTGGTTGGGGACCGCTGACATGGCATCTCCTCTCTTCGTTGGATCGGGCGAGAATCTGTTGCTGATTCTAGAAAGGGCCTCCGGAAAAGACAAGGCTTATTTTCAGATTCTGAATTTATATTTCATAATGTGGATTGACAGTCGAAGAAATGGGGTGAGCGGATGAGAAAGGCGCCGGCGAAGCGCCTTCCGGCCGTCCGCCTGCTTCGCCCTGGCGGTACCGGTCAGTCGGAGGATCCGAGTCAAAGCCCGGAAACCTGATATACTCCGCCGTCTGCGCGGCTGTAGCTCAGTTGGATAGAGTACTTGGCTACGAACCAAGGGGTCGTGGGTTCGAATCCTGCCAGCCGCGCCACTCCTTCCAAGGGCTCAGGGAAACCTGGGCCCTTGCCATTCGGGCCCCGTCTTTTTCTGGCCTTTTTCTGGCCGTCTTCTTCCGGTCTTTCCCTGCTTCCCGATCTGATGCCGGATCACCGGCACGGCCCCCGCATCGAACGGTGCCGCGACGCAGGTGGAGACCCAGGGAACGACCTTCAGGGGAATGGCGTTCATCTTGATACGTACGGACGAATGGCGTACATTGAAGCGCAAAATCTGACCCTGTTCCTGCGAGGGAAGCGATGCTGCATGCGCCTGACACTCAGGAAAAGCCGCGCAATGCGCGCCTCGAGGCGCGCGTGTCCAGCGACCAGAAGAACTTTTTCCAGCGCGCAGCGAGCCTGACGGGACGCACGCTGAGCGAGTTGATCATCGACAGCACGCAAGAGGCTGCCGCGAAGATCGTGCAGGAGCATGAGCTCATCCGCTTGAGCCGTGAGGAGCAAGTGGCTTTCGTAAGCGCGCTGCTGACGCCTTCCGAGCCGGGGCCCCGCCTGCAAAAAGCCGTCCAGAGCTACCGTCGGAAGGCGGGGTTCTGATTGGCGCTCATTCTTGCCCCGGAGCACATCAGCCCACTTGAAAAGGCCCATGAGCGCAAGTCATTCGATTGCGGCCGTGAAGACCTGAATCGCTATCTGCGTGAGCAGGCCCGGCAGGACGCTGAAAAGCGGGTGGCCGCGCCTTTCGTTCTCACGCAGCCCGACGACCCCGAGGTGCTCGGCTTTTACACCCTTTCATCGTCCATCATTCCGGTGGACGAGCTTCCGCCAGAACTGATGAAGCGCCTGCCGCGCTATGGGCAATTGCCCGTCACGCTGCTGGGACGGCTGGCGGTGGATTGCAGGGCGCGCGGTCTGGGTGTCGGGGAATTCCTGCTGGTCGATGCGCTGCGCCGCAGCCTGGAGGCTGCGCAGCAGATCGCGGCCATGGCGGTGGTTGTGGATGCCAAGGACGAACGGGCTGAAAGTTTCTACCGGGATTTTGATTTTCCGCCGTTCCAGAGAACGCCGCTCCGCCTGTTCCTGCCTATGGCGCAGATCGCAAAGTTGTTCCCTTGACGCTTGCCGATGTCTGAAGTATCTTAAAAGATTGCGCGGCCCCGCAGGGCTTCGCTCGCAATCTGCTGGTTGGAGAGGACGCCATGTCACCAGACGCCCTGTTCCAATTGGGGATCGTATCAGTTCATCTGAACACCTCCCAAACGGAAAATCGATCGGCCCACCGATCGTACCGACGATCGGGTCACCGATCGCCCTGCGCGCCGCTTGAACGCGTGCGGCTTGAGACGATGCCGCACCGCAGCCGGTCGAGCGCACTGACGCGCGCCGGCGCGCCCCACCACGCCCGAAGACCCTCCTGAAGGCGCCCCGCCACTGGCGGGTGCCCTCCCACCTTGCTGCCCGACGCACGGCCAGTTGCCGTTCGCCGGGTGGTGTGGCGTGGCCGTCTGGAGCCGGCCCTTCGCGACGCTGTGACCCTGACCAGATCCAGACACGACCCCTATCCGGACATCCTGACGACATTGATCCAGACACCCTATTACCTGATCGACAAGCGCCGCCTGCTCGAGAACCTGAAGCGCATCGACTTCGTGCGCCAGAACTCCGGCGCGAAGGTCCTCCTCGCCCTCAAGTGTTTCGCGACCTGGTCGGTCTTCGACCTGATGCGCGAGTACATGGACGGCACGACGTCGTCGTCACTGTACGAGGTCCGGCTGGGCCGTGAGAAGTTCGGTGGCGAGACCCATGCCTACAGCGTGGCCTACGCCGATCATGAAATCGACGAGGTGCTCTCGCACGCCGACAAGGTGATCTTCAACAGCCTCGGCCAGTTCGAGCGCTTTGCCGACCGGGCCGCCGGCAAGCCGGTCGGCCTGCGTCTGAATCCCGGCGTCAGCAGCTCGGACTACGCGCTGGCCGATCCGGCTCGCCCGTTCAGCCGCCTGGGCGAGGCCGACCCGGCTCGGGTAGCACCGATCATCGCGCGCCTGAACGGCTTCATGATCCACAACAACTGCGAGAACCGCGACTTTGCGCGCTTCGACGCCCTGCTGGGCGAAATCGAAACGCGCTTCGGCCCGCTGCTCTCCCAGGTCGACTGGGTCAGCCTGGGCGGCGGCATCCACTTCACGGCCGACGGCTATCCGCTGGAGGCCTTCTGCGCCCGCTTGCGCAGCTTTGCCGAGCGCTATGCGCTGCAGATCTACCTGGAGCCCGGCGAAGCCGCGGTCAGCGACTCCGCCAGTCTGGAAGTGTCGGTGCTCGACACCTTGTTCAACGGCAAGCGGCTGGCAGTCGTGGACGCGTCGATCGAAGCCCACATGCTCGATCTGCTGATCTACCAGACGCGTGCGCGCATCGAACCCGACAACGGTCCGTTCCGCTACCTGGTCTACGGAAAATCCTGTCTGGCCGGCGACATCTTCGGCGAGTTCGATTTTCCGCAGGAGTTGACAACCGGTCAGCGGATCTCGGTTCGCGATGCCGCCGGTTACACGATGGTCAAGAAGAACTGGTTCAACGGCTTGACCATGCCCGCCATCGTCGTGCGCGAGCTCGATGGCAGTGAGCGCGTCGTGCGTCGGTTCACCTACGACGACTACGCGAACAGCCTGTCCTGAGCGAAAGCCAGGCATCCCATGGAAGGAAGCTGCATATGAAACCCAACCTCCTCATCATCGGCGCCGGCGGCGTGGCTCACGTGGTTGCGCACAAGTGTGCGCAGAACAATGCCCGGCTGGGAGATATCCACATCGCCTCGCGCACAGTCGACAAGTGCCGGGCGATCATCGAATCGGTCTACACCAAGGGCAGCCTGCAGCGCCCCGGCACCCTGCAGGCCCACGCGGTCGATGCGATGGACGTCGACGCCACCGCGGCGCTGATCCGCAGTACCGGTGCCAGGATCGTGATCAACGTCGGGTCGGCCTTCGTCAACATGTCGGTGCTGCAGGCCTGCCTGAAGACCGGCGCAGCCTATATCGACACCGCCATCCACGAGGATCCGCAGAAGGTCTGCGAACCGCCGCCCTGGTATGCGAACTACGAGTGGCGGCACCGTGCTGCCTGCGAGGCGGCCGGCGTGACCGCCATCCTGGGCGCAGGCTTCGATCCGGGCGTGGTCAACGCCTACGCGAAGCTGGCCTGTGACGAGTACTTCGACCGGGTCGATTCGATCGACATCGTCGACATCAACGCCGGTCGTCACGATCGCTACTTCGCCACGAACTTCGATCCGGAAGTGAACTTTCGCGAGTTCACCGGCACGGTCTGGTCCTGGCAGGACCGGCAGTGGACCGCTGCACAGATGTTCCAGTACCGCAAGGAGTGGGACCTTCCCGTGGTCGGGCGCCAGACCGCCTACCTGACCGGCCACGACGAACTGCACTCGCTGTCGCGGCACCTGGATGTTCCCGACATCCGTTTCTGGATGGGCTTCAGCGACCACTACATCAACGTCTTCACCGTTCTGAAGAACCTGGGCATGCTCTCCGAGCATCCGGTGCGTACTGCCGAAGGCCAGGAGGTCATCCCGCTGAAGGTCCTCAAGGCCGTGCTGCCCGACCCGGCCTCGCTCGCTCCGGCGTACACCGGCAAGACCTGCATCGGCGACCTGGTGCGTGGCGAAAAGGACGGCAAGCCGCGCAAGGTCCTCATCTACAACATCTGCGACCATGCACAGAGCTACCGCGAAGTCGGCAGCCAGGCCATCTCCTATACGGCGGGCGTACCGGCTGCAGCCGCGGCGCTGCTGATCGCCGATGGCAGCTGGGACGTGCGGCGCATGGTCAACGTCGAGGAACTGCCACCACGCCCCTTCCTCGGTCTGCTGGCCGAGATGGGCCTGGAAACCCGCGTTCGCGAGAACGATATCGATGTTGCGCTCGGCGCGCAGCCCGTCGTCCTCGACGCCTGAACAGGCCGCTTGGGTGCCGCTCCCGCCCGAAGCCGGGGCGGCGTCCGGGGCTGGTCAGCGGGCCAGCGATTCCGAGAAGACGGTGATGATCACGAGCCGGCGACCGTGACCAGGCTGGGTCCGGGCCGGGTGAAGGATTCGGCGCTTTTGAGCGCAGTCGTGGCAACGGTTTCGGCAAGGATGGCGATGCCGAGATACCGATAATCAGTACTCATGGCGGCTACTATAGACTGGTGTCGCCCGGTCGGAACGAAGCTCACCAGAATCGATCCGACTCGCACCATGACCCAGCCAACCGGGGCTTTGCCATGAACGAGAACCCGCCTTCCGAGAACGAGAACCCGCCTTCCGAATCCAGCCGCCCCGACATCGACCTCGACGAGGTGACCCGGCTCGTCGACGCACTCGAGGCGGACCTGGCACGCGCCCGGCATGATTCCTCCCATATCGAAGCCCTGCGCGCCGAGGTCGAGCAGTTGCGCGCCGCGCTGGGCAGCGACAGCGAACCCGACTCTGTGCAGAACGGTCTGTCGGGCCTGCGCGAGAACCTCCACCGTCTTGGCGACGAACTGCTCGCCGACGCCTTCGAAGGCGGCCGCTACATCACCCAGATCGGCCGCATCCTGGGCCTTTGAACAGCCATCCTCCTCGGCCTTCGAGCGGCCGATCCCCCGGCCTTCGAGCGGCCGATCCTTACCCGGAGCCCTGAATGAACGGCGCTGAATCGCTGGTTCGCACCCTGCTCGCCGCGCAGGTCGACGTCTGTTTTACCAACCCCGGCACCTCCGAGATGCATTTCGTTGCCGCACTCGACCAGGTGCCGGGTATGCGTTGCGTGCTCGGCCTCTTCGAAGGGGTGGCCACCGGTGCGGCCGATGGTTACGCGCGGATGGCCGACAAGCCGGCCGCGACGCTGCTGCATCTGGGCCCCGGGTTGGCCAACGGGCTGGCCAATCTGCACAACGCCCGCAAGGCGCGCTCGCCGATCGTCAACATCGTCGGCGAGCACGCGATTGCGCACCGCAGCTACGAAACCCCGCTGGCCAGTGACCTGGAAGGCTTCGCCCGGCCAGTTTCGAGCTGGTTCCGGATGTCGGCCGATGCGCGATCCGTTGCCGCCGACGCCGCGGCGGCGGTCGGCGCGGCACGCACCGGGGCCGGGCGCATCGCCACGCTCGCCTTGCCGGCCGACACGGCCTGGAACGAGGCCGACGGCCCGGCCGAGCCGCTGCCGCCTCCGGCCCTCACTCAGGTCGATGTCACGGCCGTCGCGGCCGCTGCCGCGGCCATCCGTTCGGGCAAGCGGGTCACCCTGATGCTGTCGGGCCGCGCACTGCGCGAGCCCTGCCTGACGATCGCTGCGCGGATCGCCGCGGCCACCGGGGTCCGGTTGCTCTCGCAGCAATCGAACGCCCGGGTGCAGCGCGGCACCGGCCGTGTCGTCGTGCCGCGCGTACCCTATCCGGTCGACCAGGCCCTCGCCGCCCTGGGCGAAATCGACGTGCTGCTGCTGGCCGGGGCCAATCTGCCGATCGCCTTCTTCGCCTACCCAGGCAAGCCGTCGGTGCTCACCCCGCCGGACACCGAAATCCTGCGGCTGGCCAGTGCCGACGACGACCTCGAACACGCGCTGGCCTGGCTCGCCGACGAGCTCGGCGCCGCACAGACTGCGCCGCTGCGCAATGATGCCCTCTGCATGACGGCCGCCGACCCGGGGGTGCTGACTGCCGAGACGGTCATGCAGTCGGTGGCCGCCATGCTGCCCGAGCAGGCCATCCTGTGCGATGAATCAGTGTCCTCGGGCCGCACGCTGTTCCGCTACACCGACGGCTCGGCGCCGCACGACTACCTGCAACTCACCGGCGGTGCGATCGGTGGCGGCCTGCCGATGGCCACCGGCGCAGCGATCGCCTGCCCGCAACGCAAGGTCGTGAGCCTGGAGGGCGACGGCGCCGGCATGTACACGCTGCAGGCCCTCTGGACGCAGGCCCGCGAGAACCTGGATATCGTCACCGTGGTTCTGGCCAATCGCGGCTACCGGATCCTGCAAGGCGAGCTCAGGAATGTCGGCGTCACCCACCCGGGCGAACAGGCGCAGCGGATGCTGACGGTCGAATCCCCGGTGCTCGACTGGGCAGGACTGGCCCGCGCAATGGGGGTCGAAGCGGCCCGGGCCGACACCACCGAACGCTTCAACGACCTGCTGCGCACCGCCCTGTCACGCCGCGGCCCCTTCCTGATCGAAGCGCAACTGGCTTGAGCCGCAGAGCGTCGACCCGCTGCCCTGCCGCCCGGGTCCGGATCCGGGTCCGGGCCCACGCCTGAACGGAAACGGCGACATGGCGATCTTTCGAGGCTGGTATGTGGTCTGGGCGGCTTTCGCCGCAATGACCGTCATTTTCGGCGTTGCCTACTCGTTCGCCGCCTTCTTCCAGCCCTGGTCGCTTGCCTTTGGCGCGCAACGCGCCGATGTTTCCTGGGTGTTCGGCCTGTCCTCGCTGCTGTACTTCGCCTTCGGCGCGGTCGGCGGCGCACTGGCCGACCGCTTCGGCCCGCGCGCCACTGGCCTGGCCGGCATGAGCTGCCTGGCTATCGGCCTGCTGCTGTCGAGCATGGCAACCAGCCTGTCCAGCATCTATCTCGCGTACGGCTTGGGCATCGGGCTGGGCATCGCCCTCGTCTACACGCCGTCGATGGGAGCGGTCCAGCCATGGTTCACCCGGCAGCGCGGCCTGGCCTCGGGCATCGCCAGCTCGGGCATCGGCGCCGGCACCCTGATCGTGCCGGTGGTTGCCAGCTGGCTGATCGCCCAGCTCGACTGGCGCGAGGCCATGCGCTGGATGGCTCTGGGCGTACTCGTCTTCGGCTATGGCGCCGTGTTTTTCCTCGACCGGGACCCCACCCGCCACAATCTGGCGCCCGACGGGAGCCCGGCAGGCGGCGACGGCAAACCGGCGCCCGTCCCGCCCGGCCTCAGCCTGGGTCAGGCCGTGCGCACGCCGACGTTTCGCTGGTTCTACGCCGGCGCGCTGGCAGCCGGCGTTGCCATGTTCGTGCCCTTCGCTCACCTCTCGGCAGCCGCTCGCGATGCCGGCATCGCCGAAACCCGGGCGGTCGGGTTGGTCGGCCTGATCGGGATCGGCAGCCTGCTGGGCCGCTTCGGGATCGGCGTGCTGGCCGACCGTTTCGGACGCCTGCGTACACATTTCTTCGTGTACGCAGTGCTGGGGGCGAGTTTCGTGATCTGGGCGCTCGCCAGCAGCTACCTGGCCTTTGCGCTGTTCGGCCTGCTCTTCGGCTTGTCCTACGGGGGGTTGGTATCGCTGATGCCACCGATCTGTACCGACCTGTACGGTGTGCGGGCCGTGTCCGGCATCATCGGAGTGCTCTATACCGGGGCGGGCTTCGGCGCACTGGTCGGACCGGTGGCTGCCGGTGCGCTGTTCGATATCACAGGCAACTACGATTGGGCGCTGCTCACCTGCGGCGCGTGCTCCGCGGTGGCCACTTTCTGCGCCTGGCGCCTGCTCAGGCAGGCCGGCCAGCATCCGCCCGTCTGAGGCTCAGATCAGGATGACCGTCCAGTCCGGTGTGTCCGGGCTGACGACGCGCTCGGAAACCGGCTGTCCGTCGGCGTCGAGAACACGCCCGGCACGCAGTTCGAGGGCCAGATCGGCCATGACCAACCCGGCAAGGCCGGCGGCCACGGCACCGGGAGCCAGCGCGTTGCGGGTTGCCGGCCCGTCGGCCCGGCCCGGAGCCTGGTCCTCACCGGCCAGCGCCGCCGAAAAGCCGCTGGGTCCGACCCGCATGCCTCGCAAGGTGCCGTTGAACCAGCTGGCCACGACCGAACCTTCGGAGAATGGAAACAGGTGTCCGAGCGCAAGCGGATTGGCGTTCGGCCAGCTGCCCGTCAGGCCGACCAACCGCAACAGGCCGTCGTCGCAGATCTCCCAGGTTGCCGAGTAATCGGCGGCGCCGGGCGCGGCGTGGATCGGGCGTCGCAACTGCGGCCGCCGCCCGAGCAGCCTGAACCAGGTTTCCAGAGGCCGGACACTGAGCCGGAATACCCGGTTTCGATACAGCAGCGTATCTCCGGCATAACTTGACATCGTCGAACTCTCCACGGACCTTGGACTCGTGCGCAGCAGTGCTGATCGCACTCTGGCCCAGCCGGCCGCCAAAAGCCTTTCCGGACCGACAAAACGGGCCCTGCGGACGATGACCGGCCCGCTCTGGGCAAAATGCACACTGGATCCGTTCAAGCGAAGCTCACCAAGGAGAGAACCCGTGTCCCTTTTCGATCTGGGCGGCAAGGTCGCCGTCATCACCGGCGCCAGCCGGGGCATCGGCCGAGCGATCGCCGAGCGAATGGCCGAGCAAGGTGCCAGGGTCGTGATTTCGAGCCGCAAGCTCGACGCCTGCGAAACGGTTGCTGCCGGCATCCGCGCGCGTGGCGGCGAGGCGATTGCCGTAGCCTGCAACATCGGCGACAAGGCCCGGTTGCAGGCCCTGGTCGAGACCGTCAACCAGCACTGGGGCCGCATCGACATCCTGGTCTGCAACGCGGCAGTCAACCCGTATTTCGGCCCGTCGGTCTCCATGCCCGACGATGCCTACGACCGGATCATGAACAGCAACGTGCGCAGCAACTTCTGGCTGTGCAACCTGGTTGCGCCCCAGATGGCCGAGCGAGGCGACGGCTCGATCATCATCGTGTCGTCGATCGGCGGTTTCCAGGGGTCGGACGTGATCGGTGTGTACTGCATCTCGAAGGCGGCCGACATGCAACTGGCCCGAAATCTGGCCGTCGAATGGGGCCGTCACAACGTTCGCGCCAACTGCATTGCGCCGGGGTTGATCAAGACCGACTTCGCCCGCGCCCTCTGGGAGGATCCGCGGATCCTCGAGCAAAGCGTGGCCCACACCGCCCTGCGCCGCATCGGCGAGCCCGACGAGATCGCCGGCGCTGCCGTGTTCCTGGCCTCTCCGGCCGGCCGCTACACTACCGGCCAGACTTTCATCATCGACGGCGGGCGCCTGGCCGGCCTGGCCCGCGGCGACTGACCGGAGCTGATGGCAACGACACTACCAACGAACCACGGAGACCAGGATATGCAACACATCGGATTTGTCGGTGCTTCCGGCCTGATGGGCCACGGGATGGCCAGGAGCCTGCTGGCCAGGGGCTTCAAGTTGTCATTGACCGTCCATCGCAACCGGGAGCGCGTGGCCGATCTGCTCAGCGCCGGCGCCTCGCTGGCGGAAACGCCTGCCGCACTGGGCCGCGACTGCGAACTCGTCATCGTCTGTGTGACCGGCTCGCCCCAGGTCGAGCAGGTGCTGAGCGGGCCCGACGGCATCCTCACCGAGCCCGGGCAGGGCCTGATCGTCGTCGACGCCTCGACCAGCGAACCCGACTCGACGGCCAGGCTGCGCGAAGCCTGTGCGGCGCGCGGCGTCACCCTCGTCGATGCCCCCTTGACCCGCACGCCGGTCGAGGCCGAACAGGGGCGCCTGAACACCATGGTGGGTGCTGACGACGCAGTGCTGGCGACGATCCGGCCAGTGCTCGAAGCCTATTGCGAGAACGTCTTCCACGCCGGCGGCCCGGGTGCTGGCCACGTCGTCAAGCTGCTCAACAACTTCATCGCGCAGGCGATCTGCACATCGGCAGCCGAAGCCTTTGCGGTCGGCGTGCGGGCCGGCATCGATCCGCGCCGGCTGGTCGACGTCGTTTCGGCGGGCGGGGTCAACTCGGGGCTCTTCCAGGCAATGGCCCGGACACTGGACGGTGACTTCGAAGGCCTGAAGTTCGAACTGGACAACGCCCGCAAGGATCTTCGCTATTACACCCACCTGGCCGAAAGCCTGCCGGTTGCCGCCCAGATCGGCGAAGCGGTCCACCAGAGCCTGGTTACCGCCAGCGCGCTCGGCCATGGCAGCGCTTTCGTGCCGGCCCTGGTGCTGGCCCAGGAGCAGCTCGCCAACGCGAAGATCACGCCCGAGTGACCCAGGGGAGAACCTGTGATGAAATTCAGCGTCCAGCATGCCCGTGACGGACAGTTCGTCACCGATGGCCTCAGGTCGTATTTCGAGTATCGCGATCTGGGCATCCGGCAAGCCACCGCCGGCAAGGCCGTCATGCACGTGATCCGCGCGCGCGAAGGCACGAACGCAACCGGCGAGTGGCATCGCCACGACGTCGAGCTGCAACTCGTCTATGTCCTGAAGGGTTGGGCCCGCTTCGAGTACGAAGGCATCGGCGAGGTGCTGCTGGAAGCCGGCAGCTGCGTGCACCAGTCACCCGGCGTCCGCCACCGGGAGATCGCGCATTCGGCCGATCTGGAACTGCTCGAAATCGTACTGCCGGCCGATTTCAGGACCGAGTCGATTCCGCGTCCGGGTGAGGTCTGAGCAGCGCGTCGATCTGCGCATCCTTTTCGGCCCAGCGCGCCTGTTGCCAGCGCTGTACCGACTTGCGAAAACGCGGATCGCTCGCGTAGTCACCGGCCGTGGTTTCGACCGGAATTTCCAGACGCCTGACCCGGACGATCACCTTGTCCATCCGGCCGCAGAGAAAATCCCAGAAGCTCGGCACGCCTCCCGGATAAACGATCGTCACGTCGACGAAGGAGCGGAAACGGTCGCCCAGCACGCTCAGGGCCAGCGCCATCGCGCCGGCCTTGGGCTTGAGCAGATGGCGATAGGGTGAGCGCTGGGCCGCGTGTTTTTCCGCGCTGAACCGGCTTGCCTCGGGAAAGTTCATCACGCTGGTGGGCGTCAGCGCGAACTTCTCGCAGGCGCGCCGCGAGGCTTCCAGGTCTTCGAAGCGCTTTTCCGGATGGGCCCGCAGGTAGGCGTCGGAATGGCGGCGCATGAACGGGAAATCGAGCGCCCACCAGGCCAGGCCCATCACCGGAACCCAGATCAGCTCCTGCTTGAGGAAGAACTTCAGCAGCGGGATCCGGCGGTTCAGCACATGCTGCAGCACGAAGATGTCGACCCAGCTCTGGTGGTTGGCGTTGACCATGTACCAGCCGCCCGGATCGAGTGCCTCCACTCCTTCGACATCCCAGACCGAGCGCTGGGTCAACCGCATCCACGCGCTGTTGCCCGAGATCCAGTTCGCCGCCACCGCGTTGAGCAACGGGTCCATCCGCCGGCGCACCGTCGGGAACGGCAGGACCAGCTTGACCAGGGCCAGCACGAACAGCACGCCGCACCACAGCAGCGAGTTCAGGATCAGCAACACGGTGGCGATCACGCCGCGCACCGGCGAAGGCAGGAAGGAAAGCATCGTCTGAAGGATTCCGGGAGCAGCCGAAGTGGTGGAAGCAGGAAAAACGGCGGACATGACGGAAACGGCAGCCAGATGATAGCGCCGCAGGCATCTGCCTGGGCCATTGCGGCGCGAGGCAGCAGCAATGGCTGACCGGCCCGATTATCATTGCGTGTCTCCAACCTCAAGACCGGAATCCAGACAGTGAAAACACGCATCACCGAACTCTTCGGTATCGAGCATCCCGTCATCCAGGGCGGCATGCACTATGTTGGTTTCGCCGAACTGGCAGCCGCCGTCTCCAATGCGGGCGGCCTGGGCATCATCACCGGACTCACACAGGGAACGCCGGAGAAACTGGCCCGCGAGATCGCTCGCTGCCGGGAGATGACCGACAAGCCCTTCGGCGTGAACCTGACCTTCCTGCCTGGATTTGCCGATCCGCCCTACCCCGAATACATCGACGCGATCATCCAGGGCGGTGTACGCATCGTCGAAACCGCTGGCCGCAGCCCCGAGGCCTACATGCCCGCCTTGAAGGCCGGTGACATCAAGGTCATCCACAAGTGCACCTCGGTGCGCCACTCACTGAAGGCGCAACGCATCGGCTGCGATGCAGTCAGCGTCGATGGCTTCGAGTGCGGCGGGCACCCTGGCGAGGACGACATCCCCAACTTCATCCTGCTGCCACGCGCTGCCGAGGAACTCGACATCCCCTTCGTGGCTTCCGGAGGCATGGCCGACGGCCGCTCGCTGGTCGCCGCCCTGGCGCTCGGCGCCGACGGCATCAACATGGGCACACGCTTCATCGCCACGAAGGAAGCCCCGGTGCACGAGAACGTCAAGCAGGCGATCGTCGCCGCCAGCGAACTCGACACACGGCTGATCATGCGCCCGCTGCGCAACACCGAGCGCGTGCTGGCCAACAGCGCCGTCGAACGCATCATCGAGATCGAACGCGAGAAAGGCACTGCCACCGCGATCGCCGACATCCGCGAACTGGTTGCCGGCGTCTACCCGCGCGTCATGCTGCAAGGCGACATGGAAGCCGGCGCCTGGAGCTGCGGCATGGTGGCCGGCCTGATCCACGACGTGCCGACCGTCAAGGAGCTGATCGACGGCATCATGCAGCAGGCCGAATCGCTGATCCGCCAGCGGCTGGAGGGGATGCTGGCGGGGTGAAGGCGGATCCGGGCGCTGGCGGGTCGGTTCACCGGGGCATCGCCCCGATGCCGAGGGCCGCGGCTACCGCCGGCTCGCTTCAGGCCCTGGAGGGGAAGAACAATTTGTAGAAGGTGCGAGACTTCTCAAATGCATTGCAGGCCCCCATTTCCGCTATGGTCTTGTCAAGGTTCTCGTACTCGAAGGACGCCGTCCATTTGTGAATCCACTGCATGGCGTCCAGAAACGGTTTCGGATCCCCGTCTCTCGTGAGTACGCGCAAACAATCCAGATACTCCTCTCTGAACAGCGTCGGAATAATGATGCGACAGCTGTTCGCCACGGAAAGCTCTGCGTTCATGACCAGACGCGCGAGTCGCCCGTTGCCATCCGTGAACGGGTGGACTTCCGATACAAGGAACATTGCCACGAGGGCCCGGGCTGTACCGGCGGGCACTGTGGGGAGGAGCCTCGACCCTTCAACGAGGGTTCCTCTCGCAAGACGAGGGGCTACGAACTCGGTGCTGCCGGCGCGGTTCGCTACGGTCTTGAACTCACCTGGTCCAATCTCGGGCCGCTCCCTCATCTGGTCCGCGTGGCGTTCGCGAAGCTGGTTCAGTACGGGCTCGCCGTAGCTGAGAGTCTGGTTTGCCCAGCCAGGGTTGAGTGCCTGGCGAAAGACGCCAATGATGTCGTGCGAGTCCTTCGGCCTTTCCGTGATGGGTTTGCCCTCGAGAACAAAGGAAACGCTGATCAAAAGCACTTCTGCGCACCGAATCTCTGCACAGCGAGAATTCGGCCGCTGCATGGTCGAATCGTGCGCTTATTCCGGATAAAAGTGCGGACTCGTTTCGGTCGCG